>NZ_LNAM01000153.1:72083-120468 GCF_001461035.1 Acetivibrio ethanolgignens | reverse complement strand
ACATTAGAAAATACTGGCTTTTAATAGGTTGACTTGCATTGAACTTCACGGATTCAGGATTATAATAATTGTATTGGGGCGGCTCTTTCAGGAGCAGGGACTGGAGCGTTTTGAAGAAAATATTCTGAACTATGGGAAGGATTGGGTGATTGAGCTTGATGGGGTGAAAACCTTCTATCAGGAGCTACCCTTTGAAATCGACAATCCGAATAGTTCCTCTGTCATTCTAAGAAAGCGTCTTTCAAAGGATAGTATGCCGGGAGAATGTGTGAATTTTTTTACTGCCCATCAAAATGTCAGGCTTTATGTAGATGGCAGCCTGGTGTACTCCTTTGCTGTACCGGAGGGGTATTATAGTAAAAGTCCAGGGAAGAATTGGATCTTTTTTGAGTTAAAGGAAGAATATGCCGGGAAAGAGCTTAGCATTGTTTTAGCACCGGCCTATAAATCAAAGAGTACGCAGCTTCCGGAAATCTTTTACGGCAGTAAGGCTGAAATGCTGATAAGGATTATGAAAAATGCGGCTATGCTAATGCTATTGTCCGTATTATCTTTTCTTGCAGGCTTGGCGATTGTCTTGATCAGTCTTTTTCTCAGGAAGAAGCTGCATACATCAGTAGGCCTATTATGGCTGGGCTTGTTTACCCTGTTTTACTCAATGTGGTCGGGATTAGTAGCTAACATAATGCCGGTATTTTGGGGAAATGCTTTGTTTTTTAGTCAGATATCCTTTGTGGTTTTTCAGCTGATGTTTATTCCAATCGTGATGTTTGTGCGTTACATATATACTTCCGGGGACAAAGGTACCTATGTGATGGATGGGCTATGTCTTAGTGCCATGCTGGTGGCCCTGTTATCTGCAATCCTGCAGATATTGGGTCTTAAGGATTTTAAAGAAACCCTGTTTTTAACACATTTATTATGTGTTATCGGGGTGCTGTGGGGAGCTTATTTGACGATTCGCACTCTGATAAAGAAAAGAACTGCATTAGGGAAAAATACCAGATACCATATTTTGGGAATTTCTATTTTGCTTGGAACGTCAGTTCAGGATTTTTGGAGATATTATAACGGAAGTAGGGATGTGGCTTATTTTACGAGAACTGGAGTTATGATTTATCTCCTTATCCTGGTTGCTGTCGTGCTAAAGAGCTCCGTTCGTTTAACAAAGATAGAAGATGAAGTGGATACAATAAAAGAGATTGCATACCAGGATTTTCTTACAAAGCTTGGCAACAGGAATGCCTATGAAGCAGAAATCAGCAAGCTGGAGAAGCGTTATTGGAAATCCATGGCTATTGCTGCCTTTGATTTAAATAATTTAAAGCATTTCAATGATATTTATGGCCATAGCAGAGGTGACTATTATATTATTATATGCAGTGAAGTTCTTCAGGATATTTTTGGGAGAAAGGGAGCTGTTTTCCGCATCGGTGGCGATGAGTTCTGTGCTATTTTGAAAAATGTATCAGAAAAGGAATACCAAAATATGAAAAGAGAAATGGAGGAAAGGGTAGAAAGCTTAAGTGATAAATTCTTTGAAGGAAAAATGTCAATTGCGTCCGGCTATGCCCAATTTAAAGAGGAAGTAGACGAGAATCTGATGAACACTGTAAAGCGTGCAGATGAGCAGATGTATGCCTGTAAAGAAAAAATGAAGAAAAAGCAACATTCTGTAGCAAAATAAAGCAAAACCTGCTATAATAAAAACAGCCGTCGCGTAAGATGCGTCGGCTGTTTTCTGTGTGTCTGTGGGCTCATGCTTCCTGTTTCGCATGATTTATGTAGACCTGCCGCTCTTTGGCGGTCAGCTTTATATAGTCGGCATATGGAATGTCAGCATGGATCATTTCTACGTCACATCGGAAGCAGTGGGTTTTATCCTTAGAAACATAGCGGACTAGTTCGCATTTTGGGCAAATATAAACATCTAGCATCTGAACCCCTCCTCGTTTGCTTTCTGTAAAAAGTATAACATAGAGGGCTGAATGATAGCAATGGCGTGTGTTCGCAAGATTCGACAGAATATATGATAATCCAGCGATAAGTTTAAATTCAGAACAGACTGTTAGGAGAAAAGAGGAAAAACATAAAGGAAATTGTCGTGGCAGGAAGATAAAAAGCGATGAATTATTGTCATATGTAGATTACAAAAGAAAAATAACAGGAGGAAAATTAAGCAGATGTTAAAAGGGATGAGCGATTCGGAAAAGCTAACCTATCTGTTCAACACCTTTGGCAGAGGTATGTACTATGTAGCGAAGCAGCTTTTGAATGACTCGCATATATCAGAGGATGTAGTGCAGGAGGTAATGCTTCGGATATCCAGGGAGGATATTCTGAAAAAGCTGGAAAACATGGATGAGAAAGCCGTAAAGTATTATTTGTATACTGCAGCAAGGAATCTTGCGACGAATATGTATCAGAAAAGGAAGCGGGAGGCCGGTGTAACGATTGGAAGCTATAATGAAGAAATGGTGAACAATATTGCAGTGGAGGATAGTGCCGAAACGGTAATCCGCAAGCTGGAGGAGGAAGCCTTTTTCAAGATTGTGAGAGAACTTCCCCATAAATACTCGGATATACTGATTGTAAAATACAAATATGGATTTTCCGATAAACAGATAGCACAATCCTATGGAATCAAAGAGGCTACAGTAAGAAAACGGCTGGAACGCGGCAGGAAGATGCTTTTGGAACAGTTGAAGAAGCAGCATTACCTGGATGACTGGCCTTGCGGCATGTGGAGAGAGGAGATAAAATGAAGGAAAGAAAATTTAATGCTTATAATGTAAATGAAGATGAGTTTATGACTGCTTTGGATGAGGTCGAAAAGCTGGATTTGGCAGAGCTGGAGGCCATGGACGCCGAGGCAGAGGGCGAAGAGCCACACGAATTTTCGGAGGAGTTCATGGCAAAGCAGGTAGCTCTTATCCGTGAGGTGGAGAAAAGAGAGAAAATGCCATGTATCTATCGTTTTATTCATGCGTCAGTGAAAAAGGTTGCTATTGTGGTAATTTTGGTTGGTGCAGTGGCTCTGGGCTTTGGAGGACAGAGCGAGGCAGGAAAGAATCCTATCGTAAAATTTTTCCAGGAATGCTATAGCGACCATATCGAAATAGAACCTCATGGGAACCTCTGGCAGAATGAGAAAAAGCCGCAGACCATTGAAACGGTGTACGAGCTGGGCTGGGTGCCAGAAGGGTATGAGAAGGAATTGGAGGAGAGGACAGAATTTTCTGCTGTGCAGGTGTATCATAGTATTAAGAAGGATAGCAGAATTCGTTTAGAACAGTATTGTGTAATAATGTATTTTTCTATTAAAGAAGAAAAGAATTATAAGGAGATTTTGGAAGATGGAATAAAATTTTATTTTTTAAATGGGGAAGATGAGAATACCGCGGTATGGTATCAAAATGGATATCAGTTTGTTATAAGAGGTAGTGTCCAACAAGATGAGGCACTTAAGCTAATAAAAAATATTCAAGAAGTAAAATAAATGTCACAAATCTATTCTTCTAATTGTCAATAAGATGTAGGACAATTGAGAGGAGGTAGCGTAGTGAAAAGAAAAATAAGTGTAATAGGCTTATTGCTTGCAATCATGCTGGTAAATATTGCACCGGTCAGTGCAGCAGAAACCGGGAAACAGAAATATATAGTGGCTGATATAGAGCAGATGTGTCCGGAGGAGCTTGCCTTAAGAAAAAAATTGGGAATGTCAGCGGATACTCCACAGTTGGTTAGTAGTACGATTAGTACAGGAACGGCATTGACAATTAATTCTTCAGGAGATGCTGGGTGTGGAGGGACTGTGTCCGGTGGAGATAATATCCGTACAATTCAGATTTTTTTATATTTACAGAAGAATAGTGATAAGTCTAATGTAATGACCTGGATGGATACAAAGGACAGTATGGTGTTTGGTATTTCACGTCATCACCAACTGACACAGCGGGGAACCTATATTGTTAAAATGTCAGCCTATGTATACACAAAGGATGGAAATTACGAGAATCTGGTAAGATACAGCCACACGGATACATATTAAGAATCAGCGTAAAATGAGAGTGGGAAAGAACGTAATATATAGAACTTGAAAAAATAAAAACAAATGAAAATTGTCTTACAAAAAACACAGCTGTGGGAAGGGAGCCTGCGGCTGTGTTTTTGACGTAAAAAGGTAACACTTCATTTAAAACCCACTGTATTTTTCAATAGAAATATGTTAAACTGCTTATAAGAGGCTGAAAAAAGGGCAGGAGGCCGGAATGAGAAAAATAATAGAAGATATGTCATTTCAGGGGAAAATATTTGTCGGAATGCTTCTTGCGACAGTAATTTCTATGCTTGCCGGGTATTTTGTGCTGCTGCAGGTCGTGCAGATTATCTACTTAAGTAATATGAAAAAAGAGGCAAGGGCTGAGCTGAAGACTGTACAGGAGGCACTGGATGCTGCTATTCTTGAGCTTGGAGAGGGACTTGATGGCTTAAGTACAAATTCGCATATTTTGTGTTATTTGGAAAGGGCTAATTCCCCAGTCCTTGAAAAACAGGTGTATAGAGCACTTTACCATGCAAATAGCAGATATGGCCGATATGGATATTTTTCCTTGTACAATAGTGCTGGTAATCTTTTGATGATAAACGAGGATAGTCATGGGGCGAGCAGGCAGATGCCGCTGGATTGGGGCATTTTTTATCAGGCAGCAAGGGCTCCGAGGGTCCATATCGTGCGTAATGCAATAATCTACCATGAGAATAGCGAGGATAGGTACATGAGAGTGGCCAGGGCTGTTACAGATGAATCGGAACAGATTATTGGCTTTGTGGTAGCAACAGTTTTGTCAAATGGGTTTGAGAGGATATGCCAGAGCGAAAAAATAGGAAGGAATCCGATGATTATCATTCAGGATGATTACTCTGAGATTGGATACTGCTCCTATGGAAGCTGCCCAAAGGAGGAGCTTCGTGAAGTAAAAGAGTTCTTTATGGGCAACTCAAAGGAAGTGTATGCTCCCGAAGAGAAGGATTATTTTTATTGCATGAGAAAAAGCAAAGAAGGGGAAATGAATCTGTTTTTAAAGCAGGAAACTTCATCAAGAGAGGAAATTAAGGCACTCTATCGTACAATTTCCGTAATCTTTGGAAGCATTATGCTTGCAATTAGTGTGCTGGTATCAGGGGCGATTAGTAGATCCTTACATAAAAATGTGAATGAGCTTCAGGCTGCCATGGCATCCCTGAGAAGAGGTAATTTTAAAAGTCGTGTTTCCGTGACAGGGAAAAAAGATGCCATAGGAAGGCTTTCAGAAAGCTTTAATGATATGTCCAGATATATAGAAGGTAATTTGGAAAGGCGGATAAGCAAGGAACGAGAGTGGGCATTGATGAACATAAAGATGATGCAGGCACAGCTCAATCCGCATTTTTTATATAATACTCTGGATACTATTAAGTGGATTGGTAAGGCAAATCAGATTCCGGAGATAGCAACGCTGTCAGAAGGCCTTGCACAGATTCTGCGAATGAGTATATCGGCAAAGCCGATGATTCTCCTTGAACAGGAACTGCAGTTTGTGACTTCTTATGTGGAAATTCAAAGGATAAGATTTGACGACAGGTTTGAGTTTATTTTAGATGTGCCGGAGGAACTGAAAAGGTGCCGTATTCCAAAGCTGACGCTTCAGCCACTGGTAGAAAATAGTATCATTCATGGATTTAAAGAATCAGAAAGTGGAATCATCATACTTGTGGCCAGAAAAGAAAAACGGGAGTCTGGGGATGAACTGATTATTTCCATAAAGGATAACGGATGTGGGATAGCAAAGGAAAGATTAAAGGAGCTAAGGGAGGATAATTTTGAGCCTGTGTGGAATGAGCCAGGGAATAAGAATGGAAAAACGGGAGGCAGTATTGGCTGCCATAATGTAAATGCTATTATCAAATTAAATTATGGAGAAGCGTATGGGATAGAGATTAATTCAGAGGTCGGTGTAGGAACGGAGGTAATTGTCAGGCTGCCGCTTAAGTATGGGCTGGTGGATAATGCATAATGGAGATGAAGATGAATATGAAGAAGGTAGTTGTGGTGGAGGATGAAAAGTTTGTCCGCGAGGGAATTATTATGGGAACAGACTGGGGAAGTATTCATTGTGCTGTTGTTGGAGAGGCGACAAACGGAGAAGAGGGAATGGAGCTTATTCGGAAACGTCACCCGGATATTGTAATATCAGACATCCGAATGCCAAGGCTGAGTGGATTGGAAATGCTTGAGAGACTGGAAAAAGAGGGGATATTCCAGCTTACGATTTTTCTCACTGCATTCGATGATTTTGCCTATGCACAAAAAGCCTGCAGGCTTCAGGCAGTGGATTATCTGCTTAAACCATTCCGAGAGGGACAGTTAGAAAAGGCAATAGCGGATGCTTTGCATATAAATCAGTCAAAAAACCAGACACCAGAGGGAGGAATCCGTGAGCTGAGGCTGGCAAAGGGGGATAAGAGTAAATATATTCTTGAGGCAATAGCCTGGATTGAGCAATACTTTGCTAAGGATGATATCTCTATAAGGACGGCCGCAGAGCAGCTTGGAATCAGCGAGGGGTATTTAAGCAGGCTTTTCCGAAAGGAAACAGATTATACCTTTATGGCTTATGTCATGCAGTGCAGGATATGCGAAGCAAAGAAGCTTTTAAAGGACTATAAATATAAGGTATATGAAGTGGCGGAAATGGTGGGATACCAGGATATTGCATATTTTAGCACAATTTTTAAAAAATATGTTGGTGTTAGTCCCTCGGAATATCGGGATCGCTATAAGGAATAGCCGAAAATGTCAGAATAATAAAAGATTTATGTGTTTTATCTCCTATACGCAGCTGTGCAATTTGTATATAATTACATTATCAAATAAAAAAATATTGGAGGTATTTTATGAAAGGTAGCAAAATACTGGCAGCAGTTCTTGCTGCATCAATGTCAATGCTGGCACTTGCCGGCTGTGGAGGCAGTTCGTCACCGGCGGCAGATACCGGCACTGCAAATGGAACAGAGGCTGCAAAGGATCTGGTGGCAGCGGCTCAGGCGGAAGGCTCTCTGGTTGTTTATGGCTCATGTGAGGAGGCATATCTTTCAGCAGTTTGCCAGAAGTTTCAGGATCTTTATGGAATTAAGGTTGATTTCCAGAGATTGTCAACGGGAGAGGTTTTTACAAAGGTTCAGGAGGAGGCGGGGAATCCGTCTGCTGATGTCTGGTTTGGTGGGACATCGGATCCATATAATGAAGCAGCAGCAGAAGGCCTTCTCTATGCATATGCAGCAGAGAATGCTTCTCACTTAGTAGACGATACCTATAAAGAGAAGGATGGCTGCTGGTATGGAATATATAAGGGAATTCTTGGATTTATGTGTAATAAGGAGGAGCTTGAACGCCTGGGACTTCCTGTTCCACAGGATTGGGATGATTTGCTGGATTCTCAGTACAAGGGGCTTATCGGAATGTCAAATCCATCAACTGCTGGAACGGCTAAGCTGATTATTAATACAATGATTCAGGCAAAGGGCCACGATGAGGCCATGGAGTACTTCAAGGAGCTTGATAAAAACATATATCAGTACACAAAGAGTGGTTCTGGTCCATCAAAGATGGTAGGACCGGGAGAATGTGTTATTGCAATTGGATTTTTACATGATGGAATTACACAGATTTTAAATGGATATGACAATATTGAGCTTGTTATTCCAAAATCTGGTACAACCTATGAAATCGGGGCAACAGCGATTTTTGAGGGTGCAAAGCACCTGAATGCAGCTAAGCTTTGGATTGAGTATGCACTTTCTCCGGAGTGTGTGGATATTGCAAAGGAAAATGAGTCATATCAGTTCCTGGTCATTGATAATGCAACACAGCCGGAAGAGGCTACTCAGTTTGGTTTAGATCCGGATAACGTAATGGACTATGATTTTGAGGATGCGAGGAAGAATACCTCTAAATATGTGGAGGATTTCTTTGAGGCAGTAGGCTCTGATGACAGATTTAAAACAGAGTAGTACCTAAGAAAAATAGAAGGAGGAGGTTTTTGTGGCAGCAGGAAGTAAAAGTGCTGAGCTTGACCGGAAAAAATTCTTTTCCGACCCGATTTTAGTGGGAATGATAGGTATGCTCTTAGTTTCCCTGGTATTATTTGTGGTATACCCATTGTTCATCTTAATGATAGATAGTGTTTGGCAGGAGGGACATTTCACCTTCGATGTTTTTAAAAGAGTGCTGCGTGTACAAAGATTTAGAGAGGCTTTTGGCAATACCCTGCTGTTGGGGGTAATCACAGGTCTTCTATCAACGGCATTGGGACTTTTATTTGCATATGTAGATATTTATGTAAAGGTAAAAAGCAAAATAATGAAAAGGATTTTTAATGTGATATCCTTGCTGCCGGTGGTGTCTCCGCCATTTGTTTTATCGCTTTCGACAATTATGCTATTTGGGAAAAGCGGAATAATTACAAGATCCTTACTCCATATTTATGATTCCAATGTATATGGGTTAAAGGGGATTGTAATTGTCCAGACACTTACATTTTTCCCGGTGTGCTATCTGATGCTGAAGGGTCTTCTGAAAAATGTAGACCCCTCTCTTGAAGAAGCAGCCAGAGATATGGGAGCCTCCAGATGGAAGGTGTTCACATCTGTTACATTCCCATTATTGCTGCCGGGATTAGGCAATGCATTTCTTGTTACATTTATTGAATCGGTTGCGGATTTTGCAAATCCAATGCTGATCGGAGGCGATTTTGATACCCTGGCGACCACCATTTACCTACAGGTAACCGGCTCCTACGATTCTACAGGAGCTGCTGCAATGTCGGTTATTCTTTTGTCGCTGACCCTTGTGCTTTTCTTTATTCAAAAATATTACCTTGAGAAGAAAACAGCGGCAACCTTAACAGGGAAAGCATCAAGAGCACGGATGCTCATTACCGACAAAAGCGTAACCGTGCCGCTAACGCTGCTGTGCACACTGGTAGCTCTTTTTGTAATTTTAATGTATATGATGATTCCCCTTGGAGCACTTTTTACCCTTTGGGGAAGAGATTATAGCTTAAGCTTGAAATGGTTTGATTATTTATTTAAATACAGTGGAATAAAAGCTTTTCAGGATTCTTTTATACTTTCCGCAATCGCTGCACCGATTACAGGCCTGCTTTCTATGATAATTTCCTATCTTGTTGTTAAAAAGAAATTCAAGGCAAGGGGCTTTATTGAATTTACGTCAATGCTTGCAATGGCAGTGCCAGGAACTGTACTTGGTATTGGATATATCAGAGGGTATGCAAATGGTCTTTTCCATACAGGCATTATGGCAGGCTTATATGGGACAGGAACAATATTAATTATTGTATTCATTGTGCGGAGTCTTCCGGTAGGAACACGAAGTGGGATTTCGGCACTTCGCCAGATAGATAAGTCGATTGAAGAATCCGCCTATGATCTTGGTGCAGGCAGTGGAAAGGTATTTATGAGTGTGACATTACCTTTAATTAAGGATTCCTTCTTTAGTGGACTTGTTACCTCCTTTGTAAGAAGCATCACGGCAATTAGTGCAATCATTCTGTTAGTTACACCACAGTTCCTGCTTATTACCTGCCAGATCAATGAGTTTGCAGAAAAGGGATATTATGGTGTGGCTTGTGCATATGCGACTATTTTGATTGCGATAGTATATGCCTCCGTACTTGTTATGAATCTTTTTATTAAGTTCTTCGGAACAAGTAAAAAAATCAAGGAGGAAGAATAGGATGTTAGTTGAATCGAAAGGAATCCGATTAGAAAACATATCAAAAATTTACCAGGATCCAAAGACGGGAAAGGATTTTAAGGCTGTAGATGGTATAAGCATAGATATTAGGGCAGGAAGCTTTGTAACACTGCTTGGACCGTCTGGCTGCGGAAAGACAACAACACTTCGGATGATTGCAGGCTTTGAAAGTCCGGATGAGGGAGAAATTTATTTGGGAAATGAGCCAATCAATGAGCTTACACCAAATAAGAGAGATACAGCGATGGTATTCCAAAGCTATGCACTTTTTCCGCATTACAATGTATTTGATAACGTAGCTTACGGACTTCGACTGAGAAAAATGGATAAGGAAACAATCCATAAGAAGGTTATGGATATCCTTGAGCTTATGGAGCTTTCCGGGATGGAAAGCAGAATGACAAATCAGCTATCCGGTGGTCAGCAGCAAAGAGTGGCTCTTGCAAGGGCTTTAGTAGTAGAACCGGGGGTTTTACTATTTGATGAGCCATTATCAAATCTGGATGCAAAGCTTAGAATAGCTATGAGAACAGAAATCCGTAAAATCCAACAGAGAGTTGGAATAACAGCAGTATATGTTACCCATGACCAGAGCGAGGCTATGGCAATCTCTGACCAGATTATCATTATGAATAAGGGAGTTGTTGCTCAACAGGGGACACCACAGGAAATTTATTATCATCCGTCGAATAAATTTGTGGCAGATTTCATTGGAGAAGCAAATTTCCTGGAAGGAAAGCTTGCTACAAAGGATGGAAGGGGTGGAAGCATCCTAATTGAAGGAACCTCTGTGCCCGTTGAAGAGGTTGGCAGTATGAAGGAGGGTGAAAGCTGTATTCTTGTGTTAAGGCCGGAGTCTGCGACAGTTGCAAGGGAAGGGCTGTTACCCTGTAAGGTAGAAGTGAGCTGTTTCATGGGGGCTTATCAGAATTATCAAGTAAGAGTCGGAGAGACACTTCTTAAGATTACGGATTTTAATCCAAAGCACAAGGAAATTTTTCAGGCTGGAGATGCTGCCTTTGTCCGGTTTGATGTATGTGATGCTCATATTCTTTAATTGCAAGGAGTTGTAGGAATGGTTTTAGACATGGAAATACTTAGGGAATTGAATTTTGTATCTATTATCGTGAGGGTGATATTGGCATTAGTGATAGGAGCAATGCTGGGGGCGGAGCGTGGGAAAAAGCACAGTCCGGCAGGCTTTAAAACCTATATGCTGGTATGCCTTGGTGCAACTTTGGTAATGATGACAAACCAATATGTTTTTCAGGCCTATCACACATCAGATCCGGTTCGTATGGGTGCACAGGTTATCAGCGGAATAGGATTTCTTGGGGCTGGAACCATTATTGTTACAGGAAGACAGCAGATAAAAGGAATCACGACAGCTGCCGGCCTTTGGGTAGCTGCCTGCTGTGGTCTTGCAATAGGAATTGGATTTTATGAAGGGGCAGTCGTTGGTGGAATATTTGTGCTGGTTGTTATGGTTGCTTTGAATGGTCTGGATAGTAAAATTAAGAGAAATTCCAAAATTCTAACAATTTACATTGAATTTGGAGGGAAGAAGTCCTTCAGCTCCTTTATAGAGGATTTGCGGGAGAAAAAAATAGATATCATTGATATGCAGATAATTAACAATAAATTCACGGAAAATATTGATATTAGTGCAGTGATGAATTTAAAAATACCGGAAAAACGAAAGCACGATGAAGTACTACAGGTACTTGCTACAGCAGAGGGTGTGGCACATGTTGAGGAAATCTAAGCAGCTATTACCTTTTCACTCCGGATAATATCTATAAAAGAAAGATAAGGGGAGTTTTTTTATAAAATAATGATGAAAGAAAGTTCCTAAGGGAGAATAGTAGTATGAAGAATGATGAAGCCTACCTAAGTAATACTGGTAATTATACCGTTTTTAAATATGGTAATTATATGATTCGTTTTTTGGCACCGTATTCTTTGGAACGGTATACGAAAGTGAAGGAATGGGATAACGGATATTTAGTAGTTATGGCTAAATATGAGCATAATGATAAAGAAGAAGAAGAATATATTGATTTGATTCCTATACTAAATGATTTATATTTTAATGTAGATGAATTTTTAAGACCAATAAAGAAAGTGAGGGTTTTATATGACTGATATTATTCAGGTGGCTGACAAGGCAGATATGATTGTCAATGGCTATGCTTTTACAAAAGTAGAAATAAAACTTTTGTAAAAGCCGCCATTATTCGCAGTAATGGCGGCTGTGTTTTTGACAGTTCTCCCTTATTCCCCTAAATCCTCAAAATCTTCAAATTCCCAGTCTTTAAAATCCTTAGGAAAGGTAAACTGGAAGTCAGTCCCTTCGTTTAAAGCACTGATAACCTGAATTGTACCGTTATGGCGATTGGAAATCTGCTTGGCAATCATGAGACCAAGACCGGAGCCGGTAGCATTCTGGCGGAGCTTGGATTTATAGAATTTCTCAAAAATGTTAGGAAGCTCCTCTGGTGAGATACCAATACCCTCATCCCGGATGGAGGCAAAAATGGTTTCTTCCCGTTCTTCCAGAGTAAGGTGAATCCTGCTGTGTTCTGGAGAAAACTTAATGGCATTATCAATAATAACGAGGAACATCTGACGCAGACGGTCATAATCGCCGGGCATCATGATACAGTCCTGATTTTTCATAAGCTCCAGTGAAATTTCCTTTTTAGCAGCCATTACCTTTGCACTTCGGATAATATCTATAAAAATCTGAACCAGATTGATGGGCTCCATTTCCATTTCAAAATGAGGATTCTGCATTTTGGAAAGGGTGAGCAGGTCGCCGACTAGACGCTCCATGCTGGTACACTCCCGGAGCATACGCTCATAATACTGGTGAGTTCTTTTGGGGTCGGTGACAACACCATCATACAGTGTTTCTGTATAGCCACGGAGAACTGTAATCGGCGTGCGAAGCTCGTGGGAAACATTTGCAAAAAAGTCCATACGCATTTGCTCCAAATTCTGCCGCTCGATTTCACTCTGGGTCAGCTTGTCTGAAAGGACATCTAAAGTGGTAGCCAGCTCACCGATTTCATCACGACGGGATATGTCGGTAGTGTAATCGTAATTTCCAATGGCATACTGGGCTGCAGCGATACGCATCTGGGAAATCGGCCGGGCCAGGGTACGGGCAAAAACAATGGCGATAACAAAGGAAACCAGAAGAGATACCAGGCTGCTGCTTAGGATAAGCTGCATGCTGCTGTCATTGACCTTCTGCTGGTTTTCTACATAGGTATTCAAAAGAACGACACCTACGACTCGTCCGTTGGCATTGTGAATCGGAGTCGCTACCCGCAGGATAGGCTTTCGATAAAGCTCGTCATAGCTGCTTAGGCTGCTGACCTTGCCATCATAGGCCTTGGAAATGACAGACTCCATATCCTCAGAAATCGTCATGCCCTCCAGATTTACATTGGCAAAGTCCGTTTTCATCGGCTCTGATGCCTTAGGATTGGAGATAACCCATAAGTCCGTATTTTCTGTTAAAAGCATTTCCTCCCAGGAAAACAGGTAGGAGGTATAGTGGGAAATATCATCGTTATTTACATAAGTGGAAATATTATTTGCAAGCTGCTGTCCTTGGTTTTTCAACTGCTGCTCGTAAGTAGTCAGTGTGTTCTGGCGGTACAGATTCATAAAAATAACACCTAAAAGAACTGCAAATACCGTCAGAATAGTGGCAAAATAAAGGAAAATCTGAAAAAACAGGCTGTTCCAGATTTTAGGAGCAGAAATACCCTGATTGCCTGGCTTGCGTTGTTTTTTATTTTTCGTATTCAAATTTGTAGCCTACCCCCCAGATTGTTTTAATACACCAGTCAGGGTGCTCTACCTTATCCAGCTTGGCACGGAGACGCTTGATGTGGGAGTCCACAGTACGGCTGTCGCCGAAATAATCAAAGCCCCAGAGGCTGTCTAACAGGTTGTCGCGGGTAAAGACTTTATTTGGATTACTGGCCAGTGTCCACATGGTTTCGATTTCCTTTTTGGTAAGGGACATTTTCTGACCGCCTATGTACAGGGTATATTCATCCAGATTGATGGTCAGGCTGCTGATGGAAATTGTATTTTCCGAGTGCTCCGGTGTCGGCTCTGTCTTTGTCATACGGCGGAGAACAGCTCGGACTCTTGCCATGACCTCACTTGGACTAAAGGGCTTTACAATATAATCATCAGCACCGATATCCAGCCCCATGATACGCTCAAAGTCTTCACCCCGGGCGGTAATCAGGATAATCGGTACATTAGATTCTCCGCGGATTTTGCGGCAGACCTCATAGCCGTCCTCCTTTGGCATCATTACGTCCAGAAGGACAACTGAAGGATTATATTGATGGAAAAGGGTAAGTGCCTGTTCACCGTCAGCGGCAATTACAGGCGTGAGCCCTTCTTTTTCAGCATAAGTAGAAAGGATATCTGTAATATCCTGATTATCATCAGCAATTAAAATGTATGGCATACATATCCTCCTTAGGTAATTCTTTTATATCTATATTATAATAAAACCTGTAAATTTCTACAAGTTGAAAATTATGACAAGGTTCTGCCATTATTCTGACAAAAATAGCTGATATACTGGATTTGTAATAAAGGTACATAGTAATGGAGCTATATCCAGAAGATTTGGAGGGATAAACATGAAGAAAGTATCTTTTATTATTGCAAAGTGCTTGTTCATGTTAAGCATGGGCCTTCTTCTGACCGGTTTTTTGCCGCTGCCAAATACCTTTTTTCTTTCCAATAACATCGCGGTAGCAAAAGCAAGTGAAGTCGGGGATGATGATGACAAAGCAAGCTCATTACGATTAAATGTAAACGCCTTTTCCCTTATTATTGAGGATTCCTACACCTTGCGTTTACGGAATCTGGAAGAGGGACAAAAGGTGACCTACAAAGCAGAGGATTCCGACATTGTTTCCATTAAGAAGGTTTCTAATAAAGAAGCAGAGATTACAGGAGATACCGTTGGAACGACCACGATTATCGTTACAGTAAAGCAGGCAGGTAAGACAGTACGCACATTAAAGTGTAAGGTTAAGGTCGGACCACCGGCTCAGAGCGTTCGATTTGGTGAAAGCGAGGTTACAGTGAAGGCCGGAGAAAAGACTACACTGAAAGCGAAGCTGACACCGGGAACTACAGTAGAGACCGGAAGATACAAGTCTGAGGATACAGAGATTGCGACAGTGACCTCCCAGGGGACTGTAACGGCCCTGAAGCCAGGCGAGGTAAAGATTACGATTACCATTGCTAACGGTGCGACGGATACCTGTACGGTAAAGGTAATAGAATAACTGCAATATAAGATGCGAGGCATATAGGTGTTTCGCGTCTTTTTTATCCTATCGAATATAAAACTCAAAGTCACTTGTCCTTGACAAAAAAAGAGAATTTCGGCAAAATAAAATAAAAAACGAAAGGGAGTAGCAGAATGAAAAAATATAAAAGAATATTTACTGTGGTCATGGATTCTCTTGGGGTTGGAGCTATGGAGGATTCCGAGCGGTTTGGAGATATCGATGTAGATACCCTGGGACACATTTCTGAAAAGATGGAGGAATTTCATATTCCGAACCTTGCGAAGCTTGGCATAGCTAATCTTCATACACTGAAGCAGGTAGAGCCGGTCAAGGCACCGATGGCACATTTTATGAAGATGCGAGAAGCCAGCAACGGCAAGGATACGATGACCGGACACTGGGAGATGATGGGCCTTAAGATAGAAAAGCCATTTCAGACTTTTACCGATACCGGATTTCCGAAGGAGCTGATTGAAGAACTGGAAAAACGGACAGGAAAGCGGGTTATCGGAAATAAGAGCGCCAGTGGTACGGAGATTTTAGATGAATTGGCAGAGGAAGAGATTGCAACGGGAGCCATGATTGTTTACACCTCTGCGGATTCTGTACTGCAGATTTGTGGAAACGAAGAAACCTTTGGTCTTGACGAGCTGTACCGCTGCTGTGAAATTGCTAGAGAAATCACAATGAAGGATGAGTGGAAGGTTGGTCGTGTTATTGCCCGCCCTTATGTTGGAAAGAAAAAGGGCGAATTTAAGAGGACCAGTAACCGCCATGACTATGCACTGAAGCCCTATGGTCCGACAGCTTTAAATGCCCTGAAGGATGCTGGGATGGATGTTATATCTGTTGGAAAGATCAATGATATTTTTGTGGGCGAGGGCATCACAGAAAGCTACCGTTCCAACTCCTCTGTACATGGTATGGAGCAGACGATAGAGATAGCAGATAAGGACTTTACCGGCCTTTGCTTTGTTAATCTGGTCGATTTTGATGCCCTTTGGGGACATAGAAGAGATCCCTTAGGCTATGGTCAGGAAATCGAAAGGTTTGACGAAAAGCTTGGTATTCTGCTAGGTAAGCTAAAGGAGGATGACCTTCTGATTATTACAGCAGACCACGGCAACGATCCAACCTATACAGGAACAGATCATACCAGAGAAAAGGTACCGTTTTTAGCTTATTCTCCATCTATGAAGGAGGGAGGACTTTTGCCGGAGGCAGATACCTTTGCTGTGATTGGAGCTACCATTGCAGATAATTTTGAGGTAGCGATGCCGGAAAATACCATCGGAAGCTCAATTCTGGAGCAGTTAATTTAGGATAGAAGAAAAATCCTCCGCATATAATAGCATGAGATTATATGCGGAGGATTTTTTATGGATGAAATGAGCTGTGAGGACATTATTTATTCAGAGGAATATGGTGATTACATTATAGAAACCTTTGATGATCCCGAGGTGGCAAGAGAGCTTTATGAAGCCCAGTGTGCCCAGGTAGTCAGTAACCGGAGCTTGGTGCTTTATCGAAGGGTGGTTGGAAACCCGGAAGAAACGTTGAATATCTATGGTTATACTGCTATGCCGAAGTGCTATGGAATTATGGATACGACAGCTTTAGAAGAGGCGGGCATCTTAAGGCTTCGACGTCAGCCCTATCTGGATTTGTATGGGAGTGGTGTACTAATAGGAATTATTGATACAGGGATAGATTACCTCCATCCGGCCTTTATTAATGCAGATGGCAGCAGCCGGATTTATTCAATATGGGACCAGACGGTAAGAAGCGGAAGCCCGCCGGAGGGTTTCTATTATGGTACGGAATACAAGCAGGCACAGATAGAGGAAGCTATCAGCTCTGAAAATCCTGCAGAGCTTGTTCCGGTAACAGATGAAAGCGGGCACGGAACCTTTCTGGCAGGAATTGTGGCAGGAAACGAATTGCCCGAGGAGGACTTTTCAGGAATAGCACCTTTGTCAGATTTGGTAGTTGTTAAGCTGAAGGAAGCGAAAAATAATCTAAAGAGCTATTATGGAATAGGTGAGAGAGAAAATGTATATCAGGAAAATGATATTATGCTGGGGATTCGCTATGTGCAGGCAGTAGCAGCTATCAGAAGAATGCCGATTGTGGTTTTACTGGGACTGGGAACCAATGCAGGAAATCACAGCGGGGAGCTTCAGCTGTCCAGATATATGAACCGGAGTGCCGTATTTTCGGGAGCTGTTATGGTAAGCAGTGCAGGTAATGAAGGAAACCAGGGGCACCACTATCAACGGCGGCTTTTAGAGGCCGGAGGCAGGGATGTGGTAGAGATAAATATAGCCGAAGGAGAAACAGGAGTGACACTGGAGCTTTGGACAGAAGCACCACAGCTGTTTACTGTAGGAATCCGTACACCATTGGGGAATGCTACCGGAATACTGCCTATCTGGTATGGCAGGGGCGTAACACCGATTACCTTTCCTCTGGAAAACAGCCGGGTGTTTGTGGAGTATACAGCTGTGGAAACAAATACGGGGGATGAGGTAATCGTAATCCGTATTTTGAGACCAGCGGCAGGAATTTGGCGGATTGAAGTGGTAAACAATACGGAATATCTAGCCAGCTATAACATGTGGATGCCGATTTCAGATTTTCTAAAGCCGGAGAGCAGGTTCCTGAGTCCGGAACCGGATATTACGGTTTGTGAGCCGGGCAATGCCAGGAGTGTACTGACGTCAACAGCATATAATCATGTGGATGGAAGCATTTATATTGCAGCTAGCCGGGGATTTACAAGCACCGGTGGAATTAAACCGGAGCTTGCGGCACCTGGAGTAGCTGTTTACGGCCCGGCACCGGGCGGCGGCTTTACGACAAGAAGCGGAACCTCTGTTGGAGCAGCCTTTTGTGCAGGGGCAGCAGTCTTGATGCTGGAGTGGGGAGTAGTGCGTGGAAATGATCTTGGGATGCAGACAACGGAGATTTCCAATATTTTGATTCGGGGAGCTGGACGGGAAAGTAATCTGGAGTATCCGAACCGCATCTGGGGCTATGGAAAGCTTGATGTTTATACAGCCTTTGGGCAGCTGAGACCGTAATGTTAAAAATTAGTAGGAAATAGGAGAGGCATTTGTTATAATAAAAGAATAAAGATTTTAGGAGGGGTTGAAATGAACCAAAGAGGAATCAGTGGCAGTACGTTGAAAATCCTGGCGGTCATCAGTATGCTGATTGACCATACGGCAGCAATTTTATTGGAGCCCTTGCACCCCTATTATACACTTTGCAGAAATCTGGGACGGCTGGCCTTCCCTATCTTTTGTTTCCTTTTGGTAGAGGGCTATGTACACACAAGAGATGTAAAAAAATATGGTTTACGGCTTTTTATATTTGCAATTATTTCTGAGATACCCTTTGATTTGGCTTTTTCGGGAAGCATTGTGAATATGCATTATCAGAATGTGTTTTTTACACTTTTGCTGGGATTGTGTGTACTGTATTTTCTGGACCGCTTTCAGGAGCCAGTGCTCCGGGTGTTGGTTATTATTCTTGGAATGGCAGCTGCTACCCTGCTTCACACAGACTATTCATGGAAGGGAATAGCTGCGATTGTAGTGCTTTATGTGATGCGAAGAGACCGCTTGCAGCAGTCTATAATAGGGGCAGTAGCATTTTCTTGGGAACCACCGGCAATGCTTGCTTTTCTGCCGATTTATTTCTATAATGGAAAAAGAGGCATTTCAATGAAATATTTGTTTTATGTTTTTTATCCGGCTCACCTTCTTTTACTGGTGTGCATAAAGCAGCTTTTACCAAGTGAGTTTATTACATGGTTTGCATTCTGAAAGGAGAAGTACGATGATTTCAAGGAAAATGGAAGGTTTGGTAAAACATAGCTCTGTAATCCGTGCTATGTTTGAAGAAGGAAAGAAACTGGCAGCCGAGTATGGACAGGAGAATGTCTATGATTTCAGCCTGGGCAATCCAAGTGTGGAGCCGCCGAAGGAGGCTCGGGAGGCTATGCTGTCTGTGCTCACGGAGGAAAATCCTGTCATGGTCCATGGCTATATGAATAATTCAGGCTATGAGGATGTAAGAGCAGCAGTAGCACAATCCTTAAATAAGCGTTTTGATACGGCATTTAGCAAGAAAAATATTTTAATGACGGTAGGTGCAGCCGGTGGTTTAAATGTTATTTTAAAGACACTTTTAAATCCTGGAGATGAGGTTATTGTATTTGCACCTTATTTTGGAGAATACAATAACTATGTCAGCAACTTTGACGGAAAAATCGTTGTGATTTCTCCGAATACTGTAGATTTTCAGCCGAAGCTAAGAGAATTTGCAGAAAAGATTTCTGAAAAGACCAAGGCTGTTATTGTAAATACACCAAATAATCCTACAGGTGTCATATATTCAGAAAGAACAATTATGGCAATGTCTGAAATCATGTATAAGGCGATGGACGCCTTTGATACTTCGATTTATCTGATTTCTGATGAGCCTTACAGAGAGCTGGCTTACGATGGCGTGGAGGTACCATATCTGACAAAGTACTATGAGAATACGATTGTGGGCTATTCCTATTCCAAGTCCCTTTCTCTCCCAGGAGAGCGAATCGGCTATCTTGTTATGCCAGATGAACTGGATGATTTTGAGGATATTGTGGCGGGAGCAAATGTGGCAAACCGTATCTTAGGCTTTGTAAATGCTCCTTCTCTTTTACAGAGAGCGATTGCAAAATGTGTAGACGCCACAGTAGATGTAGAAATTTATAATAGAAATCGTGAGCTTTTGTATCATGAGCTTACAGAAATAGGCTATGAAATGGTAAAACCGGAGGGAGCCTTTTACCTGTTTGTAAAGGCATTGGAGGAGGATGACAAGGCCTTTTGCCAGAGGGCAAAGAAGTATAACCTCCTTTTGGTACCGGGGTCTTCCTTTGCCTGCCCGGGCTATGTGAGACTGGCCTACTGCGTAGATTATGATATGATTGTTCGCTCCCTGCCTGCTTTTAAAAAGCTGGCAGCAGAATATAAGAATTAAAATGAAGACGGAGGAAGAGAGTATGAAAACATGGGAAAAATATATTCGCCGGGTAGAGCCATATATTCCAGGAGAACAACCGGCAGGAAGTGACATTATTAAGCTGAACACCAATGAAAACCCATATCCACCGGCACCGGAGGTAATTCGGGCTGGGCAGGAGCTGCCTATGGACAGGCTTTCCCGCTACCCTGACCCAGAGGCTTCCATATTAAGAAAAGCTTTGGCAAAACACTATGGACTTAGTCAGGAGGAAATTTTTGTCGGTGTGGGTTCGGACGATGTGCTTGGAATGGCATTTTTGACCTTTTTTAATTCAGAAAAGCCAATTTTGTTTCCAAATATAACGTATTCTTTTTATGAGGTATGGGCAGAGCTGTTCGGGATTCCTTATGAAAGACCGGAGCTTACCAGGGATTTTCATATCTGTACAGAGGACTATAAAAGAGAAAATGGCGGTATCGTTCTGGCAAATCCTAATGCACCTACCTCTGTTTTTGAACCTCTTTTATGGATTGAGGAAATCGTAAGGGCTAATCAGGATAGCGTTGTCATTATAGATGAAGCCTATATTGATTTTGGCGGACAGTCAAGTAGAGAACTGCTTACCAGATATGATAATCTTTTAGTGGTGCAGACCTTTTCGAAGTCCCGTTCTCTGGCTGGAATGCGGATTGGCTTTGGGATGGGAAGCCGAAAACTTATTAAAGCAATGAATGATGTAAAATATTCTTATAATTCCTATACGATGAGCCAGGCGGCTCTTTTGATGGGAGAGGCCTCAGTACGGGCAGACGCTTATTTCCAGGAAACCACAAAAAGGATTATGGAAACCAGAGAATGGCTGAAGGCAGAGCTTCGCAGACTGGGCTTTTCTTTCCCGGATTCCATGACAAACTTTCTTTTTATTACTCATGAAGAGATAGAAGCCGAGAAGCTGTTTTTGTGGCTGAAGGAGCAAAAGATTTATGTACGGTATTTCAGGAAACCACTGCTGTCAGAGTATCTGCGGGTGACCATCGGTGCCAGGGAGGATATGGAGGTTTTTGTTGCGAAGGTAGGAGAATATATGACTTCACAAAAACGGTGAAAAAGAAATGTAAAATATCATGAAATAAGGACAGGGAGGAATTGACATGAGAATATTGATTGCAGAGGATGATTTTGCCAGTAGAAAGTTTATGCTTCGCTTTTTATCAAAATACGGCGAGTGTGATATAACTGTAGATGGCATAGAAGCAGTAGATGCCTTTTTAATGGCATTGGATAATGATGAAGGCTATGATTTGATCTGTTTGGATATTATGATGCCAGCCTTGGATGGGTATCAGGCTTTGAAGGCAATCAAAGATATTGAAGAAGAAAGACAGATTCCAGAGGAAAAGCGGGCGAAGATTATTATGACGACTGCTCTGAGTGAGGGACGGAATGTGACGAAGGCCTTTGAGCTTGGCTGTGTAGCATATGCAGGAAAGCCAATTGACCAGGAAAAGTTTGAGAATGTCTTAAGAAAGCTTGAGCTTATTTAATACATAAGATAAATAAAGATGCCGTTAAGCATCTTTATTTTTTTTCAAAAATGTGGTACATTACCATTATGCTGTTGTCATAGAACGAATGAAGGGTACCTTGGAAAGTGCTTCAAATAAAACAGCAGAAATGATGATACCAAAGATACCCTGTACAAAGTTGTGCGGAATGGAAGCAGCAGCTGCAAGACCATAACCAAGGATGGTGGACTCGGCAGCAAAGTATCCAAAAGCAACGACGATAGCAGCACAGATACCACCAGTGATAACAGGCAGAAGATGGAAACTGCCGGTTTTTTTCTGAAGTGCTTTATATACAACACCAGCTAAAAGACCAGCACATGCTTTAATGATAAAGGTAATAGGAACATAAGCCATATAACCGGTTAAAAGGTCAGCAAGCATAGAGCCGATACCACCGGCAAGTGCTCCGTAAACCGGACCGAGAAGGATACCGGACAGGATAACAAAGCCGTCCCCCAGATGAATGTATCCATTTGTAACTGGTGTGGGTACTTGAATTACCATGGTTGCAACGCAGGTAAGAGCAGCTAAAAGAGAAGCAGTTACCAGCTTTAAAATTTTTGTTGAGTTCATACGATTTTACCTCCCTGTGTTGATAGCCAAACTATACACCATTTCTGGCATGATAAAAATGTTCAGTTTGTGAAAAAATAATAATACCAGATGAAAGAAAGGAATTTATAATGAGACTTTTTATAAACATTATTAAAGGAATTGTGATTGGAATTGCTAATGCGATTCCGGGAGTCAGCGGTGGCACCATGATGGTATCCATGGGTATTTATGATGAGATTATTGGCTGTGTGACGAAGCTGTTTTCCCAACTGAAAAAAAGTATTTTGACACTTCTTCCCTATGGAATCGGCATGGCTGTTGGAATCGTAGGCTTGTCCTATGGGATTAAATTTTTACTGACAAATTATGCTTTGCAGACCAGCATGGCCTTTGTAGGTTTGATTTTAGGAGGGATTCCGATACTTTATGGGCATATCCGGGGAAAGAAGCTGGGGATATCCCATGGACTTGTATTTGCGGCCTTTTTTGCTTTGATTCTTGTACTTCAGTTGCTGGGGGAGGGAAATGGAGCTCAGGCAGACCTTACCTTCGGTGTATGGAGCTGCATTAAGCTGTTTTTTGTAGGAATTATTGCAGCAGCAACCATGGTTGTGCCGGGAGTCAGTGGTTCTATGATGCTGATGCTGTTAGGCTACTATTATCCAATTATTAATACGATAACTTTAGCGGTAGATGGATTAAGAAACGCAGATTTTGGGCAGATTCTAGAGGCAGCCGGTGTTATTATCCCAATGGGCCTGGGCGTGGTTCTGGGCATTTTTGTAATTGCCAAGATTATTGAATATCTTTTGAATAACTACGAGGGCCATACCTATTGTGGTATTCTGGGACTTGTTATTGCATCACCGATTGCTATTTTGATGGGAATTCAGATGCCGGTAATTACTGGCAGTGTGATTTTTGGAAGTATTTTAAGCTTTGCAGCGGGGCTTATTGTTGCTTATTTTCTTGGAAGAGAATAAGGATGCAGAAAGAGAGGAAGTTATGAGTAAAGATTTAAAAAAGCTGGGTGTACTTTTAGGGATTATGGTATTGGTGATTGCTTCAGGAGTACTTGCTACCTGGGGTGTTGGCCGGGAGAAGGTCAGACAGAAGGATAGTCTGCAGGTCGTGACCAGCTTTTATCCAATGTATATTGCAGTAATGAATATTATTGATGGCGTGGAAGGGGTAGAGCTTTCCAACCTGACGGAGAACCAGGGCGGCTGCCTCCACGATTATCAGCTGACAGCCGCAGATATGAAGAAGCTGGAGGGAGCTGATGTGCTGGTTATTAATGGAGGCGGTATGGAGCATTTTTTAGAGCGGATTGTAGAGGTATATCCAGGTCTTACAATCATTGATGCCTCTGAGGGAATTGAAACAGAGGATGATAATGCTCACTACTGGGTAGATCCTGAGCGGTACAAAAAGCAGCTTTCCAATATTACAGAAGGGCTTGGCAGCCTGGATGAAAAACATAGAAAAGGCTTTGTGAAAAACTGTGAGGCCTATCAGGCAGAGGTTACCAGGATAGAAGAAAAGCTTCTTAAGGCAGCAGAGGATTTTCCGGAGGAAAAGGCAGTCTTGTTTCATGATGCTTTTGCTTATTTGGCAAAGCGTCTGGGAATTACGATAGCTTACAGCATTGAGCTGGAGGAGGACACCTCCTTGAATACCGGGGAGATTGCCCGGATTGTGGATACCGTCAGAGCGGAGGGTGTACGGCTTTTATTTACAGAAAAGCAGTTCAGCGACTCTATCCCGGCAGGAATCAGCAGGGAAACAGGGGCTTCTATCTGTGTTGTGGATACCCTGGTAAGTGGTGAGATGGAAAGGGATGCCTATTTAAAGGGGATGGAGACAAATATAGAAGTGATAGCTCAGTGTCTTCAGGCACTGGAGTAGACAAGAAGCGGGGAATATATGCAGGAAAAGAAAAAAGGCAGTGGAAGCTGCGGCCTACATTGCATCAAAATCAAAAATTTTAAGGTAACGACCGGAGATGACAGCACGATACTGGAAAATATTAATTTTCATATTCATTGTGGACAACTGACCGCTGTTATCGGTAAAAATGGAGCAGGAAAATCCACGCTGATTAAGGCGATACTTGATGAAATTCCTCATGAGGGAACAATAGAATGTAAGGATATGAAAAAAAATGCATTTCAGACAATAAAAATCGGGTATGTGCCCCAACACCTGAATATTGATAAGAATACGCCAGCTAGCGTTTATGATATGTTTGCCAGCTATATCAGCCGGTTTCCGGTATTTTTGTGGAGAAAAAGGAGTCTTTATGAAAAAATCCAGCAACAGCTTAAGATATTTGAAGCAGAGGAGCTGATTGATAAGGCAATCGGGGATTTGTCGGGAGGAGAACTGCAGAGAGTTCTTCTGTCGCTGGCGATTACACCGCCACCGAATCTTCTGCTTCTGGACGAGCCGGTTTCCGGTATGGATCAGAACGGATTGGATTTATTTTATAACAACATCGACTATTTGAAAAAAAATTACGATTTGGCGGTGATTCTGATTTCCCATGACCTGGAATATATTGAAAAATATGCGGATTATGTGGTACTTTTAGATAAGACAATTAAAAAAGAGGGAACACCAAAAGAGGTTTTTGCAAGCCCTGAGTTTTTGGAGACCTTTGGAAGGAGGGGATTTGATGGAAATGCTTCTTAGCTTTCTTTCCTATGATTTTATGAAAAATGCCCTGCTGGCCATGGTTATTATCACACCGCTTTTTGGTATCCTGGGTACAGTGATTGTAAATAACCGGATGGCCTTCTTTTCCGATGCTCTGGGACATTCCGCTTTTACTGGCATCGCTCTTGGGATTATTTTAGGAATTGCTGACACGAATATTTCCATGGTAGTATTTGCGGTTTTATTTGCACTGCTTTTAAACTATATTAAACGAAAAAATACGATTTCTACAGATACAATTATTTCTGTGTTTTCCTCTCTGGGCACAGCAGCTGGTCTTGTTATTTTGTCAAGAAACGGGGATTTTTCCAAATATTCTTCTCTTTTGGTAGGTGACATCCTGAGTATTACCAGAAAGGAAATCCGGCTTTTGGAGCTGGTATTTTTAGTGTGTATGATATTCTGGCTGTTCTTTTTTAATGAGCTGCATGCAAACAGTATCAGTGGAACGATGGCCAGAAGTAAGAAAATCAAAACCGTGCTGATTGATAACTGCTTTTCTGTGCTGATGGCTGTGGTTATTATGCTCTCCATCCGCTGGGTGGGAATTCTTCTTATCAATGCACTTTTGATTCTTCCGGCAGCTTCCAGCCGGAATCTGGCATCAAATATGCGGGAATACCATGGATATGCAATACTTATATCTATGTTTTCCGGTATACTGGGACTTTTATTGTCCTACTATAACAATACGGCAGCGGGACCTACGATTGTTATTGTGGCAGCAGCTGTATTTTTCCTGACACTTTTGGCGAAACCTTATGTAAAATAAAGAAGGGGATGCGTATGACCAATTTCCAGAAATATATGCGGATTTTAACAGATTTTGTATGTGCAGGTATTTTATTGGCAGTCCTGATATTTATTGTGCCGCGGGCCTTAGGGTTTTTTATGCCCTTTGTTATTGGCTGGATTATTTCCATGATAGCCAATCCATTAGTGCGGTTTCTGGAGAAAAATGTGAAGATGCTGCGAAAGCATAGCTCAGCTCTGATTATTATAGCGGCCCTAGCTATTGTTGTGGCAGCCGTGTATTTTGGATTGGGAATTTTGGTTCGTGAAGGCATCAGTCTTATGCAGGATTTGCCGGAAATTTTTGCAGAGCTGCAGGTCAATATCAGTGATACGTTAAAGAATCTGGAGGGCTTAGCCCGGTATCTGCCGGATAGCACAAAAGGCTTTCTGGATGACATGGGAAGCAGTATTAGCGGCTTTCTCACTTCAGCAATAAGCAGGATTGATGTATCGACGCTTGGTGTCGCAGGCTCCTTGGTAAAAAATGTAGCTGATGTTTTTTTAATGGCGATTATTACAATATTGTCAGCCTACTTTTTTATTGCGGATAGAGATAAGCTGGTGGCAGGCTTTAAGAGGATTTTGCCGGATTCGGTGAAGGAAAGCATGAATCTGATAAAAAGTAATTTTATTGAAGCACTGGGAGCTTATTTTAAAGCTCAATTTAAGATTATGATAGTTATGGTTGTGATTTTATTTATTGGATTTGAGCTTTTAGATGTCCATTATTCCTTTTTTCTTGGAATTCTGGTTGCCTTTTTGGATTTTCTTCCTTTTTTCGGAACGGGAACCATCCTTTGGCCATGGGCTCTTATGGATATTATCGGCGGTGAATATTTCCATGCGGTATGCCTGGCAATTATCTATCTGATATGCCAGCTTCTGCATCAGCTGCTACAGCCGAAGCTGGTAGGAGATGGAATTGGATTAAGTCCTCTGGCAACTCTTGTATTTATGTTTAGCGGTTATCGGATAAAGGGTGTTCTGGGAATGATTTTGGGAATTCCAATTGGAATGGCAGTCTTAAGCCTATATAAAGCAGGAGCCTTTGACCGCCTGATTGCGGGAGCAAAGGTCATCCTGCATGATATCAACGAATATAGAAAATGGCAATAAGCCTTGGCTGTTAGAAAAAAGAATACCGGTTCCGCTCATAGAGAAAGTTCTCACGGGTATAGAGCCGAAATAGGTGATTTATTAGCTGGTATAAAAGAATGCCCAAAAGGATGCCTAGCAGACGGAAGATGCAGGCGTCCATGATAAAGGTACCCTTTGACAGCCAGGTAATTCCTTCCAAAAGGAATGGTACAGCTATGCTGAAAAAAAGCTTTGGCAATACAGGCAGATCCTTTAGCAAAATCGAGCCATAAAAGCCAAGAGGAAGAAACAGAAAAAATATATGCAGGGCATATATCAAAAGAGCTTCAATACCTACACCGGTATAGATAAAATCTTCAATGTGGGTAGCTGTTGCCAGGAAAGGAAATAGGCTTATTTCTTTTCCTGTAAAGGTATAAGGAAACTCCAATGGAATAAAAAAGCTTCGGATAATCAGTGTTGGAATATAATATACTCCAAATAAAATCCCCATTTTTAGAAAGAAGCTGTTATAACGGACAAAACGTGGCCCGCGGTCGAAAAGACAACGGAAGGTGCAGTAGCACATCGGCAGCAGCCAGTGAAGCAACAAAAGATAGGGCAAAAAATCATGGTAGACAAGCAGATGGCCGGTCTGGTTAAAGTAAATAAGAAGGCTTAGGGTGCTTGCCGGTACTACGGAAAAAAGGGTGACTAAAAAGCAGGTATCATAGGTAAAGGCTGTTTCCAGAAAAACATGGGCCAAAAGGAAGCTGCCTATCAGGGCAACAAAAAAAACAGCAGCTGCAGACTCTGTAAGATAGTACAGAGCAAATTCAAGGCCAATATATAAAAGACAACTTATGATAACCAGTGTATTTATTTTAAATGAACGTTTACGATACATAGAAAACTCCTTAACTACGATAAAAACTTCAAACTAGCAATATCAATGTAAATTTACTACACTTTGGGGGATTTTGCAAGAGGAAAGGATTATATATATGAAATTATTACATCTGGCAGATTTGCACATTGGAAAGGTAATCAATGAGTTTTCCATGCTGGAGGATCAGAAGTACATTTTAAATCAGGTGATTTCCATTGCCCGGGATGAAAAAACAGAGGGTGTTATCCTGGCAGGGGATATTTATGACCGTTCTGTGCCGACAGCAGACGCTGTGCTGGTCTTGGATGACTTCTTAAGACAGCTTATCAAGCTGGGACAGAAGGTTTTTGTTATCAGCGGCAATCATGATTCACCGGAGAGAATCGGATTTGCAGGGGAAATATTGGAAAAGGGCGGTCTCTTTATGGAGGGTGGTTTTTTTGCTGCGTTGAAGCAGGTGAGCCTTTCGGATGAATATGGAAGGGTGAACCTTTATTTTATGCCCTTTTCGCGGGTAGCTGCTATGCAGAAGGTGCTGGGAATGGAGGCAGGCTGCACGATGACAGACTGCATCCGGCAGGTGATTAAGAATACAAAAATAGATTCTTCACAAAGAAATATCCTGATTACCCACCATTTTATTACCGGAGGTGGAAGTACACTTAAGCTTTCAGATTCAGAATATCCGGTATCTGTCGGTGGCACAGAAAATGTGGATGCATCGGTATTTGATTGCTTTGATTATGTAGCACTGGGACATATCCACAGGCCACAGTCTATAGGACGGGATGCTGTATGCTATGCTGGCTCGCCTTTAAAATATTCTTTTTCCGAGTGTGAAGCGAAAAGTGCAGTGCTTCTTGAACTAAAGGAAAAAGGCAGCCTTTCCATAAGTCGCAGGCCCCTGAAGCCGTTACATGATATGCGGAAAATTAAAGGAAGCCTTAAGGAGCTTTTAAAGGAGGAGGTGGTTTCTCTGGCAGACCCGGAGGATTATCTTCATGTTACTCTGACAGATGAAAAAGAGCTTTTTGAGCCAATGGAAGCTCTGCGGAGCCGCTATCCGAATGTGATGCAGCTGGAGCTTTTAAAGAATATCCGGCAGGAAGGCGAAAAAGCGGTAAGAAAACAGCAGCTTAGGAAAAAGTCTCTAATGGAAATCTATGAGGACTTTTATGAGGAGGTAACAGAGAGGAGTCTTAATGAGGAGCAGAAGCAGGTATTAAATGCTGTGATTTCCGGAATAGAGGAGGAAAGGCTATGAGACCAATACATATGATACTGAGCGGCTTTGGACCTTATCCGGGCAGAGAGGAGGTCAATTTTTCAAAGCTTGGCGGGAACGGTGTATTTTTAATTACCGGGCCGACAGGAAGTGGAAAAACAACGATATTTGATGGCATTACCTATGCTTTATTTGGGGCAGCCAGTACCCAGGTGAGGGATAAGAGCTCTCTTAGAAGTGATTTTGCAGAGGAGGATACGGAGACCTATGTTGAACTTCTGTTTTGGCACAAGGGAAAGGAGTATACCATTCGCCGCTCTCCAAAATACGAACGCCGGAAGAAACGGGGGAGTGGAGTGACCCTTTCCAATGAGTCCGCTCTGCTTTTAGAAGAAGACAAAAGACCCTTAGAAACTGTTACAGAGGTAAATAACAGGATTGAGGAAATTCTTGGATTTAATTATAAACAGTTTAAGCAGCTGGGGATGCTGGCACAGGGAGAGTTTATGGAACTTTTACTGGCAAGCTCCCGGGACCGGGTAGAGATATTCAGAGACTTATTCCAGACAAAGGCCTATGAGGAGCTGCAAAGGCGGCTTAGTGAAGAGGCAAAAGGGCTGAAGGACAGGCTTACAGACTTAAGCAGCAGAATGGCTGAGCTACTGGGACAGGCAGGCTTTGAAAAAACAGAGGGTCTTCTGCCGGCAGAGCTTGCTCATCAGGTAAAGGAGGATTGGGAGAAGGAAAAGCTAAGAAAAAGAGAGGTAGAGGAAGAGCTTAAAAGAACCAGAAAGAGCTTAAAGGAGCTGGAGGAAAAGGGGGCAGAGTATTTTAAGCTGGAAAAGGAGCTTTTCCGGGAGATAGAGAAAAATAAAAAGAAGAAGAAAGACTGGGAGGAGCAGGCGGTAAAGGCGGCTTCTCTGGAAACTGCTTTGACAGAGCTTTTGGAGAAAAATAAGCTTCAGAGGGAAAAGGAAAAAAGAGAGCTTAAGGAGCTGTTAGAAGAAAAAAAGGAGAGCCAGAAAAAGCAAAAGGAGCTTTTGGGCTGGGAGAGGCAGCTTTTAGAAATAGAAGGAGCAATAAAGGAGAAAAAAAGGGAGGAAGAGGGACTGCTTTTTTTGTTAAAAGAGTTTTCAGAGCTTGCAAAGGAGCAAAAGAAGCAGGAAAGCTTAAAGCAAAGCTATGAGATTCAGCTTAAGAAGGAGAAGGAAGTAAGGGCCCGGTATCAGGAGAAGGAAGAGCTTTATCGTTCAACTGCAATTGGGCTGGCTGCCCGCTTTTTAGAGGAGGGAAAGCCTTGCCCGGTTTGCGGCTCTCTGAGCCATCCTAATAAAGCGAAGGTGTCAAAGGAGGTGCCGGATCAGCAGGAGGTAGACCACTGGAAGGAATTAGCCCAAAAGGAGCGTGTCCGGCTGGATGAGGTCTTTGCTGCCACCCAGGAAAATCTGGGTGCCTTAAAAAAGAGGAAAGCAGATACCAAAGCGGCCTGTGAAAAGGAAGGAATTCTGGATGAGGCCGAGGGAAAAGAAAAGTATTGTCTTTTACAGCAGGAGGAAAAAGAGCTTTGTCTGCGGCTTAAAAATTGTAAAAGCAAGGAAAAGGAAGCAAAGGGCCTGGAAAAGCTTCTGTTGTCTTTGGAAAAACGGGAGGAAACCCTGAAGAGACAGGAAGAAAAGGGACGTCTGAGGGAAGAAGGAGAGACAGAAAAGCTGCGGGAACGTCTGTCAAAGGAGAGCTTGAAGGCAGCAGAGAAAAGAACCATTTTTGAAGAGGGAGTAAGAGTAGAGGAAACGCTGAAAGAAAAGCTGGAAGCTACGGCAAAACGACTTTCTTTAGATATTTCTTTTGTGGAGGTGGAAAGAAAGAGCCTGGAGTGTCAGATAAAGGAGCTGGAGCAGAAGAGAGATTTTAGTGTAGCACGGCTTGGAAAGCTGAAAACGGCTTGGGAGACCTTAAAACTCCGCTTGGCAGAACGGCAGGAGCTAGAAGAAAAATATGGCATCTGGCAGAACCTGGATAACATAACCAAAGGGAAAAACAAGGACAGACTGGTATTTGAGCAGTATGTACTGGCGGTATATTTTGAAGAGGTTCTGGAATCTGCTAATCTCCGGCTGGCAGAAATGACCAGCGGAAGGTATGAGCTTCGGAAGGTTCGCAGGGTAGAGGATGCAAGGACAACCAATAGTCTGGATATTGAGATTTTTGACAATTATACAGGTAAGTGTCGGCCGGTGAAGTCTCTCTCTGGCGGTGAATCCTTTAAGGCAGCACTCTGCCTGGCTTTGGGAATGGCAGATATGATAGAGGCTTCGATTGGTGGTATCCGTATAGATACACTTTTTATTGATGAGGGCTTTGGAAGCCTGGACGAAGAGTCTCTGGATCAGGCACTGAAAAGCCTCTTGTCACTGACCGGGCAGAAGCATCTGATTGGTATTATTTCCCATATCAATGAATTAAAGGAGCGGATTGACCAGCAGATTGTCATTGAAAAAGGAAGAAGTGGAAGTCATATTGTAAAAAAATAAAAAAAGCTATTGACTTTTAAGACAAAAGCATATATAATATACAAGGTGTCACGATGAAAGTCGGACATCTTGTATTTAATATGGCGGGATAGCTCAGTTGGCTAGAGCACACGGTTCATACCCGTGGTGTCGGGGGTTCAAATCCCTTTCCCGCTACTAAAAATTTTTTCGTGAAAAGCCGTGAAGTCATTGATTTTACTGGCTTTTTTCATTTCCTAATATATTACATCAAATGAAAAAAATATTTGAGGTAATCAAAAAGGTAATCAAAACAAAAAAACACAGGAAAGGAGAGTCCTGTGCAAGTGCTACGAAAGATAAATCGACCACAAATCGGTTTATTTTTTTGTAGAGTAGGCGGATGAAAATTTCATCCGCCTACTCTACCCTTGAAAATTTTATAGCAAAGACCAGCAAGGGCAACAATGAACATACAAAACTGAATCAAATCAGAATATGTAACCATTGGCAACCCCTCCTTTCTTTCGTCTGGAGGGTTAGCCCCTCCGAAGTAGGAGGGTAAGCCGCCCGGCTCTCTGGTTTCCTATGCCGATATTATAACAGTATCTGGCATGGTTTGCAATCTAAAATTTTCAAGGTACAAGATCCTTGTGTTTTCCTCCTGTATTTGAATTGGTATGTTCCTTTGTTAATATAAATATAGAATAGTTTAAATATGCTGTCAATAAGAAAAGTTTAATTATGCCTTAAATTTGTGAATTATTTTCTGTAAAATAATCATGTATAGGATTGATGATGTTTGACATAAAAGTTTAAATATGCTAATCTGATAAAGACAGGAGGTGCTAACATGGCATACGCAAAGAAAGAGGACGCTATAGCATATGTAAATGCATATCAAAAAGAGAAGTACGACCGTATAACTGTTATGGCTGCAAAAGGCAAGAAAGAAGAGTATGAAGCGGCGGCAAAGTTTAAAGGTATGAAACTATCAGCATTTATACAAGATTGCGTTGAAAAAGAATTGGAGCGAATGAGAAAGTAAAGAAAAGTTTAAATATGCTACAATAATATTGTCGAAAGACAATAGCAGAAAGGAGCGGATGAAATGCCAGTAATAAGTAGATTTTATGGAATTGTAATCAAGATGTATTTCAGACAGGCAGAGCATAACCCGCCACATTTTCACGTTATTTATGGCGAGTATTTAGCAGAAATCGACATCAGAACGGGGGAAATGTTAGTCGGGGATTTGCCGAGAAGGGCATTGAAAATGGTCGAGGAATGGAGAGAAAAAAACTGTGACGCACTTCTCGAAATCTGGAAAACTCAAAACTTTGTAGAATTGCCACCGCTGGAATAATCCAGCGGATGGTGTTCATGGGAGGTGATGTGATGTTTTACAGGGTGCAAAGTGTAGAACCGAAAGATAATTTTATTTTATCTGTGTTATTTACGGATGGAGTAAAAACAGAATATGACATAAAACCATTATTTGCAAAATGGGATGTATTTAATAATCTTAAAACCATCGAAGGACTTTTCCAGCAAGTAAAGGTGGATGCAGGAGGTTACGGTATCAGTTGGAATGACGAAATCGACCTTGCGAGCGAAGAGTTGAGGATAAACGGAAAGGAAGAAATAGAGCTAAAACCGGACGAAATAGAAGCAATAGCAAGAGCAAATAAAAGCATAGCAGAAAACGGAACAATTCCGCATAATGCTATTAACTGGGATTAACTAGGAGCCGCCAGAAATTGCGGTTTTCATTTTCCTTGACAGAATAACAAATGAATGCTTTATAATAAATTATAGTGGCTCTCCGTTTGGCGGCTATGCTGCTGGCGGTGTGGTGGCTTTTATCGATGTCTTTTTGTGTTTTATAAAGTGCTAAAAATTACCCATTTTTCACTAAAACGCTATATATAATATATATTATGATGTGGGTGTCAAAAGTACACCCCGACAGCACTTTGATAACTGAATAAAGCTATGCTTTACACACCAAATCTGGTATAATAATACTATACAGAATTACTTGTTTGAGAGGTGTGCGTATGTCTTTTGTAACGTCAGTTATCAAAGTACAAATTTATATCAAAGTCATCGAAAAAATGACTTTTGACACTCACATCATTTCATACTAAAAGGTAATCAAAAAGGCCAGGTTATTTGAATATATCAATTAGGCCGATAATTTTTAAAATTGCTATGACCGGACTTAAAACCAGTTTAATTCTATTAATTCAAATGCTCAAATTATCGAAAATTCATTTCAACTTCTTAAAAGCGATTTTACGCAGTCATTTTTAAATTATCAAGGTGCAATAAATGCTTTTGTATCTGACGTTCTGACAGGTCAAACAAGTGTTGTTGTTCTGTCATGTGGTTCCCTATGCGGTAATCATTGATATATTCGCGGATTTCCTCTGGTACTGTAAAAATTCTTTCTTTTCCGGTCTTAATTTCTGAGATGTTCAGCCGGTACCGGTCGCCATCCTTGATGATGTCGCAGTAGTGGAGCTGCAAAATATCGCTGATACGCAAGCCGAGATTGGCTTCCAGAGTCAGAGCGGTAGCAATTCTCTCATTCGGCTTGTATTCCCTGCCGGCATGGCAAAAACCGCTCTTTATTGAGGTTATGATGTCGATATACTGCTGGTCGGTAAGTGCTACGGTTTTTTTATTCATTTATACCAAACCTTTCTTTTTCCACCAGATTAGGCAGCCATTTTCCAATTTGTAATGAAACCAGGCACCACTTTGGTATTTAATAATCAAAATATCACCTTCATATCTGGATGCTATTGGTTTTCCATGCTGCCAGACTTCAAAAGTTGCCTTGTGATGCTTATAACAATAGTCTAATGTCAGGTTTTTCATTCGCTCACATCTTTTTATAGTGTTCTATGAGTTTTTCAAGCTCTTTCTTTTCGGCATTCCACTTTATCATATCCGGCATTTTGTCCAGTTCACGGATAAGCACAACATAGCCCTATTTTATTTGTAGTTTATAATGGTTCCATGCATCTGTCAGTTTCTTAAGGTTGCCAATAAAATAGCCGTCTTTGTCACAAGAGGGATATTTAAAGCCATTAACACCGCGCCTGATTTTGATTATCGCAGGTTGTGTATTCATGTGTGATTGCCCCCCCTTTTTTTTCTTTATATTGGAAATTCCGCTCCCAGGCCGTGAACCTACACCGGAACCGGAGAAGCTGGAGAGTGTAGCATGTTATTCTTCTTCCGTGAGGAAGTCTATTTGATTATTGATTAGATAGTCTGTCACTTGCTTTAGTGTAAAATCGTCCAGCTTCATCATTCTTAAAACCGCCTTTAACTATGTATAATTTCTTCATATCGTTCCCTGTCTGGTCTGCCAATCATCCGCACCGGGAGACCGTCCCGCGGTGGACGCTCCGAATCGGAGCGTTTCGGCTTATGCGATTGCTTCAATCTCCAATTGTTCGATTTCAGAAGGAGTAAATCCAAGTTTTTACATTTTCAGAAATTCATCAGACAATGCATATTGTCCTTCTGTTCCGTATCTTTCAAAATTCTGGGCCAACTTTGCGAAATTCTTATATGCTCCTTTCACTCCTTCGTATGTAAAAACTGCGACACCGCCGATTTTAACTGCTGTATTCTTTCCGTTTGTTTTGATTGTTCCTGTCATTGTGTTTTCCTCCCTTGATATATAATTGCTTTTGTTGTTCTGTTGATGATTTGATTTTAATATATAGCGGACATATATTCGATATACAAAGTATACAAATATAGTGGACATATTTTGTTTAATGTGTATATAGCGGATATATTTTCGCTGTATTATACTTTATAAAAAGGAGGTAGCACAAATGGCATATACAGAAGCCCAGAAAAAAGCCAGCATAAAATATATGGCAGAAAAAACGGACGACATACGCTTGCGCGTTCCTAAGGGGTTAAAAAACAAATATAAAATTGAAGCGGAAAAGCGTAATGTAAGCATGACACAATTTATAATAAATTGTGTCGAAAAAGAGCTTGAAAACTCTTGATAATATAGCGGACATATATTATAATATAATTATCCGAAAGGAGGAAATATAAATGGAGGTAAAGCAGGACATGACACTGGAAGAACAAAAGCAAGTAGCCATTGATTATTATGTTAATCTGATGCGTATTAAGGCGGCACAGACAAGCGAGAACAAAGAGCTTGACTATCAAATTAAAGTTGCAAAAGTTAAGTTATCAACGTTTAGCATCGACATTTCAGAACTTGAAATTGCATAACAGTTTTACCGAAGCAGGCTGCCTGGAAAGTATTGGAGAGTTATTTTAGATGGAACAGAGTTGTTCTGCTTTAAGGAAAGGCATTGTGAAAATTGCCTGAGTGTTGTTCAAAGTGATGTGAATGGGAAAAAGGTAACGTTTTATTACCATAAGGTTTTGGAGGCAAAACTGGTTCTTGGAGATAAAATAATCATAAGTCTTGGAACGGAATTTATTGAAAATGAGAAAGAGGATATAAGCAAACAGGACTGTGAAATGAATGCAGCCAAATGCCTGATGGGACGGATAAAACAGGAGTATCCGAGACTGCCGATCTGTATACAGGGAGATGCACTTTATGGAGCAGAGCCGATTATGAAACTGTGCAGGGAAAATGGCTGGAAATATATTTTTACGCAAAAGGAAACCAGACAGAGGTTAGTTGCAGAAAATCCGATTCCAATGCATAAGCAATATAGAGCTAACGAAAAATAATCTGGAAGAAATGATAGAAGCAGGACGTGGACGCTGGAAGATAGAAAATGAAGGCTTCAACAATCAGAAGAATGGAATTTACAGGATAGAACATCTATAATTTTGTTCCTCAACGCTGATTTCAAATGCAGAGCTATTGAAATTCAATGAAAAGCTTTCATTCGGAGAGATACAGAAGCAAACTTATGACAGGTACAAGACAGATTTTCATAGGTTCTTTGGGGACATTGATATTTCTAAAAAAGCATTTAAAAAGAAAGTTAAGCTATAGGAAGGAGAATAAGGATGCGAGTTGGAATGGGATATGATGTGCATAAGCTGGTAGAAGGCCGGGAGCTGATTATTGGAGGTGTTACGATTCCTTATGAAATGGGACTGTTAGGGCATTCAGATGCAGACGTACTTTTGCATGCCATTATGGATGCCCTTTTGGGGGCTGCGGCACTGGGAGATATCGGGAAGCATTTCCCAGACACGGATCCGGCTTATTTGGGAGCCTCCAGTATTGAGCTGTTAAAGAGTGTGGGAGAGCTTTTAAAGAAAAATAAATATGCGATAGGAAATATAGACGCAACGATTGTTGCACAAAGACCAAAGATGCTGCCGCATATTCCTGCAATGCGAGAAAATGTTGCTAAGGCCCTGGGAGTTTTAGTAGACCAGATTAATATAAAAGCAACGACAGAAGAAGGCCTGGGTTTTACCGGCGAGGGTGCAGGTATTTCTGCCCAGGCAATCTGTCTGCTGAATGAATTTTAATTGTTCAAAAGGGCTTCGAAGGCAGCTTCAGGTAGTGGCTTAGAATACAGGTAGCCCTGGATTTCATCACAGCCAAGCTCTTTTAGCTTGGGAATCAGGCTCTCATTTTCAACATTGTTAGCATAGACAGTGAGGCCAAGTCCTTTCGCTGTTTCAATGACCTTTTGCAGCAGAAACCAGTCCTGAGGGGACGGTTGTTTGCTGCAGAAGGCACGGATATTGAGCTTAACAGCATCAATATTGGCGTTTTTTAAAAGAATCAGAGGAGAGTAAATTTCTCCAAAATGATCAATAGTAATGAAAAAGTCAAAGGACTTCAATTCATTGATAAAAATGAAAGCTTCTTCTGGATAATGTACCAAGATTTCCTCGCTGATTTCCAGCGTGAAAAAGCTGACAGGTACCTCATAGTGTGTAAGGATAGAAAGCAGTTTTTTTACAAAATTTGTGGTCTTAAAATGCAGTTCCGATAAATTAACAGAGACGGGAACACATTCAAGACCGGCTGCCAGCCGTTTGCTTAGAAAACGGCAAATTTGTTCTATAATTTGAAAATCCATATCTATGACCATACCGGTTTTTTCCATAACAAGCAGAAATTCGGATGCTTTCTCAATGCAAAGCGGAGCACTTTCCCACCGTGCCAGGGATTCTGCACCTGTAATTTCTCCGGTATTTAAGGAATAGCGTGGCTGATAAAAGGGAAGAAAGCTTTTCCTTTTCAGAGCCTGTGTCAGCTTTTCCAGTGTGGTACGATGATGGAGTGCTTCATCGGCCATCTGAGGTGTGTAGCAGGCATAGTGACTGCCAGTAAAGCCCTTGATACTCTGACGAGCGGCATTGGCATAATCCAGCATTTCACTGATTTCGGTTTCCCCTTGTGGGATAAAATAGACCCCATTGATAATATCAAAGCGATAAAAATCGGGCATAGCCTCGGGTGGCTGGAGAAGAGGACTTCGAATCCGGCAGTTAAGCCGGTCAAAAATTTCATCTTCTTTTTCATAGTGAAGCAACAGGGCGAAATGATCTTGATCAATTCGACAGCTGATTTCTTTTTCCTGTAGAGAGCTTTGTATGGAATGACCAAGAAGCTCTAAAATCTGATTGCCGACTCCGAAGCCAAAGTTTTGGTTAAAGGTATGAAATTTATTAATATCAAGATAAACGAGGGCAAAGTGCTCTTCTCTATTTTCGATCAAAATGCGGCGTCCCCTCTTTAAAAAGAAAGGAAAGGAGGGGAGTGAGGTCACCTGATCGACAGGGGAAGCACTAAGATAGCTTTCCAAACGGCGTTTTGCTGTAATCTGTTCTGCAAGGCTGCCAATGATTTGAAAAAATGAGGTATTCAAGGCAGTGTCAAGGGGGCTAGAAAAACCGGTGATGAAAAAGCCGGTAATTTCTTTTCCATAGTGCATGGCATAGCAGTAAAAGTTTTGGATACCATCCAGGGAAAGGCTTTCAAAAAGCAACGGAGCTTTTTCCTTTAGTCTGGATATGTCATTGCAGAAAAGACAGTGCTTCTCCTTCAGAGGCTGGCAGCAGTCCAGTATTTCCCTTTTGGAGCAGGTATCCGGTAAATCTGTTATAAAAAGTACACGCTGTGCATCAAAAAATTGCTGAACCATGGATGAAAAGGTATGCATACTATCGCTGAAGATTTCCTCGCAGGCGAGAGAAATCCCGAGCTTCAAAATAGAACAGGGAAGCTCTTCCTGGGAAACTGGAGTGGAGGAAACAAGGCTTGTACAGCCGCCAGCCTTATCTGATCGCAAGCCGTAAATGTCATAGGAACGTTTTCCTTTTTTTTGTGCAGTTTCCAGAGCGATAGAAGCTTTTTTGTATAAAATATCATAGTTAGAGCTGTTTTTATCGCCAAGGACAAGACCGATATTACAGGCAATATGAAAATTATCCTGGATGATGTACAGATTTTCCAGAGAAGAAAGAAAATCTTCAGTTTGGCTGACAAGCTCCTTTTCTTCTGTTGCATCTGCAAAAAAAACAAGAAAACGTCCGGTTCCCAGGTGTCCGATAATCTGCTCTCTGAATTGTTCAAAAAGGGTTATGGAGAATTCGTGGAGCAGATTCTGACAAAAGGTATAGCCACGGGTTTTCTGGTATTCTGTAAAATGTGGCAGGAAAAGAAGCATGAGCCCACAGTGAGAGTCATTGCTCATCTGAAGGATGGCTTTGTTAATTTCCTTGATAGCGGCGGATTTTCCTAAAAGGGAAACGAAGGCCTCTTCCTCTATATTAGGAATTTCCAGGTTGGATGACTGACCAAAAATCCGTACCGGTTCCTTTTGTTGATTAAAAAGGAACCGGTATCTTAATTTATGCCAGGTGTAGATACCCAGATAGTTTTTAATTCGCAGGTCAAGGGTCTGTATTTTTTCTGAAGGAGAAAGAAGGATATTCTCCAGCCGTGAAAAGTCCTGGGGATGCACAAGCTCATTTTCCGAAGCATATTGTTTCCAGTTATAAATAAGAGAGGAAACACTATAGCTTTGGGATAAATCTCCGTAACGGGTCATACTTTCTGTAGAAAAATCATATTCCCAGAAGGAATCCCTATAGAACCCTGCTGTAATAGCACAACGCTGCTGTTCTAACAAAATATTTTCTTCGTAGGCCTGTTGCTTGGAGAAGTCCATTAAAAAGCACAGATAGGCAGGCCTGCCGTCATGCTCTTCCAGATAGGTACCGCTCAGCTGAACCCAGTGAATTCCTTCTTCTTTTCGGAGAATACGAAATTTTAGAGAAAGGAGAGAAAGGTCATTGGAGCACCTGACAAGTTCTGCTTTTACATAATCCAGATCCTGTGGATGGATAAAATCCAGATTTGGTGAAGCAAAAAAAGCCGGATCATCTTTGGCAGAAAGATGAAGCAGCTGGTCAAAGCCTGCAGTATGATAATAAATAAAAAAGTCTGGCAGAGTAACCTTGATTAATCCGCCAGGCACAATATTAGAAATCAAATTGAGTGGCTTTTCCATGAAATACTCCTTTCATGACGGAAGTGTCGTATAAATGTGATAATTCTATTATACAAAGATTTCCAAAAATTTCAATATATAGGAAGTTGCTTTTTTTGGCAAAAATAAATATAATGACGCTAGGAGGAATCAGACATGGTTAAAGGATTTGCACAGGAATATAAGCTTTGGCAAAAATGCTTTTTGGATACAGAGGAATACACCGATTACTATTTTCAGGAAAAAACAAAGGATAATATTATTTTGAGGATGTTTCGGGAAAATGAACTGGTAAGCATGGTGCATCTTAATCCCTATACAATCTGCTGGCAGGGAAGGAAGCAGACTCTTTATTATATTGTAGGTGTCTGTACCGAAGAGAATCATAGGAAGAAGGGATATATGAGAAAGCTTTTGAAGGAGGCTTTTCTTTATATGAAGAAAAAGGGCTGCCCTTTTACCTATCTGATGCCGGCGAAAAAGGAAATCTATGAGCCCTTTGATTTTCATTTTATTTATACCCAAAAGCGACTTAAAGGACAGCTTGCCGGGCTGGAGCTTGCAGCGGCAGAAAAAAAGAGTGGACTGCTGGTAAGGATTTTTGAAGAGCTTACTCAGGAAGAAAAAGAAGAGGCTGCTGGTTTTCAGAACAGGAAGCTTTCGGAAAGGTTTGATTTATATGCCCTACGAAGTATCAGTTATCTTGAACGTCTGAGTAAGGAAATGAAGGCTGCTGGTGGAGAACTTCTATTTTTTTATGATAAAAATGGAAAAATCTGTGCAACTGTGGCTTATATGGCAGAGGAGGCAGAAGGAATCTGTGAGGCAGCAGAGTCAATCCTTGAAGGGGAGGCAGCGGCTATGGTATTTGAAGCTTTAGAAGAGCGTCTTTTAAAGAGAAAAGATAGTTGGAATATCTGCTTTTTAGAGCTGGGATTTTGGCCGGAGGAGCTTTCTTGGTGGATTGAAAAACCGGAGCTGTTTGAAAAGCCGATTATTATGGCAAAGGCGTTGGGAGCAGAGGAAGAGAAGAAGGAACTACTGGAAAAGCTTAAGGCTTCCCGGGTGTATTTGAATGAGATTGTATAAAAAGGTTGACAAAAAACAGGTTTTTGCATAAAATAAGTAAAAGCGTTGAACGAAAGAGTAGTCGGCAGGCGAAGTAACAGAGAGAAGTTCCCATTGGCTGAAAGGAACTTTTATCGAGCGGCGGGCGAAGTGCATTCGGGAGCAGATTGTACGAAGGACTTCAGGTCAGTAGTGCAGTCCGGCAGCCACCGTTATCCGGCAGGCCTATGATAGTAGGTGAAAAGGCAGCCTTTGGGCTGTGAATTAGAGTGGAACCACGATAACCTCGTCTCTATGTAGGGACGGGGCTTTTTTATTCAATAGGGACGTAGAAGGGGACATGAAAAGTGGGTTTTATAGCTTATGTAAAAGAGGAAATAGAGATTATAAGAGAAAGGGATCCGGCGATAAAGTCCAATATGGAGGTGTTTTTATACCCCAGCTTTAAGGCTATATTGGGATATAGGATCAGCCATTACCTGTTTCAGAAAAAGCGTTATTTTCTGGCACGCTGGTATTCTCAGAGAATAGCAAGAAAAACGGGAATAGAAATTCACCCGGGGGCTAAAATTGGAAAAGGACTATTTATAGATCATGGAAATGGTGTTATAATAGGGGAAACAGCAATTATCGGGGACAATGTAACCTTGTATCAGGGTGTGACCCTGGGCGGTACAGGAAAAGAGAAGGGAAAACGTCATCCTACGATAGGCGATAATGTAATGATTAGTGCCGGTGCGAAGGTGCTTGGTTCTTTCACTGTAGGAGAAAACTCGAAAGTCGGTGCAGGAAGCGTTGTTTTGTCAGAGGTACCGCCGAATTCTACAGTTGTAGGAGTTCCGGGCAGAGTAGTAAAACGGGATAATGTAAAGGTTCCCAGAGAGGAACTGGACCAGATTCATCTTCCGGATCCGGTATTGAATGATATCTCCAGCCTGCAGGCTCAGGTCGCAGGACTTAAAGAAGAGATAATGGAGCTAAAAAAACAAAAATACAGTAAAATGGCGGCAGCGAAGCCGTAAAAATAAAGGAGAATTGAAATGAAGGTATACAACACATTAACAAGAACAAAGGAAGAATTCGTACCATTAGAAGAAGGTAAGGTAAAAATGTATGTCTGCGGACCTACGGTCTACAACTACATTCATATTGGAAATGCCCGTCCGATGATTGTATTTGATACGGTACGCCGCTATTTTGAATACAAGGGCTATGATGTGAATTATGTATCCAATTTTACTGACGTAGATGACAAGATTATCAAAAAAGCAAATGAAGAGGGAGTTTCTGCAACAGAGATTTCCGAGCGGTACATTCAGGCAGTAAAGGAGGATATGAAAAATCTCAATGTAAAGCCGGCGACGACTCATCCAAAGGCCACGGAGGAAATTGATGGCATGATTGATATGATTCAGACGCTGATTGACAAGGGCCATGCTTATGAAAAAAATGGAACCGTTTATTTCAGAACCAGAAGCTTTGATGACTATGGAAAGCTTTCTAAGAAAAATATTGATGATCTGGAGGCAGGACACAGGGATATCAAGGTGGCTGGTGAAGAAGAAAAGGAAGATCCGATGGATTTTGTTTTATGGAAGCCAAAAAAGGAGGGTGAGCCCTCTTGGCCATCTCCATGGAGTGACGGTCGTCCGGGCTGGCATATTGAGTGCTCTGTGATGAGTAAAAAGTATCTGGGAGAGCAGATTGATATCCATGCCGGCGGAGAGGACTTAATTTTCCCACATCATGAAAATGAAATCGCTCAGAGTGAGGCTACTAACGGTAAGGAATTTTCTAAATACTGGCTGCACAATGGCTTTTTAAATATTGATAATAAGAAAATGTCAAAATCGGAGGGCAATTTCTTTACAGTAAGAGAAATCGGGGAAAAATATCCATATGAGGTGCTTCGTTTCTTTATGCTGTCGGGAGCTCATTATCGTATGCCCCTTAATTTTAGCCGTGAGCTGATGGAGGCTGCAAAAAATGGCCTGGAGCGTATTGTTACAGCGGTAGAAAAGGTTAAGGGATTGATGGAAAAGGCAGAAGAAAAGCCTCTTACAGCAGAAGAAAAGGAATTTTTAACAGAGCTGGAGCGTCTGAATGAGAAGTTTGATGCAGCCATGGATGACGATTTTAACACAGCGGACGCTGTTTCCGCTATCTTTGAGCTGGTAAAGCTTACGAATACCCGGATGAAGGAGTCTTCCTCTAAAGAAGCAGTGGAAAAAGCCTATGGAAAGCTGACTCTGTTATGTGGTATACTGGGTATTGAGGCAGAACGGAAGGAGGAGCTTCTGGATGCGGATGTTGAGGCTTTGATTGAGGAGCGTCAGACGGCCAGAAAGAACCGTGATTTTGCAAGGGCAGATGAAATCCGTAACGAGCTGCTAGAAAAGGGTATTGTATTGGAAGATACCAGAGAAGGTGTAAGATGGAAAAGAGCGTAAATAGCTTTTTGGATTGTGTAAAAGAGGAATTTGGACTGGAGAAAAAAGAGGCGAAGCAGTATTCGCCTCTTACTCTGGCTTATATCGGCGATGGTGTCTATGACTTGATCGTTCGTACCGTTTTAGTTGAGCTGGCAAACCAGCCGGTGAAAATACTGCATAGAAAAGCAAGCTCCATTGTAAAGGCGGAGTCCCAGGCCAGGCTGATTCATGAGATTATGGACAGCCTTACGGAGGAGGAGCTGGCAGTGTATAAGCGAGGACGCAATGCCAAGTCAGCAACCTCAGCGAAAAATGCCAGTATTACTGATTATCGGACGGCAACGGGACTGGAGGCCTTGATGGGATATCTGTATATGGAAAATAACATGGAGCGTGCAGTGACTCTGGTAAAGGAAGGGCTGGTTCGCCTGGGCGAATGGAAGGAGAAATAGTGTGAGATACGAGGAATTAACAATTGAAGGCAGAAATGCAGTTTTAGAAGCTTTTCGTGCCGGACGGCCGGTAGACAGGCTGTTTATTTTAGATGGCTGCCAGGATGGACCGATTAAGTCCATTCTCCGAGAGGCAAAAAAGGGTGATACGATTATTACCTTTGTGAAAAAGGAGCGGCTGGATCAGCTGTCGGAAACGGGGCATCATCAGGGGGTTATTGCCTATGCGGCTGCCTATGAATATGCGGAAATTGAGGATATGTTTGCTCTGGCTGAGAAAAAGGGTGAGCCTCCATTTTTAATTATTCTGGATAATCTGGAGGACCCGCATAATCTGGGAGCTATTATCCGTACAGCGAATCAGGCTGGGGCCCATGGTATTATTATTCCAAAACGTCGAGCGGTAGGATTGACAGCAACAGTAGCAAAGGCTTCTGCAGGAGCAATTAACTATGTTCCGGTAGCGAAGGTTACAAACCTTGCAGCGACGATTGAGGAACTAAAGGAACGGGGCTTGTGGTTTGTCTGTGCCGATATGGACGGGGAACTGATGTATAACCTGAACTTGAAGGGGCCAATCGGTCTTATTATCGGTAATGAGGGCGAGGGCGTCGGACGCCTGGTAAAGGAAAAGTGCGATATGATAGCCCGGATTCCGATGAAGGGTGACATTGATTCTTTAAATGCCTCTGTGGCAATGGGAGTTCTGGCTTATGAAATCCTGCGGCAGCGGGGATAGCTTAAGGCGGTTTGGCAGCAGTTAATGTTTAAAATGAGGGGGGGAGCATAGAATGAATGCAGGGTTTGAAAAAATGAAGGATGAAGAACTGATAGGAAAGGTTCGTAAGGGAGATAAACGGGCGGTGGATTATCTGATGGACAAGTATAAAAATCTGGTTCGTCAGAAGGCACGCCGTTTGTTTTTAATCGGTGGTGACCGGGAGGATTTGATTCAGGAGGGAATGATTGGACTTTATAAGGCGATACGGGATTATACGCCTGAACGGGAAGCTTCTTTTTGTTCCTTTGCAAATCTTTGCATTGAAAGACAAATTTACAGTGCAATAAAGGCTTCTAACCGTCAAAAGAACCTTCCGCTGAACACCTATATTTCTTTTTCGGATGTTGATTTTGTGGAAAATGATGCAAAAGAATCAATTTTTGGAAATAATCAATTAAATCCAGAAAAATTAATTATTGACAAAGAGAGTATAAGTGTGTTAGAATATAAACTCGTAAGGCACTTAAGCCCTTTTGAGAAAAAAGTCTTTGAGCTTTTCGATGAAGGGAAGAAGTATACTGAGATTGCTGAGGAGCTTCATAAATCTCCGAAGTCCATTGATAATGCCTTACAGCGAATTAAAACCAAACTGAATCAAACTCTTTTGGAGCTTGAGTAGGTTGTGCTGCTGTGGCTCAGTCGGTAGAGCGTCGCATTGGTAGTGCGGAGGTCACGGGTTCGATTCCCGTCAGCAGCTTTATTTTTTTGCATAAAACATCTTCAACTTGTTTTTGCTGGATTCCAATGTATTTTTGAGTGACAGCGGAAGAAGAGTGCTGCAGGAACTGTCGCACAAGTTGGATATTGTACCCGTTATTGATGTAAATCTGTGTTGCAAAGGTTCATTTTCTTTTACTCCTTCCGTATGCTTTCAAAATTCGGTCAAGTGTTTTTATGGTACTGTACATTTATGCCGCGTCTGACTTTGATTATCGTAGGTTGTGTATTCATGTGTGATTGCCCCCTTTTCTTTATATTGGAAATTCCGCTCCCATGTCGTGAACCTACACCGGAACCGGAGAAGCTGGAGAGTGTAGTATGTTATTCTTTTTCCATCAGGAAGTCTATTTGATTATTGATTTCTTCAACAACCACATTATAAGAAATTGCATTGATAAATAGTTTCCGTGCCAGTGCTTTAGAAATTTCTCTCTCTTCCGCAATATTATTGATTAGATAGTCTGTCACAGAAGTTCCGCCAGTTCTCGGCGGTTTTGTTCTGCAAGTATTCAGCCTTTGCCAACTGATAGAGTTTTAAAGCGTTGCTTATCTTTGTCTGTAAATCTTATTCGAATGTCATAATATCAACCATCCTTTCATTATTCGTGCCTTGCCAATCGTCAGCATCGGGAGACCGTCCCGCGGTGGACGATCCAGAGTTCGGAGCGTTTTGGCTTATGCGATTGCTTCAATCTCCAATTGTTCGATTTCAGAAGGAGTAAATCCAAGTTTTGCATTTTCAGAAATTCATCAGACAATGCATATTGTCCTCCTGTTTTAATGTGATTTGATGTGTTTTATAATCAGGTTTAGAATTTTTTGTTCTCGTTTCTTTGGATCTGGTTCTTTGAAAACGTCTTTAGTCAATAGAAAAATAATCATAATGAATATTTTTTATTTTAACTTGAATATTTTATGTTATTGTAGTATTATGTTTTTAAGATGATGAAATGGGAGCAAGCAAGAAAATTAAGCAAGTTATGATTGAAAAAAATATAAAGGTCGGAGAACTTGCGGAAAAAATCGGAATGAAGCCACAGCCATTAAGTACAAAACTTTACCGTGATACCATGAGCTATACAGACGTTGAAAAAATTGCCGACGCTCTGGGCTGTGATGTAAAAATCGTTGACCGTTCCACTGGGAAAGAATTTTGATTTGACGAATGCCGCCAGATGTGCTATATTTCACATAGAAAAAGGAAAGCCAGAGAAACGGCTTACCCCGAACAATGAGTTACTAACCTTTATAGAAGGTCAGCCGTCACATGTGCGAGATGTGGCGGCTATTTTCGTTTTCCCTTGAAAATCTTATAGCAAAGACCAACAAGGGCAACAATGAATATACAAAACTGAATCAAATCAGAATATGTAACCATTGGCAAGCCCTCCTTTCTTTCGTCTGGAGGGTTAGCCCCTCCGAAATAGGAGGGTAAGGCACCCGGCTCTCTGGTTTCCCATGCAGATATTATAACAGTATCTAGCATGGTTCTCAATCTAAAATTTTCAAGATGCAAGCTTCCTGTGTTTACCTCCTGTGGTTTGGTTCATATTTCATTTGCTGATATTATAATAGCAAATATTAGACACACATAAAAGACGGAATAATAAACAAATATGTAGCACACATAGTTGCTAAATTTTGTTTAAAATGCATAAAGCACACATTTTCGTTGACTATAAAGCGCACATTAGATATAATAGAAGAAAGAAGGGAGGCTTTGAAATGGCTGAATACACAGAAAAGCAAATGGAACAGCGAAGAAAAGCCGTTGAACGTTATCAAGGAACGGTTGACCGCGTAAATTGCATGTTTCCAAAGGGAACGAAAGAAAGAATTGCTAAGACTGGGATGAGCTGCAACGCATTTATAAAAGAATGTGTCTTACAGGAATTGGATAAGATAGAGAAATATATAAAGAGATAAAGCACACATTTTAAAAAGAAGTGTGCCTGACAAATCAGGCACACATAACATATAATAAAGACAGTTAAGGAAAGGCAAGGCCTTAACGGATGGAAAGGAGAATAAAAGCATGATGGAGGTAATGCAAGATATGGGGATGACCGATTTACAATTTAAGAGTTGGCTCAAGCAAATCATTAGAGGACTTGAAGGAGCCAAGGATGAAAGCACAAAAGAAGAAACAGACAAGAAAATCGATGAGCTGTTAAAGGATTTAAAAGAGGATTTACAGGGATAACACATTAGCGGAGGCTTGCCACTCCGCTAATGTTATTTAAAAGATAAAGGACTAATGACTGATAGGTAGAGGACAAGCAAAGCCTTGATGGGAATGGAGCAAGGCATGGGAGGAATGACAGATAAACAGAAAAAAGAAAAGCCCAGAATAGGCTTTAGGGATTGACAGGGAGGGAGGAACTTGAATACTGGAAATCCTTGAAGAGAGAATTATCGTAGAAGATATATTCCATGAATGGTCCGCTGATAAACTTTCCAGAGAAGAAATCAGCAAATCAACATACGACAGGTACATTCAAGATTTTGGCAAGTATTTCGCAAAAATCAGAGACATAGATGTGAAATACATTACAGAAGACTTTTTGAAAGATTTTGTAAAGAATATGACACATGAATTCTCTATGTCTGTGAAGTGCTATTCTAACTGTCGTACATTGATTTATGGAATCTTCAAGAGAGCAAAGAAAAAGAAACTTATTTCGTTTAGTGTGACAGAATCAATAAAAGATATGGAGATTTCAAAGAAATCATTCAAAAAAACGATTGTAAGAGCTGACGTGCAGGTTTTTCTTTGTGGAGAGAAAGAATCAGTAGAAAAGTATCTGGAGGAAAATCCTGATATAACCAATTTAGGTATTTTGTTAATGTTTAAGACTGGAGTTAGAATAGGGGAACTTGCTGCTTTTAAGGTAAGCGATGAATAATCCACCGTATGGAATTATTCATCTGCCTATGTTTTAATTAAAA
>NZ_LNAM01000153.1:0-72073 GCF_001461035.1 Acetivibrio ethanolgignens | reverse complement strand
CGTATGGAATTATTCATCTGCCTATGTTTTAATTAAAAGAATAGATCCGGGTGTTCTTCCATCGTGGTAGTGTAAAATAGTTTGTGTTTTTGGTAAGAAATGGCTCCTTTTTGGTAAGAATTCAGATATGACAATTCTTATCGAAAAGGAGTATTTTTATGGCAGTTGCAAAGGAACAAATTCGACAGATTATCTCAGAAAACAACATTAGCAGCGTTGCAGATGTATACACGCTTCTGAAAGATAGTTTCAAAGATATCCTGCAGGAGCTGATGGAGGCGGAACTGGATGCAACCCTCGGTTATGAAAAAAATCATAAGGGAGATCTGCAGACAGACAATAAAAGAAATGGTCACTCCACAAAAAACTTAAAAAGCCAGTACGGTGAATTCCAAATTGACGTACCAAGAGACCGGAATGGGGAGTTTGAACCAAAGCTGATTCCTAAATATCAGAGGGATATTTCCGGGATTGAAGAAAAAGTAATCTCTTTGTATGCACGTGGTATGAGTACACGTGACATTCATGATCAGCTTCAGGATCTTTATGGAATTGAATTATCAGCTGAAATGGTCAGCAAGATCACAGATAAGATTCTCCCTCAGGTCAAGGAGTGGCAGTCCCGTCCTCTGAACCCGGTGTATCCTTTTGTCTTTATGGATTGTATTCATTACAAAGTCCGGGAGGATGGCAGGATCTTAAGCCGTGCTGCTTATGTTGTTCTTGGTGTTACAGTGGAAGGGTATAAAGATATCCTCAGCATCACAGTAGGAGCCAATGAAACCAGCAAGTTCTGGCTTGGAATGCTCAATGATCTGAAGAATCGCGGAGTAAAAGATGTCCTTTTCTTCTGTGTAGATGGGCTTCCGGGCTTTAAAGAAGCCATTCAGGCAGTCTATCCGCAGGCAGAGATCCAAAGATGCGTCATTCATATGCTACGTAATTCTTTCAAGTATGTAAACTATACTGATCTGAAAAAGTTTTCTTCGGATTTCAAAGCGGTATATAATGCTCCGAATGAAACAGCAGCTTTATCAGAATTGGAGAATATTAAGGAGAAATGGGGAAAGAAATATCCCTATGCTATCAGCAACTGGGAAAATAATTGGGAAGATGTAAGTTCCTTTTTCCAGTTTTCAGACGACATCAGGCGCATTATGTACACCACAAATATCATAGAGGGATTGAACCGTCAGTACCGGAAAGTTACGAAAACCAAGAGTGTATTTCCAAGCGATACAGCATTGGAAAAGATGTTGTACCTTGCCAGTGAAAATGTAGTCAAAAAATGGACGCAGAGGTATCGGAACTGGGATCAGGTATTGAATCAGCTGATTGTCCTGTATGGAGAACGGCTTACCAATTATCTGTAAAAAAGGAAAAGCAGGAATGGCGTTGCTCCAAAGCTCACCATTCCCGCTTCCTTTCTATTCCGTCGGCATTTGTATTATTGCCAGAATTTCCCGATTCTATTCCAGAGGTCGGGTGTGGGCAGCGCCCACAAAAAGCAATCAATACAATGCCTTATTTGTCATGCAAAAAAATCAAAAAAGGTGTATAAAATCTTCTCACATGGTTATACTGTAAATAGAAAGACAGATTCGACAACACCAAAATCCTAAAGTCGACAGCTAAATTTTACATATCTAATTTTTATCAGAAAGATTCAAGATCCAAAGACACAAGATTTTTTACGCCCTCGGTTTTTCTGCAAAAAAACACAAAAACAAAAAAATTGGGGAGCGACAGTATTTTTATAACTGTAGCTCCCCAATCAACTTATAGCACACCCTTATAAACTTTGATCTTGTAACCATATCCACGGTATTCTCTCACAAGCAAGCAAACCAACGCCATGATTAGTCCATGTTCTGTTGGAGAACAGGCTATATTATCAATTTCCAAATCCTTGTTCGCATTAAAGTACCATTTGCCATTTCCCAACACAAGAGCAAGTGCGTGAATGGAATAAATATCGGCAATAGCTAATTTACGCACATTTTTCTTGGAAAAGATGTAAAGAGTTTTGTTTGTGATAAGAACACCACTTTTTCCGGTTGCAATGATGCCACTATCTTTGAAAAACAGTATCTGTTCATCTAAAGATAGTTGATTCCCAATCTGCTTTTTTGCTTTATTAAGTAAATCGGTATTGACACCGTCCATCGCCCAATCTGTGTGCTGTTTCGCCAAGTCTTTCAAGCCCTCTAAGCAAGTTTCGACTGTATCTCCAGCGTTAATCCAGGCACACAATTCTTGGAAAGATTTCAAGCCATGATCATTATCAAAAGTCTTTATGGCTGATGTATCCAGAAGCTGAAGCGCCAAACTTTCTTCTGAATGTCTGGTAGAACCGCCTCCTGTATCGTTCTCATTGATATAAAACTCTGAATCGCAATATTCGCAAACCAGTTTCTTTCTGTCTGCGGACAAGCGTAATTCGCCATTGCAGTTAGCACATTTCTCCATGTCCTATGCCTCGTCTTTATTTTATCTTCGTGATTTTTCTCATGTCATCAATGAACTCTATTATGCTTCCTTTGTTGTCAGAATAAATAGTCAAGATGTTGCCGTTACGAAGATGAATTTTCATCTTTCTTTCACGATACAGCAGGAAAACAACAACCGGAATGAGCCAACACCAAATTCCGCCTCCGGCAAGTCCGCACAGTATGCCCAAAGTAGCCAGAACAATATTAAATGTTCTCATGTGAAAACTTTCTTGGATAGCCATAATATCTTCCAACATAACAGCAGGAAGTTTGTTCTTCTTAGCAGGAACAGTTTCAAAATTCAACCTATCCTCTCCCACGGTAACATTATATTTAACTCCCCATCGTCCCCTAATTATCAAATCATTTCCAGAAAAAGCATACTCCTTTCCCAAAAGAGGATTTGATGATTTTTGGATTTCTGCTTTCTGAACAGGTGCTACATTGGCTGCCTGTTGAGTAGGTTCTTGTTCATTTCTTGTACCACAATACGGGCATTCTGAAGTTTCCGAGCCAATATTGGCTCCACAATTTTTACAAAGCATTTTTTATATCTCCTTCTCATTTGTTTTTGATGACATCCATCATCAATACTTACCACGCTTAATATGTTTCATTTGGGCAGTTCGCTCTTGAATGGTCGCTGCAATATCATTGGTTTTTGTATAGATTAGAGCAGAATCAACATTCTCATTGCTCAGCAGAGTTGATAGTTCTGAGATAAGTTCTCCAATTTTCGTTTCAACTCCAGTAATAGCTGTGTTGTCGCTATATTTCAAAAGTTCTTCTATCCTACAAAGGTCTGTATAAAACGATGTTCCCTTGTGTCGCAGAGATAACTGCTGCACCTGTGAAATACAGTGATAAAGCACTTTCTGTGCATCCATCTGTTCGCCGCCGTTTTCTGCTGTATGACATTGCGTATAGTATATCAAAAGGTCAGCTATTATGAGTACAGAGAGCCCAACCACATTTATTAGGATAAACATTTTTGCGGCTTCTTCTTTGAAAACAATGAACAAAACAGCCGCAAGAAAAACCAGTACAATATGAATTACGCTACTTGATATATGAGCATCTGCAATAATTGTTTGTTTGCGAATCAACAAAAATTTTGCCATCAAAATTGCTTCTGACAAGAGCAAGAACAACAGCGAAATCCATTGGATTTTTACATCAAAGAGGTTTTCAAAAAGCAAATAAAACGCTAAGGCAGTGGATAGCATCACAAGCACACCGGAAATTGCGGCAATCCCCTTATATTTATCAACCATCTTGATCACCCCCGGTCAATGCTCCGCATTCGGGGCAAAACTTCAGATTTCCATTAAGCTCATTCCCACATTTCCCACATCGCTTAATCAGGGAATGACCGCATTCTGGGCAGAATTTACTTTTTCCTGAAAGCGGCGCACCACATTTGGGGCAAGGAATAGGAACATCTGCTCCGCACGACGGACAAACCGTTGCATTTACAGGAACATCGGCTTTGCATTTTTTGCAAGGATTATATTTTTTTCCGCATACATGGCAGAACTTGGAGTTCTCACTAAGCATACTGCCACATCCCGAACATTTAATTGTTTGCTTGGGTTCTGTACTGACAGGTTGCTCTGTATTATATCCGCAGACATGACAAAACTTTTCGTTTTTCCCTATAACAGCTTTGCACTTAGGGCATTCTTTGTGTTCATTGACCACTATATTTTGAGCCAGTCCGCCGAACTGATGACCAATCGTTCCTCCGGCTCCCATACCCATTCCGAATCCGATGCCGGCGCCCATCAAGTCACCTTGCATTGAACCGGGATTTTTCGCCGCACCCTCCAGAGTATCAAACGAGCGTTCCTGCTGATAGCTATATCCAACAATATCCATCTCTGCTCGCTTGGCAAGAGCATTCTTGAGTTGTCTGACCGCAGTATCATCTTCTGGAACGCTTATATCATTTACAAAAAATGAAACAAGTTTGATTCCATATTCGTCAAAAACAGGCGAAATTCGCTCTTTCAAATATACCGATATTTCATCAAGGTAGGCGTTAATTTCCAAGATGCTAATATTTTTATGTACTAAATATGATGAAATAACATCTTTTGCTTTGGTCAGATACACACCCCGAAAGAACTTTAACATAGTTGTTTTATCGAAGCGTGGGAGCGTTCCAACCAACTTCAGCAAGAACTTTTTAGAATCTTCAATCTGTACCCCAAACTGCCCATTGGCTCTAACGGGAATAAAAACCTTATATTTGGAATCTTGTAACTGAATCGGACTTGGTGTTCCCCATTTAATATCGAGGGAAAATACTCGATTGATAAACCAAACTTCTGCACTAAAAGGAGAGTTGCCACCAAACGGGAGATTGATAATTTTATTAAGCATGGGGATATTGGCTGTATCTAATGTGTGCCGTCCCGCTTGAAAAACATCGCACACCATACCGCCTTTTAACAAAATAGCTTCTTGCGTTTCATTTACAATTAGCTGAGTCCATGTCCCTAACTCTGTATTTGGATATTTCCAAGCAAATATGTCTGGACTTCCATCATATTTTACAACTTCAACAACAGCCATAATGCACCTCGCTTTAGTATCCTAATGAATCGTACATTTCAGAAAATGCGTCTTGAACATCCTGACTCAATGCTTCACCAAGAACTTCTTCTGAGTATGTAGTAAAAGGCGTATGCAGCTTCCCCCGCCCACCACATACAGACGCATCAGCTCCGGGTCATATTCGTGTTCACGCAGTCTGCGGAAGATACCGGCAGCATAATCAGTTGCAGTTTCACGGATGGCGGTCAGATAGCGTTCGCTGATGTCTGCCGTGCCATGGCGGATTACCCTGTCAAGGACGGTTTCGTCCACCGATACGCCAAACTGCTTCATCAGATTTTCACGCACTGCAAGCATACACTGGTTGGTGCCGTACTTTTCGGTGAAGCATTTTTTCGCCGAAGGACGGCACTCGTTGATATACATAACATTCATGGTTCCGTTGCCGATGTCACAGAGCATATTGATTCCCTTGAATTCTCTCAAGCGGTCAGCAACAGCAGAGAAGCCCTGCGGGAAAATGTCTGCACCGACAAAATCAACGTGATAGTCAACACCCTTGAAATTGAAATCGGCGCTTTCGTTTTGAAGCAGATATGCCTTAAAACTATCCTTTTGCTCGGATACCCAAGTCAGCGGAAGTCCGGCGGCAATGTGGACACGGGCAGAGGTCAGCTTGCGGATATTCAGTTCACGGGCAACAGCGGCAAGGGTGAGAATATAATAGTCGCTGTCGGTCATTTTGTCGGATCTAAATTCCTTGTGTTCCTCACCGATGAGATAATATTTGCCTTCATAAATCAGCAGATTGCTTTTGAATGTCGGCTCTTTGTCGTAGGCGGCAACGCCCGTCTTGAAGCAGCAGTGGGCGGTCTTGATGTTGCCATACCCGTGGTCGATGCCGATGATGATGGGAGTGGTGGTGTTCATAAAATTCATAGAGTTTCCTTTCTGCCGCATAGCGGCGATACAAATTGTGGTTTTGGTAAGTGGACAAAATGTCCACTTACCACTTGATACAGGTCGGGGTGAAAGTTCCCAAATTGGGAACTTTCACTTTACGGCTCTGAAACGAAAAATGGCAAGTGGACATTTTGTCCACTTGCCAAATCACTGCTTATCATGCTGTTTTCTGCTCCTGCTTGCTATCCTCAATGGCTGGAATATCAAGCGCCGACTGTTCTTTTTTCCTTTCCCTGTTTGCGGCGTTTCGCACTTTCTGTGCTTTGAGATGCCCTTCGTATCGGCACGCATCGCAGCAATATTTCACATCCGACCTTGTTGTGGTAAAAGTCTTACCGCAGTTCTCGCAAACAACTTCACGACTGCGCTCCTTTGCTGCTTCCTGTCGGTAAAACTTAGCACGACAGTTCGGATTGCAAAACAGCTTTGCCGTTGACCTTGCCTCAAAGGTGTTGCCACAGCATTTACAGGTCTGTATGATTGGAACGCCAACCTTACGTTCGCCGGATTTCAGCTTTTGGTAGCGTTCACGGCTGCGGGCACGTTCTTTCTTCAAAAACTCCTGTCGCTTGGCTTCCTCCTCTGTCAGTTCAGGGGCAGGCAGCTCAAACTTACCGACGAATTTGAGATAGATTTCCACTTCCTGTACACGGTCGCCGTCTATCTTTTCCGGGGCATGAACAACAATCTTTTCAATAAACTCGTTGATCATCGGTGTGGTCAGCTCTGAAAAATCCGTGTATTTACGGGCAAGCTCCATAAACTGCTCCACACGAGCGGTATCTTTTTCAAAAGAGGACAGCCGCTGCTCGGCATCCGCAACAGACGCTTGCAGTTCCTTTCGCTCGGCTTCGTACTCGGCAAGCAGGCTGTCAAACCGTTCATCGGTGATGCGTCCGATGGCAAAGGATTCGTACAGCTTCTTGATGATAGTATCCAGCTCGGCAATACGCTTGCGGTCTTTGTTAAGCTTGCGCTTGGTGTCCCTTGCAGCTTCCTTTTGTCTGATCTGCGATGCGGCTCGTACCTTTGCGGCAAATTCCTCCTGATTGTAGATGGCAAAGGTGCTGGCTGTTCGGATGGTTTCCAAAACAAGCTCTCTGACCGCTTTTGTCCGAATATAGTGACCGCTGCAAGCATGAGTGCGCTTTTGATGTGCCAGTGTGTAGGCGGAGCAATCATAAAAATCAGAGGGATAGGGATTGTTCTTCGTACCGCCTTTGGAACGGTGATTGGTCATTTTCGCTCCGCAGTCAGCACAGAACAGAAGTCCAGTCAGCGGATTGGCTTCGCCCAAAGTGTCGTGCCGTCGTGGTGTCTTGCGGAGCTGCTGTGCCAATTCCCACGTTTCCTTATCTACAATGGCTTCGTGGGTGTTCTCGAATATCAGCCAGTCCTCTTTGGGGTTCATAACAGCGCTTTTATCCTTGTAGGACTGCTTGTGAGAACGGAAGTTTACCGTATGCCCCATATATTCGGGCTTGGCAAGTATCTGACCGACAACAAAGCCACTCCAGTTATAAGGGTTTGGAAATTCCTCTTTACTTTTCCAAACTCCCTTATTCTGCTTGCCGAAGTAGACGGCAGGGGTTTCAACCTTGTCCTCGAACAAGATGCGGGCAATGTCATAGGGACCTTTGCCCTCAATGGTCAATCGGAAGATACGACGCACAACTGCCGCCGCTTCCTCATCAATGTGCCAGGTGTACTTATCGCCCGGTTCTTTCTTGTAACCGTAGATAGCACAGTTGGTGGTAGGCTTGCCCGATTCGCCCTTGACACGAATGGCTGTTTTCTGCTTGCGACTCAAATCTCGCAAATACCATTCGTTCATGATATTGAGAAACGGAGCAAACTCATTGCTGTTCTGATCGTCGCTGTCCACGCTGTTGGCGATAGCGACAAAGTGAACATCGTGCTGCCGGAACATGACCTCAGTATAGAATCCGGTTTGCAGATAATCTCTACCAATTCTGCTCATGTCCTTTACCAGAACATGAGCCACCTTTCCAGCTTCAATATCGGCGACCAGCCGCTTCCATGCGGGACGCTCAAAATTTCCTCCGCTCCAACCGTCATCGGTATAGTGGACACAGTTAGAGTAACCTCTCTGCTCAGCGTAGCTTTCGAGATATTTTTTCTGGTTCACAATAGAATTGCTGTCGCCAACCTGGTCATCGTCACGGGACAATCTCTCGTACAATGCCGTAATTTTCTGGGAATCAAGTCCCACAGTCTGTTTCACGCTCATGATGCGCTCCTTTCAGACTGTCGGCTCATTTGTGGTGATTCTATTATACCACAAGTTCCGTCGCTTGTAACCGTTTCGTTGCGAATAATTCGTAAAATTTTATCTTCCAGCGTCTCACCTTCGGAATCGTTGAACACCACCTTGACCTTGTAGGTAGTGCCGCCGATCCCGCGTGTCATATAAGAATAATTGTTGGTTCCTTCGTTTTTCGCCATAGGCAAATTACCTCCATAGATTGAAAAATTCATCTTTTTCGTGTATAATTTCATTGTTGGTTCCGACTGCGTGTAACCATTTGTGGGGATAAAAACGAGCAAAGTGTGCAAACACCTTACAGGCGCAGAAATGCCCTCAAAAAACCTTGCGGTACAAGACTTTCCAAGAGCAAAATGGTTACACCGTATCTTGTTTCTGCTTTGCTCTGTGCTTCCGCACTCTGGCTGCGGTCTGCGCTCGTCTGACTTCTTCGGCACAGCGTTCTAAGCAATAGACTCGTTTTCCCTCTTTTGGGAAAACCTTGCCGCACTGCTTGCAGACAGTCAGCGGCATGGGCTGGAATACGGCTTGCAGCTCCGGGGCTGTTGGCAAAAGTGCGTTGCGAAATTTTCTGCACAGTGCGCTGTTGGTGTAGCAGATACCAAACATGGGACATTCACAGTCCAGCGGCAGACATCCGTATTCCTTGTCATAGTTGGCGCAGCGGGAAGTGATCAGCTTTTTGATTCGCTGTTTCTCCCGACCTGTCAGCTCACGATAGATTTGCGTCATAGACGATTCCTCCTTTCTTTTGTATCGGAAGTAATATTAAAACAGGCAAATTATATTACCTCCTCACTAATAGGAGAAATTCGGGGTGCTTAGCGGAACCGTTTTTTGCAGAATTGAAGAAAAATTCAAAAATATTGTTGAAGGGAGGTGTCTGCGGTGTTCGATGATGACTATGAATATGAAGAAGAATATGAAATTCGTGATGATGACGATATAGACGATGACGAGGATGAAGATGAAAATGCCCTTTGGGATGACGAGGATTCCTCTGACGCAGAAGCAGACGATTCTCCCGACAAGCCGAAACGAAAAAGAAGGAAGAAGGATTCCGAGGACGTCAGCGATACAGGCGATCCCGATGAAGCGGAAGCTGAGCATAGCGAACAGGTGCAGCGGCAGGTCGCTCTTGAGCAGAGTATCATCGACAGAGTGGAAGCCGATGCCGAGGAACATCCCATTGAGGATGACGCCAGTGATGAAGAACCGGAACGCAAGAAGCTCCAGCGGGAGCTGCGGGCAGAAGCACTTGCCCGCTTGGAGGACGCCGCCAGAACTACCAGAGATTTTGAAAAGGTGATCGCATGGTGGGACAAGCTGGATGCCAACCGGGAGCGAAGGGAACGCCATCACGAATTAAGTCGTAGCGGAGACGATGTTCCACTGGACTACGGCGCTTCCGCTAACGAGCTGTACTTCCCGGATTACCTGAATGATGTACTGGAACGGCAGATGCGCAAGGGAGATTTTATTGACACCATCTTCAACTGCCCCTATGATATACACGAGTTGGTGACAGATGAATATCTGAGTCAAATTCTCAGTGATCTGGATGAAAATCATAAGGAGCTGCTTTTCCTGTGCGCTGTCCGTCTGTTCAGCTCCACAAGGATTGCCGCTATCCGGGGACAGAGTGACCGCAACATCCGAAAAGTACGGGCGACTATGTTCAAAAAGATACGAAAAAAGCTGCTTGCCGCACTCATGGATAAGCACGGAAAGCAGCCAATGACTTTATTGGAAAAAGAATTTTTAGCAGATAACAGTGAAGCAGTTGAAACAGCAAAGAAGAAATAGTATAATGTTAATATAATTTCAAGTTATTTGGGTTACAATACATAGCGGAGGTTTTTGAAATGAAAAGCCTGTTTGAACGCACCAGCTCCAACTGGGTGCGATATAGTGAATACGAATGGAAAGCGGCGGCAGACGGTACGATGTATCTGGCCCCCACAAAAACGGCTCAGCCCAGCATCTATGACCCGCTGGCAGAATATCAGAGTATCGTTCTGGATGCCATCAGCATCGGTCGCATGGAAGCGCAGAATAAAAACGATAAGGAAATTCAGAAAGCAATTCAGCAGTTTGCGCTGAAATACGGTCTGCTTGGATTGATGACTGCACTGCCTACCACACCTAACTTCATGGACTATGAAGCGGTTTATCTTCCGAAAAACCATTTCATTAAGGAAGAAACCATGTCCACGAAAAAGTATCTGGATCTGTTCTTCCCCTTTGATAAGCCGGAAGTGGTCAAGCGTGGCGTGGAGTCCATGTGGAATATCAACAATGACCGCATTATGATGGCACTGGCTATGACCATGAGCGATAAGCCGATGGCGGTGAATATGAGCTTCCAGAGAGAATACGCCGAGCGATACGAATGGATTAAACAGCAGTTTAACGATCTGGCGTTTACTTACATGACCTCTGTGATTTACTACGAGGATTATGATATGATAACGCCGGATCACAGAATGCTGCTTCAGCAGGGTATGGAAGCCTTTGGCGGCATCGCCCCGACTTACAGAATCGCCCTCCTGGATAAGCCCACTATCATTTGGGATTTTCATTCCCTGATGCTTGGAGTGCAGATGATGTTCAGCTTCATGCTGACAGATAAAGATAATCCCATTCGCCTGTGCAAACATTGTTCGAAGCCTTTTGTTGCCAGCAGACCCAGCGCCGTATTTTGCAGCCCCCAGTGCAAAAATAAGCACAATGTCTACAAGAGCAGAGCGAAGGATAAGAAGGAATGATAGGAAGGGATAGAAAATGGCAGAAAAGAAAAAGCCCACGCAGGGCAGCAATAAATTGCAGATACGAAACAGCACCGTTGATTTCCTTGTGTTTACACGAGATGCCCACGAAGAAGGTATTGAAGTCCGTGTGCAGAATCACGATGTATGGCTGACACAGAAAGCCATCGGGCAGCTTTTCGATGTGGACAGAAGTGTTGTTACCAAACATCTGAAGAACATTTTTGAAAGCGGTGAATTAGACGAAAATTCAGTTTGTGCAAAATTTGCACAAACTGCGGACGACGGAAAAACCTACCAATATAAATTCTACTCACTGTCTGCCATCATTGCCGTTGGCTACCGCATCAATTCTGACAGAGCAACGCAGTTCCGGCAGTGGGCAACAAAGGTACTGAACACCTTTACCAAACAGGGATATGTTCTGGACAAGAGCAGACTGATCAACGGTCAGATTTTCGATGAGGATTATTTTGACCACCTGATTTCTGAGATTCAGGAGATTCGTGCCAGTGAACGGCGGTTCTATCAGAAAATCACGGACATTTATGCAACAGCAGTGGATTACTCTCTGGACAGCCAAATCACGAAAGATTTCTTTGCAACCGTACAGAATAAAATGCACTACGCTGTCCACGGCAATACCGCTGCCGAGGTGATTATGGCAAGAGCCAACCACACAAAGGAGCATATGGGTTTGACCTCATGGCGCAACGCCCCCGACGGCAAGATTGTAAAGGCGGATGTTTCTATTGCAAAAAATTACTTGTCCAAAGATGAAATGCAGGAGCTGAATGAAATTGTCACGATGTATCTGGACTATGCCACCCGTCAGGCACGGCGGCATATTCCCATGACAATGACGGATTGGGCTACAAAGCTGGATGCGTTTCTACAATTCAACGATGCGGAAATATTGCAGAACAAAGGCAAGGTTACAGCAGCTATAGCAAAAGCCTTTGCCGAGAGCGAGTTTGAGCAATATCGTGTTATCCAAGATAGGCTGTATCAGAGCGATTTTGACCGACTGATTGCTAATACAACAGACGAAACAAAATAAATTGAGGGAAGGCGGCAGCGGTTTTATCCGTTGCCGCCTTGATTGCTGCCTAACGCTGACATAGGCAGATGTCAAGGGCGGCATAGCCGTTCATCGAAGACCCTTGATATTTGTCTTTGGAAGTGTTACCAAGGTAGAATGCCGTGGCGCAGACAAAAAAACAAGCCCATGCCTCCAGTTCATATTGCCGGAAGCACGGGCTTGCGTTATACTATTTACATTTACAGGGCATATACCAGTTCGCTCAACACGATTTCCTCTGCTCGATTATGGATGCTGTTTTTGCGACGCACCCATTCCATTTGGTCAGCCGCTTTTAAGGCTTCGGTTACGCCCTCCTGCTTCACCATAGCGGAGATGATAGTTTCCATACGCTCGTTGCAAGCTTGGTCGATCTCTGCCAAATGTTTGAACAGTATTCCATCCAAAACCAGAGTGCTATACAGGGACGGACGGTGTTCTTTCAGATAGCTGCGGCGCAGACAGCCATATTTGCCGATTTTATAGTCGCTGGTGTCCGGCAAAACAAGGTTGGGGATAAGATAATCGCCCTCTTGACGGTAAGTGCCGCCCATTTCTTCAAATATAGATTTCATAGGCAAAAGGCTCCTTTCTGTGTGATTTCAAGCAGTTATACGGACTTTTTAACTCCTTTCCTACAACTGCTTTTCAATTCACCACAAATGAGCCGCAGTCATATGTATTAGGTGGCAGAAACCACCCTTTACATATTAGCTCTTGGAAGGAAATGCTTATGGATTATGCAGGGAAGAATGGTTTTAGGAACTGCAAGTATTATGTGGATGACGGTTACAGTGGCACTAATTCCGACAGAGAAGCATTTCAAGAAATGCTGGATGATATTCGTGATGGAAAGGTCGCGATTGTAATTACCAAAGACCAGTCGAGACTGGGAAGAAATTATATTGAAACGGGTACTTACATGGAAATCTTTTTCCCCGAGCATGGTGTCAGATACATTGCGATTAACGATGGATATGACTCCGATAAGGATGACCATTTGGGAATGATGGCACCTATCCGAAACATCATGAATGAAATGTATGCAAGAGATACTTCAAAGAAAATCAAATCAGCATTGCATACAAGGAGAATGCAGGGAAAGTATCTATGTTCAACAGCTCCCTATGGCTACAAGAAAGACCCGTCAGACAGCACTCATCTGATAATTGATGAAGAGGTTGCTCCAGTGGTTCGGTACATTTTTGATTTGGCAGATGAGGGACTGGGACTGCACAGCATCTGTAAAAGACTGCATGATGAAAAAATCCTTAAACCAAGCTGTCACAAGAAGGAAATGTTTGAGCGGTTCATGGATGATGACAGAATATATGACTGGGATAATGCGTATGTCAGTCAGCTGTTGCACAGTCCCACATATGCAGGACATCTTACGGTGGAGTGCAAGCCGACAATATCCATGAAAACCAAGAAACGGAAGTACATTGCATTTGCTGACAGGGAAATCATAAGAAATACGCATGAAGCCATTATTCAGCAGGAGCAATGGGACAGGGTGCAGAAAATCATATCCAGTCGCAGTAACAGTTTTAACACTGAAAGAACAGAGTATGACAATATTTTTCGTGGTCTGCTAAGGTGTGCGGATTGTGGGAGGACAATGCTTGTAAAGGTGGAATATAGGCGGATTAGGGATAATGTGCTGGATAAGACCTTTTATTGTTGCAGTACCTACCGCAAGTACGGAAGAAATGCCTGCGGAGCGCATAATCTTGAAGCGAGAATGCTACATGAAGCTGTCCTTGCAGACATTCAGAGACACGCAGAGCTTGCTGTTACGGATAGAGAGGAAATGGTCAGGCATATTGCCAAGAGCTTGGATATTAAGCTGTCAGAGGGCAAGGCGAAGCATAAGAGAGCCATAAAGCAGTGTAAAGCGAGAATTAACGAGATAGATGACTTGTATGCACAGTTATACGAGGATTTGTCAAAGGGGCTTATTCCCGAGCGTAGGTTCAAGATGATGACCGACAGACTGGATAAAGAGCAGGAAGAGCTGTCGGAGAAGCTTGAACAGTACGAGAACGAGAAAAATAGTGGGAAAGAGCAGTTGGCAAACATCCAAGACTTCATTGATGAGGTCAGTGAGTATGCGGGCATTACGGAGTTGAATTTCAAAATGCTTCATCAGCTTATCGACAAAATTCTAGTATTTCCCGCCGAAGAGATTGACGGCGAGAAAGTCCAAAAAATTCAAATTCACTACAAGTTCATCGGTGCATTAGGCATGATTGAGTAGTGAAATCTAGTAGTAACTCACCTACAAAAACTAACCAACAGATGCCGGTCGTGAGGGTGAACTGATTTTCCGTCTGGTGTATCACGAAGCCGGGTGCAGAAAGCCATTTGAGCGACTTTGGATTTCTTCCATGGAAGATTCCGCTATCCGGGAGGGCTTTGAAAATCTTAGGCCTGGAACTGAATATGATGCTTTGTATGAAGCAGCCCTGTGTCGAGAGCGAGCCGACTGGATTGTTGGCATTAACGCTACTCGGCTTTTTTCTACCCTCTATGGGCAAACCCTGAATGTTGGTCGAGTCATGACTCCCACCCTTGCGATGGCAGTCATGCGTGAAGCAGCCATTGCCGCTTTCAAACCGGAACCCTTCTATACGGTTCAGATTGGACTGGATGGATTTACGGCAGCAAGCGAACGCTTCAAAAAGAAGTCGGATGCCGAAGCAGTCAGCAGAGGCTGCTCTGTCGCTGCGGTCACAAAAGCGGAACGCAAAGAGAAAAGTGAAAAGCCGCCTGCGCTCTATGATCTGACCAGTTTACAGAGAGATGCCAACCGTGTGCTGGGCTACACGGCGCAGCAGACCTTGGATTACACCCAGAACCTCTATGAAAAGAAATTGGTCACTTATCCCCGAACCGACAGCAGGTTCTTGACGGATGATATGGCGCACAGCCTGTCTGACCTTGTGAAGATGGCTTTCAACACATTCCCCGTGGATGGTGTGGATAATGTACCTGTCCATGCAGTACAGGTTGTGAATAACAAAAAGGTCACAGACCACCATGCCATTATCCCTACCAGAGAATTGCAGAAATGCAATCTGAGCGAGCTTCCCAAGGGCGAGCTTGCAATTTTGCAACTGATTTCCACCCGCCTGTGTGTGGCTGTCGGAGATCCGCACCGATACGCAGAGACAGTCATTGAGCTGGACTACGGCGGCACAGCGTTCTCCGCCAAGGGAAAAACCATCCTGCATAATGGCTGGAAAGCTCTTGCCAGGAAAAGCAGTTCGACAAAATCTGATGAAAAGGAACAGGCTCTCCCTTCTGTTTCCGTTGGCGATGATATGGCTGTTAACAGCACGGAAATCAAGGAAGGAAAAACATCCCCTCCGAAGCACTACACCGAAGATACGCTCCTGCAGAGTATGGAAACTGCTGGTGCGGATGAAATGTCCGATGAGGTGGAGCGCAAAGGTCTGGGAACACCTGCAACCCGTGCCGGTATCATTGAGAAACTGGTGCGTATCGGTTTCTTGGAGCGTAAAGGCGACAAGAAAACCAAGTACCTGATTCCGACCCACAAGGGTACAGCTTTGGTAACAGTTATGCCCGAACAGATTCAGTCCCCATCTATGACAGCAGATTGGGAAGAAAAGCTGCTTCTCATTGAGAAAGGCGAATACGCCAGCGAGGACTTTATGGATGAGATCAAAGATGTGATTGCCGGTCTGATTCAGAATTATGAGGTGATCCGTGATTCTGAGGTTCTTCTGTCAAAAAAAGCAAATGCCATTGGTAAATGCCCTGTCTGCGGTAGCGCCGTAGAGGACAAAGCCAAGGCATTTTTCTGTTCCAACCGGAGCTGTAAGTTTGCCCTCTGGAAAAACAACCGTTACTTCGAGAGTATCGGCAAGAACATGACCAGTGCCACGGCACAAAAGCTGCTCGGCTCCGGGAAAATCAAACTGAAAGGCTGTAAATCAGCCAAAACCGGAAACACCTTTGACGCCACGGTGTATATGTCCGTCTCGGATGACGGAAAGACACAGTTCACGATGGAATTTGATAACGGAGGAAAACGCAAATGAGAAATGAGTTTAACCCGGATGGCAAGGACATCCGATTTATTGACAGCCACTATAAGGACTTATTCCGTATTCCTGACGGCGGCTGTGTCCAGATTCACTATCCTGATGAAACTGTCGTGAAACCCTGCAAATTCATCGACGAGTACCACACCCAGGTTGGCTACAATGTGTTCCACATCTGCCAGTTCGCAGAAATCATGGAACGTAACGGCGCAACCTACATGGCAGAGCCTGAGATTATGGGGGATGAAGCGGCATGGAAAGTTGGGCGTGACAGAATCCTGGCGGTGCAGACCTGTGAGGATGGCTACGACTATACTCTGCTTGATGAGAACTACAACGAGATAGATGGCGGTCAGCTGGATAACCCGGATTTGTCCATGATCGAAGCCAGAAAAGAAATTCTGGAATCCTTTGGTCTGGAACACAGGGAGCTTCGTGCCATGGTCTATGAGGAGGTGATGGAACAGGCTTTTGAGGTTGGCAGGCAGGCGGTTGTGGTGAATGACCCTATCGCAGAGCTTGCGTTCAAGCTCGACCGTTTTGCTGAGAACTTCGACCCCTATGAATATATGGATCAGGTCGATGATATGCAGGCGCATATCCAGCAAATCAAGGCAGACCTTGCCGTAGGCAAAACTGCACCATACCGTGAATTTCTGGATACGGCCATTGCAGAGTCTCGTGATGAAACTGCCGTAGAGGTTGCAAAGGTGCTGAGAAGTCAGCTGGACAAGATCGAACCTTCGAAGCGTGAATCGGTCATAGAAAAACTGGCGCAGGCCGCAGAAAAGGCTGTGCCTGCCAGTCACTCTCCCAAACGCAAAGAACCTGAACGATAAGGAGGAAGCCTATGAAAATCGAAAAATGGAATGATGTTCACGGAAACACCACTCCTGATGAACCAATGGTAGCTTTCTTGGAAAGCTCCATCGACTCTTACGCAGTCCTTCAGCTGAAACGCATGGTGTCCTCGCCCTTCATGCTGGTCAACGCAAGGACTCCACGCTTTTTCAGTCGGTCATAGAACCCTTTTCCTCTTGCAGTCAGGAAATAGATGCCGTTCTCATCAGTATCCATCATATCAATGGCAGCCGTAACTGGCTGACCGGCATCATCCACTGTTGCTACAACCGTGGTATGAATTTCCTCGACAAAATATGCCAGATAATCCTTGCTTTCCATTTTGAACCTCTCTTTCTTAAACAGCACCCTTCAGTACCGGGCGCAGTCGTTTATAAACTAACATCGTAACACCGCTGATTACAAGTCCCTTCAAAAGATTGAAAGGAAACGCATTGTAAAGAACCACATCCAATTTCGTATGAATAAATGGGATGAACTCTCCAAAGGAAGCGATAAGTTGTTCCAAAGGCATAAACTGCTCAAACAGCGGCAGGAGAATGAAATAGTTTGCGACAGCCGCAACAACGCCTATCACAATGCTGCCGACAATTCCAGCAATCCATGCCATTTTTTTCGTTTTATGACACCCATAAATCAGCCCGGCGGTAAAGACAAAGGAAGCACCCATCAGAAAGTTTGCCAGTTCGCCGACTCCACCTGTTGAGGTGGAGAAAAGCTGTAGAGCATTCTTTACAAGCTCAATCAATAAACCCGCCACAGGCCCAAAGGCAAAGGTTCCGATCAAAGCCGGAAAATCGGAAAGATCCATTCTGGCAAAAGCGGGTGACAGCGGAACCGGCAACTCTGCAAACGCCAGAATATAAGCGATTGCGGATAGAAGCGCAGTCATGGTAATGGTACGGACAGTAATTTTGGTTGCGGAAACAGTACGCATAATTCTCCTTTTGAGATATGATTTGGATTTAAGGCAAAACCCCGCAGATTGCTTTTTGCATCTGCGGGGTGAGTCTTATCACATCTTCTTTCATCCGGACTATACCGTCGGCTGCGGGATTTCACCGCATCAGCGTTTCCGCTCGCAGGCTGTCACTGCCGGTCAGGGATTTCACCTTGCCCCGAAGATTTCATTACGGTTCTTCTTAGAACTCGTAAGGAGGATTGCCGGAGAAGTCAGCAATCACGCCGTGAGGCTCTTCCAGATAGAACACCTCAAAGATAGGATTGTCGGCGGTCTGGTACTGACCCTTGACAATCGGATTGTTCATGCAGCCTTCCTTAACTGCCATGTTGTTCTCAAACACCGCCTTGCCATGCAGCCGAATCCAGGCGTAGCTGGGGCTGGAGACGGACACTTCCACATAGGGGTTGGCCTGCATATCCTGATAGACATCCTTGGTGTTGTTGGTGCAGAACCAGAGCTTGCCATCCTGCTCGAAGCAGAACATGAAGGGACGGCACTTGGCTTTTCCGTCACGACCAACGGTAGCGAGATTCACTGGGGTATTATGTCTGGACGGACGGTCACTGTAAAGCACGGAAAAGGGTTCCTCCTCTATTTCTGGAAAGATGTTCTCTGCAAAATATTTCGCCCAGGACTTCTCCAACAACCGATCTTCACGATCCGTAAGATTTGCAGTAGCATCAAAGAGACTAATCTGTTGTGATTGATTTGTAGCAAATGACATTTGTTGTACACTCCTCGTTTAAAATCTGTCTCTATTATACTATATTTGAGGTTAATGTGTTAAGTTTTCAAAGTGCTATTGGTTGTCCATTTGTCGGGCAACTCTTTGCATATTGCATGGTCTGATAAGCTCCGCCAGAATTGTGTTCTACGCAGAAAATAACCAAATCCGACCGGTCAACCATGAACCGATTTCTGACTTGATGGGCGGACTTGAAGTGCTTTTTTGAGGATTCGAGACAGATTTCAATTTCATCATAATACTCATGAAATGACTGTTCATTATTCCGGTATTCTGCCGTCATATATGGCAGTACAAGAACGAGAGAACTGTTGTCATCACGGATGGTTCGCTTGCATCTGCGGACCGTTGATGAAACAAGCTGATCAAATTCTCCGTCTCGTCCAACAAGGAACTCGACATATTCTTTGGTAAGAAGCAGCTCACAGATGATTGATTCCAACTGTCGCTCAGTCACAAACGGATCATCAACTTCTCTGTGTCCAAAGAAACTGACAGCGAATAAATTCATAAAAATCTCTCCTTTGGAGATGCTTGGTACTGGTATCGCCAATCAAAAACCGATATTGGTAATTATATCACCAATACAGAAAAGGATAAAGAGAAAATTCATTTTCTCACTACCAACGCCGCCTTCAAATTCATACTACAATAATCGGGGAAGGAGGGACAGGAATGGCCAACACGCAGTATGATGAATTTATTCGTATCAGGATTACTGAACTGAGAATAGCAAAGAATATTTCCGAACACAAGATGAGCTTGGATTTGGATAAGAGTGGCTCGTACATTCGTGGAATAACCAGCGGAGCAGCCTTGCCGTCTCTCAGGGAACTGTTCAATATCATCTCGTATTTTGATATGACACCGGCAGAATTTTTCGCCCCGCTGGACGATGCGAATACTCCGTATCGTGAATTGTGCGAGAAGCTGAGAACCATGAGTGAGGAAGATCTCGAAAAGGTCATCACCTTCATCGGCTGGATTGAAAAGACAAACTAATTATATGAAAGTGATTCTTGAACCTGGATGCTAAATGGCAGTCCGGGTTCTTTTCTTTTATGTTGAAGCGTTCAGAATGAACGAGCAGCCGGTATCGCAGATACCGTTCAAAGGGGATTGGGGATGCTGCCCCAACAAGCAAATTTGCGAAGATTGCACCAGAGGGAAAATCGAGAAAATGAGTGAACCTGTACAGGTTTACACTGCTTGCCAATTTGTGAATCGGGTCCGAGAGTATTTAAACCTTCCTAAAAAGTATTAAGATCATATAAACAAAGAAATCATTAAAATATTCAATGAAAACAGAGCTATCACAACATTATCCATTGAAAATGAGCGAGTTTGTGGTATAATGTAAAATAGTGCAAGTATACTTAGCAGAGTTGACAAGAAAGGATCGGTGAAGTACATGGCTGTCAGCTATAAGAGGCTTTGGAAACTGTTGATTGATAAAGACATGAAAAAGAAAGATTTAGCGGAGAAAGCAAATATCAGTTCTTATACGATCAACAAATTGAACCGTGGGGACAACGTAAACACAGATACACTTGAAAAAATATGTTGTGCACTGAACTGTTCTTTTGATGACATCATGGAAGTGGTCTCGGAGTCATCTGAGCAAGAATAAGGAGGCTTCAACATGGATAGTACATACCCATATATCGCTTCTCTGACCAGGGAACCATTCCTGTTTTATGAAATGCGTACAACAGCAAAACTGATATGTGAAGGACTGGAGGACGCAGAAGTAGTTAGCAGGATTGCTGAGGAAAACCTTTTTCAGTATCCGACAGAAAAGACGATTTCAAGAATCGCCAGAGCCTGCATAAAACGGCTTCGAGCAATGGAGGATGAATCACTCATTCAGGCAATTTCTATTCAGCCTGCAGATGTGGCAAAACAGATTTGTCTGTATGCAATGATGAAGCAAAGCCGCCTTGTCTGGGAATTTATGATTACGGTGATTGGTGAGAAGTACCGATTAAGGGACAGCTCATTTGGTAAGATAGACTTGAATACTTATTTTATGCGTTTACAGGAACAGGATGACACTGTTGCCACCTGGAGCGATAATACAATTACGAAATTGAAGCAGGTTCTTGCGAGAGTTCTGGTAGAAACAGAATATCTGGATAACCTGAAATCAGATCATTTGAATCCTGTCTGGCTGCAACCGATTTTAGAAAATGCCATCAGAAGCAATGGAGATTTATCCGCTTTGCCTGCATTCAACTGCTTCTCATAGGAGGGATCTTTATGAGTGACATAAAGGAACGCCTGGATAAAGTCCGGGCTTTAATCCAGGAGCCTGAGTTTCTGGAAGGAAAAGGATTAAGCAATGAAGTAAATATACGTATTTTCTGCTATGAGCCTGAAAAAGAAATGACAGTCCGGCATTTTGTCGAGCAACTCACAACAGACCAGAGCTTGAACTGTCATCTGAAAATTTGTAATCTCTATGATATTTTCCTGTCCATTTGCGATGATATGGACATCACAGACGAGATACCAGATATGGAAGTGGCGGACGGAAGTGGATATCTTCTGGAGCAGCTTCATTCTGCTGTAGGAGAAGGAGAATTTATTGAGAAAATCCAGTATGAGCCGCACGAACCTGGTGATGTTTTAATGCTGACCGGTGTGGGCGAGGTATTCCCTTTTATGAGAATCCATGCTCTTCTGGAAGCGCTGCAGCCGCATTTCTCGGATATCCCAATTCTTGTTATGTATCCGGGAGAATTTGATGGCCGTCATGTAAAACTGTTTAACAGGCTTCAGCCCAACGACTATTATCGGGCATTTAATGTAATCTAAGGAGGAAAAGCCATGATCATTCGTGAAATGTTTGCGGACGACATCAACCGCAAAATCAATGGAGTCATTAAGGTTGACCAGGCTGCCGATGATGTCATTGAGCAGGAATTAAATGAATACGTGATTACGAAGGAATTGAAGAAACACTTCATTACTTTTTTCAACTATTACGGAGACGCCTTTGACCAGCCGACCTCTGATATGGGTGTCTGGATTTCTGGCTTTTTTGGAAGTGGTAAATCTCACTTCCTGAAAATGCTATCTTATTTGCTGGAGAACAAAGAAGTCAAAGGTATTCGCAGTGTGGAGCGATTCCGAAAAAAGTTTGAGGACGATCCCGCTACCTTTATGATGATTGACCGTGCGACAAAAGGAATGACAGAAACGATTCTGTTTAACATTGACATCGAAGGTTCCATTACAAAGGATAAGACGGCGGTACTTCGTGTTTTTGCAAAAATGTTCTATACCCATCTTGGATACTACGGGGAAAATCTGAAAGTTGCTATGCTTGAGCGCTATATTGATCAGCAGGGCAAGACTGAGGAATTTCGTCGTGTGTTTGAAGAAAAGAAGGGCAAGACCTGGATGGAAACCCGCCGTGCCTTTGCTTTTAATGGCAAGTTCATTATTCCGACTCTGATGGAAGTTTTGGATATGAGCGAGGAAGATGCACGGGCCTGGTTTAATGATAAATCTGCTACAGACCTTTCCATAGCACAGCTTGTTGCAGATATGAAAGCCTATGTGGATTCTAAACCCGCAAACTTCCGTCTGCTGTTTATGATTGACGAAGTTGGTCAGTATGTCGGTACTGACACCGATATGCTGTTGAACCTCCAGTCTCTGACCGAAAAAATCGGAAGTGAATGTGGCGGCAAAATCTGGGTCGTTTGCACTGGACAGGAGGTCATTGATGAGATCATCAAAGTACGTGCGGATGAGTTCTCCCGCATTCAGGCTCGCTTTAAAGTTCGTTTGAGCCTTTCTTCTTCCTCTGTGGATGAAGTGATTCAGAAACGTATTCTGAAAAAAACACCGCCGGCAGGTCAAATTTTGGAACGGGTTTATGATCAGAACGATTCTGTTCTTCGCAACCTGTTCAGCTTCAGCGGCTCTATTCTGGACATTAAAGGATACTCCGGCCCGATGGAATTCTCTGAGAATTTTCCATTCGTACCATATCAGTTTATTATCATGCAGAAGGTGTTTGCAGAAATCCGTAAGCATGGAAATTCCGGTAAGCATTTGTCCGGCGGTGAGCGTTCCATGCTGTCCGGCTTTCAGGAAGCAGCACAGAAAGTTCAGGAGAAGGATGAGTATGCACTTGTACCCTTCTTCCGTTTCTATGATACCGTACATACCTTCCTGGACGGTTCGATTCGCCGGGTAATTGAGCGTTGCCAGAAAGCTGCGGACAATGGTGATGGTATCGAACAGCAGGATGTGGATGTGCTGAAGCTCCTTTATCTGATTCGTTACATTGATGATATTCCTGCGAATCTGGATAACATCGTCATTCTGATGGCAGACGATATTCGTATGGATAAAATCACAATGAGAGAAGCTGTCCGGGAATGTCTCAACCGTTTGATGAGCCAGAACTATATTGGCAGAACAGGCGACACCTATAATTTCCTGACGGATGAAGAGCAGGATATTCAGCGTGAAATTAAGAACACACCGGTAGACACAGCTTCGATTGTGGAGCGGATTGCTCAGATGATTTACGGTGATATTTTCACCACGAAAAAGTTCCGATATGGAATTTATGACTTTCCATTTGATCAGATGGTAGATGGCATTACTGTTGGTGTGGCAACTGGTGGAATGCGGCTGCGTTTCCTGACTGTGGCGACCGATGCCTCTGACAAGTCCGAGCTGCATCTAATGACAGAATCTAAGGGAAACGAGGCGATTGTTGTTCTGGCAGAAACGCCTTATTACGAATCACTGGAAAGTGCTATGAAGATTCGTAAGTATGTGAAACAGCGCAATGTCAGTCAGCTGCCGAAGTCTGTGCAGGATATTATCCGTGACCAGCAGGAAGAAGCCAGCAAATATGAACTGTCAGCAATGGATGATTTGAAATCAGCGATTGAATCCGCACAGTTCTATGTGGATGGCGAACATTTGGAAATTAAGGCTGGAAATGCCAGGAGCAAGATCGACCAGTCTTTGGAATATCTGGTTTCCCATGTGTATAGCAAGCTCGATCTGATTACAAAGAATGCCGCTTCTGATGCGGATATTGTATCCATCCTGAATGGGTCAGAACAGATGATTCCCGGCACAGAGCCGAACCGGGATGCAGCTTCTGCAATGGAAGAGTTTTTGGAAATGCAGGCAATGAAGAACCTGCCTACTTCAATGGCAGATATTCAGAGCCGTTACAGCGGCATTCCATACGGCTGGAAAGAAATCGACATTGCTGCAGTCGCAGCCAGTCTGATTTATGACCAGAAAGTAACCATCAAATATGCTGGGAATACCATTCAGCCCGATGATCCGAAGCTTCCCGATATGCTTCGTAAAAAGAGTGAGATTGGTAAGACCTCCATCAGTAAGCGCAAGATGGTTTCCATAACCATGATGAAGGAAGCCAAAGACTTCCTGAGGGATTACTTTGATGTAATGGATGTACCGGATGACGAGGATGGTTTAATTAAATTTATCGTTGAGAAATTTTCTGCTCAGAAAGAGCATTACACGCAGTTAAATAACCGGTATGAAGATCGCAAGTATCCGGATCGAGGTCTGGTACAGACTGCAATCAGTCTGATGGATGATGTTCTCTCTCAAAGAAAAGACAATCTTGCCCTTGTTGAGCGTGTCGTAAAGAAACAGGACACTCTTTACGACAGCAAAGAGGCGATGGTCAGTGTGGAGAACTTCTTCAAGAATCAGGTTATGGTCTTTGATTCTGCTGTTCGTTTTGAGCAGGAGCTGCGTACCGACCTGGATTACATTGCAAAGGACGAGGAAGCACATAAGGCTTTGAATACAATTCGGCTGATCATCATGGTTCAGTCCGGCTCTAAGTTTAACTATAAGCGGATTCCAGAGCTGAATGCCCTGATGGCAACAGTACAGACTGCCCATGACAAAATGCTGGACGAAAAACGTCTGGAGGTTCTTGAAATCGTTCGTCAGTGTATGGAGGAAACCCATACTGCCGCTCATGGTGATGCAAAGGCATCCAACGTGATTGCTACATCTGACACCTACTTTACAGGATGCAAAACGAAAATAGCCGACTGCAAGAGCCTTGCTCTGCTGGATGGTATGTTCCTGCCGATGTGTCAATACAAGGACAATACCGTGGACAGGATTGAATCCCTCCTTGCCCCTCCTGCTCCGCCGAAACCGCCAGTAAACACTGGTGCAGGCGATAAACCGGTACCGAAGAAAGTGATTAAGGCTTATAACCGTCAGGTTGTATTTCAGGCGAAAACGCTGGAGAGCGAAGCAGATGTAGATGAGTATGTGGAGAAGATTCGTGCCCAGCTGAAAGCATTGCTGAAAAATTGTGATGGTATCAAGCTGAATTAACCCGTAAGGAGACCTCGAACCATGATGGAACTTATATCTGCTTTGATTGGCGTTATTGGAGTAGTGATCGGATGGATTTTGAATGAACTGACAACCGTTATCCGAGAACGACCGAAGCTCTGCTTTCAGATGGTGGTTACACCAGACAGTGAGCTGACAGAAAAAGAATACCGTGTCAAAACAAGCCCTTCGGAACATGGAATCGAAATCTTTAACATGGGAGAAAAGCCCTTTGTGTTGGAGAATTTTGAAATCTGTTACAAGAAAAGGCTATTAGTAGACTGCCATATGCCTGAAGAAAACCGGATTATTCTGCCCTACCACAATGCCATATATACGCTATCGGAGCAGGAAGCGGATGCAATGCAATGGCATTGTCAAAAAGAACATTTCGAGGAATGTAAAGTTATAGCGTACAGCGTTGACGGAAAAAAGGCAAAAGGAAAGCTGCCTGTTCCGCTGTTTGCGATACGGGCAAATTTCAGGGATGCGTGGGTAGTTTAGAAGATTAGGAGATAAATATGGATCATAACCCAAAAGTGTTTATTTCGTATGCACATAAAAATCAAGCATATGAAGATAAAGTATTAAAATTGGCAAATAGATTACGCTCAGAAGGTATTGATGCGATGATAGATCAGTATGAGGAAGCACCTTCTGAAGGATGGCCACGATGGATGGAACATCAAATAATTGAGTCGGAATTTGTTCTTGTTCTGTGCGAAGAAACATATAATCAAAAACTCTATTCGGAGAAAAAAGGTAAAGGAGTGGTTTGGGAAGCAAATATTGTTTATCAAATGTTGTATGATTCAGCAGCAGAAACAAATAAATTTATTGCGGCATTTTTCGACGAGGATGATCAGCAGTATATACCTACGCCGTTGAAACCGTACACATACTATAATCTTTCGGATGAAAAGCAATATGAAAGACTGTATTGGCGTTTTAGAGGTGTTACCAATAGTAAAAAACCTCCATTGGGTGAATTAAAACCATTACCAGAAAAGAAGCGAAAAACAATGTTCTTTTCTTCGCCAATTAACCTTGAAAAATGGAACGCTGCAAAGTGGAGAGGAACAGTATATCTTTGGGGTGGCGATGCACCTGCAATAGGATTATTCTTTGCAAATTACTCGGCAGGTAAAGAAATTTTCAAAGAGTGGAAGAAAAACTATAAAGATATGGAGTTTGCAGATACTTTTTTGAAAGTTGATTATATTGTACCGCCATTTCCTGAGACATGCTGGGTATATAAATCTTATGATAGAAATTATGGAAAAGGATATTTTCTGCACATAGGTGCAAATATTGACGCAAGCATTAGTCGAGCAAGTAGTTCTGGAATAGAAATGCAAGAGCTGCTTTTGGCAACGGTTTCTCGTTATCAATGGATGGATGAAAATAATGGTTCGGGTAATAGAGATCAGTTCTTGAATATGTATAACAAAGCTGGAAAATATTATTTAGTTCCTGTTGGATTAAAGATCCCATCTATGGGAGCTACGATAGAGAATATGAAATTTGATTTTGAATATGCAATTCCAATGAAAGAAATAACTGTTACAGCTGGGGTAAAAATAACGGAAGAGAATCCCTGCAAGGCAGTTCTTATGAGTCCGGAGGAATAATGTATGGATAAAAATGCGATAAAAAAATATGCTGTCTGGGCACGGACAGAGCTGATCGCCCGTGTTTCCATGAAAGCGGAACAGTATGGCATTGCCGAGGATAACATGGTAAATGCTTCTGCCGACAGTGTGAATGGCAAGGTTCTGTCCGCTGACGAAAAAAAACAGCGTCAGGCACTGATTGCCCAGATTCAGGATAAAGGATACCAGCAGGTTATGGAGGAGGTTGCCTACACATGGTTCAACCGCTTTTCTGCCCTGCGTTTTATGGAGGTCAACGGCTATCTGCCCTCTCACGTCCGTGTGTTTACAGATGTAGAAAACCGGTTTAAGCCCCAGATCCTTGCCGAAGCAATCCATCTGGAGCTTGACGGAATGGATATGGAGAAGGTCTACGCCTTAAAGGATGCTGAAAAGACGGACGAGCTGTACCGTTACCTTCTCATTGTTCAGTGCAATGCGCTGAATAAGATCCTGCCGGGAATGTTCCAACGGATTGCAGACTATTCGGCATCAATGCTGAATTGCTGATAGATCATGCCTGGGGATGGGAGCCATGCACGATTGCGGAAGTGAAGCAATATAAGCCCGAAAGTAATAGCGTCGGCTCCGGCCAAGTGCTGCATTGCCCCTATGATTTTGAAAAAGCAAGACTGGTTGTTCGAGAGATGATGGATCTTCTTGTGCTGGATTTGGTGGACAAGGGATTGGTTACTGACCAGGTTGTGTTGACAGTTGGCTATGATATTGAAAATCTGTCTGACCCTGTGCGCCGCAAGGCATATAAAGATCAAATAACTACTGACCGTTATGGGCGGCAAGTGCCAAAACACGCACATGGAACTGCCAATATAGGCAGATATACTTCCTCTACCCGCTTGGTAACAGATGCAGTTTTGGAACTATATGACCGGATTGTAGATAAATCTCTTTTGGTACGCAGACTCAACATATCCGCAAATCATGTGATTTGTGAAGCAGATGTGCCGAAAGAAAATAAAGTGGAGCAGCTGGATTTATTCACTGATTATGCTGCTTTGGAGAAGGAAAAAGAGAAAGAAGATGCTGCGCTGGAGCGTGAAAAGAAAATGCAACAGGCAGTATTGACGATAAAGAAAAAATTTGGAAAGAACGCCATTTTGAAGGGAATGAATCTTCAGGAAGGTGCAACCGCTAAAGACCGCAATGCACAGATTGGCGGTCATAAAGCATAGCGAAAAGAGGGATACGATGTACGATATTGAAAAGGCAAAGCAATACGCATGGGAACAGGCCGACTGGATTGCTCACAGCAACGGATACTTTCTGATGAAAGACTGCGTTTTCTTCTATCACAAGGGGAACGTGGTTTTTGACCCTTGGAATAATGTGGACGAAAACGCTGTTGACGATCCTTTCTCCTTCTATGGCAAAGACAAGATGGATGAGTTTTGCAGACGGATTCTTGCGAAAAAAGAAGATTCCGCCCCGTCCAGTATGGTTTCTGTGGATAGCAAGATTCTTGACTTTTTGAAGATGCTCTACTTTGGCGTTACGGACAACCCCTTTGAAGCTGCCAGCAGGAGCGCATATACGGATATGTGCAGAACGATTCGATTTAATGGCAAGAATGGGGATATGTTGAGAAAAGCGGTAGATGCACTTTTGGAAGAAAGAATCCCTGAGCTTGTAGCTGTGAATGATGCTGAGGATTTTACAAAATGGCACCACTCCATTTGCGAAGAAATTGTTTCGATGTATGAATCGGAAGGAATCGAGTTTTATATTGGACAAGCGCAGAAATGGGTCAATATGACTTTGAAATACTTGTATGTGTTGGTTCCTGATGTTGTAGAACCGTTTTACCGTTTTTTACATATTCCGCTGGACAACTACATCATCGACATTGCAAAGAAGCAGTATGGCATCCCTTCTCTGCCCTGCGCATGGAGCAGAATATCGGATTATCAGGATTATCTTGATTATGAGGAAATGCTGATGGAAGTGATTGATGAAGTGCCTTTGGATTGGGAGTTTGCAAAATGGGTTGAATCGGCTCGCAAGCAGAAAGTCGAGAAAGGCAGATAGTTTTCAGGAGGTGCGCTATGCAGATACATTACCTTCAGAGATACCATTCAAAAGAGAATGTGGATACATCCAACACCATGTTGATGCTTTCCCGTTTATATAATTACAATGCAGATAAATTCTTCTCTATGTTGAATAGCCTTATTCTCGGAGAGGATGAAAGTCCTGAAATTACATTTGACTTGCAGGTTGCCGGTGACGAAAGCGTTCCGGATGCTGTAATCAGCCAAAAGAGCTTTAAGATCGTTGTCGAGACAAAGCTCTATAATCAGTTCGATAAGCAGCAGCTTGTAAATCATCTGGAGCAGTTTGGTGCAGAGGACATCAAGGTTCTGCTGACTATCGACCCCAGACCAATGAAGCAGCAGTTATTTGATGAAATGACTGTTGAACTGAAAAAGTATAACAGCGAAAACATGGAGCGCCTGATCCACCCGATTAAGCACGTTAATCTGACTTTTGAACAGCTTGTGGAGGCGATGGAAGATATTATTGATGACAGAGACACGGAGATTATTTCTGTGCTGGATGATTTCAAAAAATATTGTTTTGATGAAAAGCTGATACCGGATGGTCATAAGTGGATGCGAGCGATTGTGGCAGGAACAACGTTCCAGGACAACATGGATTTGAATTTATTCTACGATCAGGAATCCCGAAAGTTTTCAGAGCATGGATATATTGGACTCTACAAAGATAAGAGCATCCGTGCGATCGGCAAGCTGAAAAAGACCATTATTGCGGTTGAAGTTGAGGGAAAAATGACATACCGGTCAGAAAGCGGCGAAGCGCCAACGCCGGATGAGATTTGCCGCATTAACGAAGCAATCCACCGTGCAGAGAACTACGGCTATAACCTCCGCACGATTAGTCACAGATACTTTATGGTCGAGAAGTTCTACCCGATTGATTTTAGAAAAAGCAGCAAGAATCCCATTCAGAAAAGCAAGTTCTTCAACCTTGCGGATATGTTTGAGTACAAAACGATGCCTGATACTGAAAAGATTGCAGCTGATCTAAACGGCAGAACCTGGGAGGAGTTTTAATTGTTTTTAGGAGGTGACTGCAATGGAATATTTGAAGCAAGTCCATGATTTCGCCACAAAATGGATTGATAAATTCAGAGATCAAAAAATCAACTACATAGAGCTTGTCGATCATTACATGGCTGATGACTGTGAATCGCTTGGGTTTCAAATGGATTGCGGTCACGCATTTTCAGAGAAGTACGGGAATGCTGCGAGCAAATACGATGAATTGAATCGAGTGATTGACGAGATAACAGACATCCGTTTGCTTGGCTCTGCAATCTACTCACAATGGAGATACTTCAACCATTGGGCGTATGATGCCGTTTCCATTTTGGAGTTCGAGAATCGTTCCTGGTTTATTCTTGCACTGAGCCGTCTGGCGGTGCTTTCCGGCGAGAACCCTTTTATATTCACCGGTGAGTTGAAGAAAATTCGTATTGTTTCTAATCACCTTGGCTATGGTCCATGCCCGGAACCGGATGAAGAAGTCGAGCAACACATTATTATCAATTCGGAAGGTCGGATGTGGTTTTCAGCGTATGCGTTCGGACAGCGCCGAGATGGGCATTATGAAAAGGCCAGAACACAAAACCTGAAAGTGGATAAAGCTGTTGCTGAAAGAATTATGTCCGCATTTTCAGCATATTTCAGCAACGAATATACAGAGGTATTTGCAACAGACATCGGTGACTGGAATATGGAACTTACGAATACGGAGGGCAAGACCTATAAATTTCGTGGTTCCTTGTGTTCTGAGTTTGTAGTTCAAGGTGTTGACCTTTCAGATTTACTTCGTCAAAGTTTGGATATGCCTGATTTGTATGTCTTTGATGGAAACAACAAGCCAGACATTGTGAATCGGATCGAAGTGTTCTATCACCGCATCACTAAGATAAAATCGAAGGAACCAATCTCGGAGCATACGGAATATGCCGTCTGGGATTACACAGAATCTTTGATCGTAGACAGAAACAGCGAAAGTATTGAACACATCCAGAATATCGGCACAGGTTGTTCTGTCTCTCGCAGGTACAAAGTAGAAGGCGGTATTGAGAGCCTGCTCGATGATTTGGACATAGACACCCTGTTTGAACATATTGAAGGAAATCCACCTGATGTAGTTGAAAATCCACTTGAAAGCAAAGACTACACCATCAAGGTGGTCACAAAAAAGGGTGTTGAAAAAGTAATCCAAGGAACCTACGACAAGAAAGGTTTACCGGATGATTGGGCTGAGTTCATGGAGTCCGTGTTTGATTTCATTACTTTCTATGGCTGGGGCGAAATTATGAACCCATCCGTCTACGGAAAGGTGCGGCGGTGTGGCAACGACATCATCTATTGCAGTGTGACCTTTGATGAAGGATATAAGAGCTATTATTACATAGCCGATGACGATTCAATCGAGGTTGGTGATTATGTGATTGTTCCTGCCGGTAAAGACAACCATGAAGCTGTTGTTGAAGTAGTGAAGAAAGAATATTTTGCAGCGGACGAAGTACCGCTGCCGATGGAAAAGACAAAGCATATTATCCGGAAATGTACGGAGGATGATTTTGAATTATCCAAAGAATGATGCAATAGATAAGCGTAATATGGAGAGGAAACGATATGACTAAAGACACACTTGAAAAGTTCTTTCAGCGGTACGAAAGTTTTTTTATGCAGTCACTCAGTGGAGAAATTGATGGTAATGAGATCGCAGAGCTATATGCCCCGGAATTCATTGCGGCTTCCCCCCCTTGGAGTACTGGCAGGAAAAAATGATATTGACTTCCAGCAAGCACTATCCGAAGGCTATGAGCAATATCGTAGAATCGGAACGAAAGGGATGCGTGTTCGAACTGTAGATATGTCACGGATAGATGAATTCCATTGCGTAGCCAATGTAGCTTGGACGGCATCATATGAAGTGCCGAATAAACAACAGGTTGATATTGACTTTGATGTCCATTATCTTATGCAGGAGTTAAATGGGAAACTCCGAATATTTGGGTGGATCTCTGGAAATGAGCAAGAGTTGCTTAAACAATATGGTGTAGTATAACAGTGTGATACCGAGCCAAGTAGTAGAACGAATAGAAGTTCCAATGAATTTGTGAATGCTTGTCTGCGGTATTTGAGGATCATAGGAATAAATTCAATGAAAACATATCAAAAATTATTACGGCTTGGCATTAGTCTTGCGCCGATTGGAATTGAAACAAGGAACGATGAGGTATTATACTTTTGCACACCCAAGGGAGCTTCTATCATTGGCTGGGCTGGAGTAGACGGTATCCACTTCTGCTTCATTCGTGGTTTCGGGGAAATGGTTTTTGCGGTCAGCCCCATGAATATTGCCCCTGATTTTGTTCACCCTCTGGCAGAGAACTTTACGGACTTTCTGCGTTTGCTGCTGGCGTGTGGAGATGCTGCCGTTTTGGAACAGGCATGGATGTGGGATAAAACTCAGTTTGAGACTTTTTTGAAGGAGAATCCTGCAACCGAACAACAGAAGAAAACTCTCTCCGAGATTGCCGAAAAGATGAGTTTGACGGCTATGGAGCAGCCGTGGGAATATATCAAATCACTGCAATCGTCCTTTGATTACAGCAAGATCACATACACGGAAGAGTATTACGACATAGATATGAACCCGGCTGCGGAACCCACTGTCCCAGAATGGAAGGTCTATTTTGAAGGCAACTTCTGGGGACATCAGGGAAAGGATCACGCCGGAAAGGAGATTCCCGTTGGAAAGCAGTTTGAGTGGGCGGGACACCATTGGTTGATTCCTACAGCTTACTCATGTAGCAAGGGCTTGGTGATTGATTTCTGTATGCGTGTTGAGCCAGATGAAATCCTTGCTTTCATGAGAAGGTGGAATCTCACTTATGAGAATGACTCATTTGAAAACTTTACACAGGAGCAGCAGATGGAACTGGAACTGGACAATCCTTTGTGTCTTCATTTCAATCCACGACTGGATCTGAATGGGCATGAGCTGCGGGCATCTCACGGCTGTGCTGTGACATATAATCCCTGTTTGCCGGATGGAATGGGCATTGAGTTGGAAGCAAAATGGGCTGTGGAGCATTATAGCCTGGACACATCATATGGATGGGTCATTTGCAGAGATGCCTTTCCGTGGGTGAGCAAGCACCGACCGGAAATAAGGACGCTTTCTCTGATCATGGAACAACAACTGGTTTCCGTCCTCGGTCCGCATTTCACGGTGAAAGCGCCCGGCGATTCTTTCCATTTTGTCCATCCTGCGAACGGGACAGAATACACGCTCACCGTACAGGAATTGGAGCAACAGACTTTGCAGAAGAACAGCTTTGGCTCTGGTCGCTGGATTTATCCGACGCATTTTGTCGAAATGCGCTACACGCTTTCACCGGAAGCATCAGAGCGAATTACAGTCAGCGATTGTGATGATAGCGACAAACCGTTTGAAATCATGCCCGACCATGATTCGTTTGCACCCTCTGCAAGCAGCAATGCCGCCTGTATTGGAAGCATCGGCGGAGCAGACGGACCAACAGCGGTTGTATTTGGAGCAAGTTCACAAGGAAAGCTCTGTACTGCTTGTTCTGCATTACATTTTGAACTTGTGCAGCATGACATTGAGTGGCGTATTACATTTCATGAAAAAAGATTTGCTGATTTTACCTGTACACTAACTTAGAAGTGAATCATGACAAAACAGAAAATCGGAATTTGGTGGAGGTGTTGAATTTGGATATTGAAGGAACAAAATCGTATTATGAGCAGATAAGCAATCATGACTTATGCGGCTGTGCATATTGTCAAAACTATGTCCGTGAAATCAAAGCCACCTATCCGGAAATTGCTGGATATCTTTTTTCGTTAGGAGTTGATATAGAAAAACCGTTTGAAACAATGCCTCTTGAACCAGATGAAACAGGGTATATCGAGTATATATCTGCCCAATATATCGTTTGTGGAGAGCCTGATGATTTTATCAAAACAGCCATAGGTTCTGTAAATGTGGATGTCGCTGGTGCTCATCCGTCAACACAGATAAATGAAGCTCATTTCGTTATTGAAATATACCCTGTTCGGTTGAAGTGGGTGATGTAGATAAATTCTGTTTTTTTTGAGATCAAAAAAGAAGTTGTCAAACATGAGGAGGTGCGGAGTGAACAAATCAAACGACAACCACAAATATGATGATATAATCAATCTACCGCACCATACTTCACCCACAAGGTCACGTATGGCGATGATTGACCGTGCGGCTCAATTCTCTCCGTTTGCTGCTCTGACTGGATATGATGCAGCGGTCAAGGAAACAGCCAGACTGACCGAGGATCGGGTTGAGTTGGATGAGTATCAGAAATCAGCTCTGAATGATCGGCTTCAGATCTTGCAGGAAAGGCTGTCGAATACTCCGGTAATCTCCATTACGTATTTTGTCCCGGATGAAAGAAAGTCTGGTGGTGCATATTGTACGGAAACAGGAATCATCAAAAAAATTGACTATTATGAACGTACCGTCATTATGCGAAGCGGCACACACATCTCAATCGACGAAATAATTGGTATCGAAGGAGACTTATTCAATCAGTTAGATGGAAACATAATATAGAAAGAGAAGCAGTTAATAAGGAAGTCCACAAAACCGGTCTGATATATCGGTGCGTGGACTTCCTTTTTTTGAGACAATCAGTGACCATACAATTAAATTTATTCTGCCGGAATTTGTCTGTATAGGCATTATCGCTCTATACAAAATCGACATTTAGGCAATTAGCCCATAGAATAAAAACCACAGACTCGGATGGGAGGTGATCGGAGCGATGGACGTAAATGAAGTGGATTATATCAAAATTGGGCAACGTATCAGAGCAGCTCGAACAAAATTGGGCTGGCAACAGGCAGAGGTTGCTTTTCGTACAGGTCTGACTACTTCTCATATGAGCCATATCGAAACGGGACAAACCAAAGTGGCTCTACCGACTATCGTAAAGATTGCTAATACATTATCTGTTTCTATTGATGAACTGTTGTGTGATAGTCTGGAACAGGTGAAGCCTGTCTACGACAAGAAAATTGCAGAGGAACTGGCAGACTGCGATGCCGCAGAGCTGCAAGCGATGCTGGAAATTATACATACAACAAAGACTGTGATTCGCAAGAATCGAAAAGTCACCTATGCACCTTAATAATAAAGGCATCTTGGAATTACTGCTTCTGAGCAAGACACACCAGCTAACCTGTGCAAACAGGTCAACTCCTGTGAATGTCCATTGAGTATATCAGAAATAACTGAATACAGATTGCATTTCATATAGCAAGTTGTCTTGACTGCCGATATCAAACTGATATGACAGCCAAAACCAAAAAAACAGATTAAGCAAGCCGCAGAGCTGTCATGATCCGTAATGGGTCAGTGGTGCTTTGCGGCTTTTTTCTATATTCAGCATAAGGAGGGATTCGTTATGGAACAAAACAGGAATTGTGGGAATAACGGATTTGAAACGTATAATATCGGAGACAGGTGTGAGTACGTTCAATATGCAATAGAGATTGAGCGTACTCTGCATAATATGCAAAAGGAATTAAATACCTGCATTGATCCCAGAAAAGCAGCCATGCTCATCATGCGTGTCGCAACAGAACTTTACGATGCAGATTGGTGCGGCATTCTTGATGTGGATATGGAGATTGGCGTCTGGACACCAATCTGGTGGTATGACAGAGAATTTGGAGAAATGGCGCAGACCAAGTGGTAGCTTTTGAGTACCGTTATCTGGGCGTTGTATGTGAACTGATGAAAACGTTTGATCAGGGACGTGATTACGTCTGTATCCAACACTATGCTTCTAAGGTGCTTCTAATTGCACCACACAGCATTGACGGCTACTTTTGGATGATTTACGCAATGTTTAAGTTGAATCATCCAGAGATGGCACGGGGAGAGCTACGGATGGCACAGCGCAATCTCTTAGAGGAGGAATATGACGAGCTAATTGAAAGATTGAAAATGGCCGGTTTTTCTCGGTGCTATGGCATAACACCGGCGTAACACCAATAAAAACCATCATAACACCCGATTTTTCCCATAACACCATTATAACACCGTCAAAACACCGATACGAACCGGCATAACACCGGTTATAACACCCTCGCCAGTTATGTTTTCAGGGCAAGAGCAAAATTGCCTTAGAAAATGTAACTGGCGGGGGTATTTTTTTGAATCATAAACAGCCCAACAGCGCACCTGTTCTTGCAAGAAATTGTGAGATTGGGTGCGCTTCTTTTATTTCAGGGGATACTCCCCGCAACCATTCTCCTCCCGGCTTCTTGAGATTTTCATTTTCAAAATTTCAAGAAATCGGAGGAAATCAATATGTATTACAACCCTAAAGATAGCGGCATGAGAATTGCCAATTTAAGAAAGAAAAAAGGACTGACGCAAGAACAACTTGCAGAAAAACTGAACATCAGCACAAGCAACCTTGGAAAACTCGAAAGAGGTCTTCAAGGAATGTCCATCGACCTGCTGATCGAAATCGGGATATTTTTCGGTGTGTCAACCGACTACATATTGCTTGGATGTGAAATCCAGCCTAATGCTGCTAAGGCAGAGCTTGATTCTGTTATTGCTCAGCTGACTGCACTGAAGCAGAAACTATAAAATCCGCCGTGAGAGGTCATAAAAAACGAATCGTGAAAACAGTACAATTTAGACACAGCCAAAGAAAAACGGCTGATTGTTCCTTGAAAACTGAATAGACAATCATCGAATACGTTCCTGCTGTCGGTGCGAGAGCATCAGCCACATCAGCGGTACGCCGTGACGTATCGGAAAGAGAAATAGAACGACTTTTTCTTATATTGACGCAGTTGTCTCTCATCCGGTGCCAGCGATCAATACCGGCTCGTAAATATTGGATTGCTACCAATACGGCAATGAAAACAGTCAGAGTTAATGATACTTCTCTACGGAGCTGGCGGAGAACCCGGCAGAGGTTAGATTCCTATGGCGCTGATTCGCAATCAGCCGTTCGATGATTCCCTGAAGACGACTGTTCTCTTTCCCAGGGGTGCGTGGCAAATATGGGACACATAGACTTTGGAATGACTGCCCGATTCATTTCGGGCAGTTGTTTGTTACATACCCAACGAAAGGAGGTCATGGCACATGATGAAAGAAAATTGGGTATATCGCCGTGGCGATATTTATTGCGCTGATCTGGACCCGGTAGTTGGGTCTGAACAAGGTGGTGTCAGACCGGTGATTGTGATTCAGAACGATACCGGCAATAAGCACTCTCCCACGTTGATTGTGGCAACGGTCACAACGAAAATCCGCAAGAAGGAGAATATGCCGACCCATCTTTTAATCAAAGACAATCCTGCGTTTAGAGAAGCATCTGTGGTGCAGCTGGAACAGATTCGTACCATTGATAAGTGCAGAATTGATAATTACTTAGGTAAGGTTACGTCCCGTGAAATGGTAGCGATCGAGAAAGCCTTATCCATCAGCTTGGCAATGGAACAGCTGAAAAAGCGTTCCACAAAACATAAACCGAAGAAAGAAAAGGAGTGAACATAGATGTTTGAAGAAAGAATCGCTGCTATGAATCAGCGTACCGAAGAAGTTATGACTGCCTCTGCAGGCCAGTTCGATAAGAGAACATATACCGTTGATGAGATTCAGGACATCCTGGGTATCAGCAGAACAAGCGCATATAACCTTGTGAAGAAGAAAGCCTTTCACAGTGTCCGAATCGGCGGCAGCATCCGAATCTCTAAAAAGAGTTTCGATGAGTGGCTGGATCAGCAAATCTGATATTTGTCAAGGATGTCGTGCTACCCGGCGACAAACTTCAAAATAAATCAAGAGTTCGATAAAATGTAGCCATGACAAGAAAACACATGGCTACATTTTTTACATAGTCCAGCTAATAAATGTCAATAGGAAAATGAAAAAAATTTGATTTCATTTTTGAACTAAAAAAGGGCGCACTTACCCCTTGGTGAAAATATCATTTTTTCAAAGATATTGTTTCGTTAATGTTACAGTATTTTATGCGGCAACGTCGCATTTAGCCGCATTGTATTGTCTGATGTGCTCCTGTGGCATAATGATTTCAAAGGGTTTGTTGTCTCTAAGTATTGCAAATATCATGTTGCATACCTTATGAGATACAGCACCCATTGCAACGAGTTTTGCTTTTGATTCACATTTTTTGAGATAGAAATCACGTAAAACAGGATTTTTAGCTTCCCCGGTACGGGAAGTACTTATGCTTTGTAAAGCTAGTATATGGATTACTCTTCTTGCGATGGCAGAACCTCTTTTTGACATTTGAACTTTAGTTCCTTCAAATTTACCAGACTGCTTTACTGCTGGATCAAGACCGAAGTAAGCAAAAAGCTGCTTTGGCTTTGAGAATGCAGAAAAGTCACCAATCTCTCCCATGAGAGATACAGCTGATAGGAAACCGGCACCTTTGAATGTTTCAATCAGATGGATTTGATTAACAAAATCCGTATCTTCATTGGCATCTACAAGCTCGCGTAGTGATTCGAGTACACCTTGGATTTCTTCATCGAATTTACGGATGAAGCTTATGTATAAGCGAATACGCTTGATATTGCTGTCAATGATATAACCAAATTCATTGGCTTCAACCGCAGCCTGAATAATAGCATTATACTTTTTCTCAGCATATGTGAGTCCAAATCGGGCAGTAGACCGAATGGTATCAATAATCTCCTGTTTGTCTGCCTTAAGGAAAGCAGATGGAGAAGTATAAGTTTCCAATAATGTAAGAGATGTATTGGTTGTAACTTTGGAAAAAATGCCAAGGTACTGTGGGAATGCCATACGTAATTCACCTTGTAACTTATTCACATAAGCACTGCGGTTATCCATTAAGTCATAGTATTCACGACAAAGATTTCTGCAGTTGAGAGCAAGGTCGGATGGCATAAGAGAAACCTTCAAATCAGATTTCAAACCAACTAAAGCAGCCTTTTTTGAATCAAAACGGTCATTATGTACTTTTCGTATATTTATATTTGTGCTATTCTTAGTGATGATAGGATTAATAACTGAGCAGTTAAAACCCTTATCACGAAGATAGCAGAAGAGTGGGTAATGATAAATTCCCGTGGATTCAAGGAAAATGCGGCTTTCCAAAGAATACAACTCTTCTGCTTCTTTTATTTTGGAAACAGCGGTTGTAAGGGAATCCATACTGCTATGTAGGATTTTATAAGGTTTTCCTACGAACTGCTGGTTTGGGAGTGCAATAGACATCCAAGAGAAGTCTGCCCCAACATCAATACCAACAGAGATGAATAATTCATCAAGATTAAAAATAACATTGTTTGACATGAGCGAAAGCTCCTTTCTGATAGGAATCCATTTCCAATCTGGCAGGTACACAACCTAGCGTGTTATACAGGTATAGCCATCCGGCTCCCAACCAGCTAAAACATAAAACCCTGTCGAATGGACTAATTGACTTTTTTACAGGTATCAGCTGAAGAATCAGCTTCCCAAGGAGAATTACATTCTTTGTCCTATCCTTAAGGATAATACCGTATGATTTATCTGGTGTCTATCAGGAACCGTCAGACATGATAATTATTAAGGATAACATCTGATGAAGGGAGAATACCTTCTTCTGTTATCTGATATATAGAAACTTGTAAACTAAGTAGTCTTGATTGACTACACCATTATTATACTAGGAGGTTGTGCGATGGCAGAAACAAGAAAACGCACGAGTATGTCTGTCCCTGAAATGGGCAGGATGCTTGGCCTTTGCAAAACTGAGTCTTACTGGCTCATTAAGAAAAATTACTTCAAGACCATTCTTGTCGGCAACACCATGAGGGTGATGATCGACAGTTTTGAGGAATGGTATGCTAACTAGTTCAAATACCAGAAGGTCGATGGAACCCCTCCCGGTGAGGAACTGAAGAAAACTACATATTCTGTAGAGGAGCTTGGTCAGCGTCTTGGGCTGAAAGAAGCAACTGCCTAAGAACTGGTTGCCAAAGGGCATTTTGAAATTGTCGAAGCCCTGGGAAAGCGTAGAGTGACCAAGGCGGGCTTTGAAAGATGGTATGCATCCCAGAGCGATTATCGCACGGTAGAGGATCAAAAACTGGATGCAGACATTGTGGCATCCACCTACGGTCTGCCGGAAATGGCAAGAATGCTTGGAGTACATCGTCAGACCATCTACTATATTGTTGCCAATGGCGATTTTGAGCTTATCAAGGTTGGCAGATATAAGCGAGCTACCAAAGAGAGTTTTGAAAAATGGTATCAGAATCAGACCCGCTACAGATTAGTAGCGGAGGATGGACAGGAAAGGAGATGATTACATGGCATCCATCGTTAAGAGAAAAAAGAAGTATTCTGTGGTCTATGCATACACCGATGAGAACGGCAATAAGCGTCAGAAATGGGAAACCTTTGACACCAATGTTGAAGCAAAGAAAAGAAAGTTGCAGGTCGAATATGAGCAGGAGTCGGGAACCTTTATTCCACCCTCTGCCAAGACTGTAAACGATCTTCTGGAAGAATATATGTCCATCTATGGTGTAAACACCTGGGCGATGTCTACTTATGAAAGCAGAAAGAGCCTGATTGCCAATTATATTCGTCCGCTTATCGGTGATATGAAACTGGAGGATGTTTCTCCGAGAATTATGGACAAGTATTACAGAGATTTGCTTACTGTAAAAGCTGTGTCTACGAAGTATGTGAAAGCTCGTAACGAGTATCTAACACCGCATACGGTCAGAGAGATTCACAAGGTTCTGCGTAATGCATTCAATCAGGCGGTGAAGTGGGAATTGATGACCAGAAACCCCGTAGAACACGCTACGCTGCCGAAAGAAGAACATAAGACCAGAGACATCTGGACAGCGGAAGTTCTTTTGAAGGCTCTGGAAGCCTGCGACGATGATATTCTCCGTCTGGCAATCAACCTTGCTTTCTCCTGTTCTCTGCGAATGGGTGAGCTTCTGGGGCTGACCTGGGACTGTGTAGACATTTCTCCTGCGAGTATCGAACTTGGTCAGGCAAGCATCTTCGTTGAAAAGGAGTTGCAGAGAGTAAATCGTGAAGCGATGGCAGATCTGAACGGAAAGGACATCATGTTCAAGTTCCCACCAACCTTTGCAAACACTCACACGGCGTTAGTTCTCAAGACCCCGAAAACGAAAACCAGTGTCCGCAAGGTCTTTTTGCCGAGAACTGTGGCAGAAATGCTGGTTCAGCGCAAGGCAGAAATCGAAGAACTGAAAGACCTTTTCGGTGACGAGTTCACCGACTTCAATCTGGTGTTCTGTTCTTCCAACGGAAGGCCGATTGAGGGGCAGGCTATCAATCGTGCCTTCAACAAACTGATTGAGGAGAACGGACTTCCGAAGGTAGTTTTCCACAGTCTCCGACACTCCAGTATCACCTATAAGCTGAAGTTGAACGGCGGCGATATGAAATCCGTTCAGGGTGATTCCGGTCACGCACAGGTCAAGATGGTAGCGGATGTTTACTCCCATATCATCGACGATGACCGCAGGCTGAACGCTGAAAGACTGGAAGCTGCATTTTACTCTGGCAGACAGGCTGCACCGGAACCCGTACAGACAGCTGCACAGGAAAGCTCCACAGATGATAAAGAGTTGCTCCTGAAGCTCCTGCAAAATCCGGAAATGGCAGCACTCTTGAAGTCACTGGCAAAGACCTTATAACAACCGCAAGGGCAGATCCTTTTACATAATCGTAGAAGGTTCTGCCCTTGCTTTTTTGTTTTTACATAGCGATTCAGTCCGAAAAAATATGCTGAATTTCAAGTGATTTCTGCTTGAAAAAATGGGGCTGAGATGCTATAGTAACAGCACTTAATTCTCCGCAAGAATCACCTTGCGGTAGTGCCTGAATGATTTGGATTTCCTATTACTTCGCATAACGAGCAGATACATAGTGACATTAGATTGTACTCGCAACGTCCGCCAAAAATCGAACGGCTTGCTAAAATCGAACCAATCGGACGACGTGAAATCCCTCTGAATCAGCTATCACAGCGTGGTATCAGGTGGGATTGAAAATGCTGAAAAAGCCTGTATTTCCAAGCATTTTTTAGCATCAGATGTCACTCCCCGATGTCGAATCGGGTCTACTCCTAAGCGGTAGGCCGGAGGTTCAAATCCTCTTAGCGACGCCAGCAAGCAACGCCGAAAGCCTTTGTTTTCAAGGACTTTCGGCTTTTTTACTGTATAAGAAATTGGAATTTCCTATACAGCGAAAAAGGCATATCCATGAGATAATGCATGCATAGAGGCCTTTCACGCACTCATCAAAAGAAAATGGTTAAACAGATTCAAAATATTCGATTACAATCATGCATATAAAAGCGGATGGCAGAATTATAAAGGTTGAGGGTGGTGACCTAACAATACTACTTGCAGGACTTGGTTTCCACTGCTTTTTGATTTAGGAAGAGAAAAAACTGTGCCACAGCCTTGGCAGGCCATCGTGCAGAGTGAGTATTCCGGCCCTCATTGGGTCTTCCGCAATTATCCGATCCGCAATCTGCATACAGTCAGGAAGAATTTCTTCAACGACTTTCGCATAGGCAGAGGCACGATCTTGAGTTACAGCAGTCACATGCTTATTTTGTTTTGTACTATTTAGATACACCACTTTACAACTATTAAAAATAATCAAGTCGTTGCTGAATAAGCCGTTTCAAAGCATTTGAAAAAGGGCTACCGTAATCCCACTGGCATTAGACGATGGGTAAAGGTAGCCAAAAGTAGAGTTTCATGATATACTTGTACTATGGAAACATGGTTTTCTTATGAGATATGTCAAAAGCACAAAGTCATTATTAGATATATGGGACAGATAAAGACCATATCTTTTTGGGCAGACGGATATTTTGCGTGTAGTGTGGGGAATGTTACAGAAGAAATGTTCCGAAAATACATAGAAAATCAGGGATAGCAACAGGTAAGGCGGTGATAGTTGATGTTAAAAGCATATAAATACAGAATATATCCGAATAATGAGCAGAAAGTACAGATAGCAAAAACATTTGGCTGTTGCCGTTTTGTTTATAATCAGACTTTGGTATACAGGAAGGAAAAATATGAGAAAGAGAAAAAGTCTGCCGGAAAAACAGACTGCAATAATTACTGCAACAGGGAATTATAGCAGTAGATTTTGTACCCAAGTTAAAAGAAGTAAAGTCAAAACTGCACAGAGAATTTTCTGGTCAGATAAAATCAGCAACCGTATCACAGGTGGCAAGTGGAAAATATTATGTATCACATCCGATGGACGGAAATATGATAATCCAAGAATACTGGCAAAACAGGAAAGGAAGCTAAAAAACTGCAAAGACAGTTAGCACATAAAGAAATATATAGGGCAGGGACTGCCCGAATTAACGCCTGTGGAGATAGTAGGTTGCGAAGTCGATGAAGCAGGAAGCCCATTGGCTTTAGACAATGGGTAGTTCACAAGATTATCTTGAATATCAATAACAGGAGGTGCTCCAACCATGTTGGATAACGCTAAAATAAGGAATGCAGATGAGCTGGAATTTGCTGTATACTGTATTGAAAATATTGCTATCAGACTTGGGAAAAATGCCGAAGAAATTTATCAGACGTTGACTGAGAAAAGCGATATTTTGAGCAGTTATATCATACCAGAGTATGAGATGCTGCATACCCAAAGTAAAGATTACATCGTTGATGATATTATCAGCATGATGGAAGAAAGGGGTATACAATTATGATTTTATATCACGGCTCCTATCTGGAGATTCAAACTCCGGATTTAGTACATTCCAGAGCTAATTTGGATTTTGGGCATGGCTTTTACACTACCCCTATTTACAATCAGGCGGTAAAGTGGTGTGAAAAATTTAAGCGCCGTGGAAAAAGCGGAATTGTTTCTCGTTACAACCTTGATGAAAACGCATTGCTGGAACTCAAGGTTCTAAAGTTTGACAGCTACTCTGAAGAATGGCTTGATTTCATACTGAAGTGCAGAACGGGAAATGATGCGGCAGATTATGATATAGTAATTGGCGGTGTCGCAAACGACAAGGTATTTAATACTGTTGAGCTTTACTTTGACAACCTGATCGACAAGAGAGAAGCCATCCGCCGCCTGCGCTATGAAAAGCCGAATTTGCAAATATGTTTCCGGACACAGAAAGCACTTAGCAAGTACCTACACTATGAGGGGAGTGAACAGATTTGATCGCCAATCCTATTTTATTACAAAAAAAATATGCCAGAATTATCGTGCATTTTTCAGAAAAAGAAAATCTTTCTTTAGACGATGCTCTCAGTTTTTTCTATCGCTCAACTATTTATCGTCTAATCAGTGAAGGGGTATCTGATCTGCACTGTATGAGTGATGAATATTTGACAGAGGAACTAATTTCTGAATACAGAAGACAATAAAAGTATTTTTACAAAGTGGTTATACCGAAAAATAGATTATACCGAATCTTATAGAAACTCTTGATTTTTCTTCATATGAAAACAGATCGATGCAATCCGGAGCCGGAACATCCACTTCTTTTAGAAATATGTGAAAGTATTTCAGATAAAGCAAGATGTTGTGCAGGGAGGATGCTTTCCGATTTCACCACGGTCCGCCCGATCTTTTTCCAGGCTCAGATATTCCGTTGTCGTCTCTACCGAATAATACAAGGTGTTGCTTAGTTCATAAGTAAGCGTCAATTCAAGCACGCATAGAAAACTCCGGATACTTCTGGGGTATCAGATCATTAGCTATGCCTGTCTGTATGATACTATATATGATGGTTGATGATGTTGCTCCATTGGCAGTATTGGAAAACAGTCAGTTTTTCAGGCCTATCACAAATGGTTTCACACTTTGCTCAGCAAGATTGTTACTTAGCTGGATTTCATAAAATTCATCAAATATAGCTCTGGATTTATTCTGCTCTGTTCTTTATCAGCAAAGTCTTCTACGGCAAAAAGTTTAAGAATGTAGTTTTCTCCCTTCTTTGCAATCTCATTATCAGGACTTGCTATCAATGCCTCGTGGAATTTTCTCTTTGCATGAACCAGACATCCACATAATGTTATGTTTTCCAGCCTTTAACTTTTTCTCATGTCAGTGGCTCCACAGCAGAGAATGATTTTATAATCGCTGTATTCAAACATTAAGCTGGCTCACCACCCTCAAAGTATTTTCAAGTAATCCAAAATAATACTTCAACAAATTTGGCTTTGTTTTTAGGCTTTGTGGTATTAGTATTTTTACCACGAAGCCAGCCGGCTAATGTTGAAGCAGGAATGCCATTAGCATCGCACCATTTAGCCATTGACAGACCACTTGCCTTGTAATCGGCTATTAATCTGAATTTCTCTTCTTTGGTTTTTCTTGTTCGCATTTATAAATACCTCCTATGGAGAGGATTATATATCTATACAAAGAGGTTTGGTAGGCGTGCTTGACTTGACGCTTACAGATGAACTTTTAAAAGTTTGAACCAAAAACAATATCCCCAATTTTTGACGTCCATTAATGTACGGCTAACAATCTTGTCTACTTTTGCAGTTATCCTTAATTTTTTATACAAGATGATTAATTAAGTATAGTTTAATACAACGATATAGACTAAATAGTTACCCTCTCTTTATAATTTTCAGCCTGAGCATGCCACAATTTTTTATATATTCCTTCTTCCAATAATAATTGAGTGTGACTTCCATTCTCTACCAATTCCCCCTCGCAAAATACTAAAATACGGTCACAGAAGATACAACTCGATAATCTATGTGAAATAACAAGGAAGGTTTTATCTACCATCATCGTATGAAACCCTCTATATATTTCAGCTTCTGCCATAGCATCAAGTGCAGCAGTCGGCTCGTCCATAATAAACAACGGTGCGTTCTTATATAATGCTTTTGCTATCGCAATTTTTTGTGCTTCTCCACCGGACAATTCAACTCCGTTTGAGGAGAAATCATAATATAAATAAGTATCTATTCCGCCCTGCATGGAATTAATACGGGATAACATATCGGTATCTTCTAATACCTCCATGACTTTCTTTCTATCTACATTATCACTTACGGTAAGATTTTCAGAAAGTTTAATAGAAAAGAGTTTAAAATCCTGAAAAACCACAGAAAGCAGATGAACATAATCCTCAAACGGATAAGTCTGAATATCAATTCCATTGATTGTTATCATTCCACTTGTCGGTTTATAAAGGCGGCATAAAAGACGAATACAGGTTGTTTTTCCCGAACCGTTCTCCCCGACAACCCCTATATGCTCTCCCTTTCTCATACGGAAAGAAAGATTGCGAATTGCCCATTTTTCAGCATTCGGATATTGAAAAGAAACATCATGAAACTCTATTTCAAAGTCGCTATTTAACACTTCCTTAATTGTATTTATGGAAAAGTTATTTTTATTATGTTCACCATTCATATCAAGAAATTTATAATACTGTTCAAGAAATTTTCTGTTTAACTCCAAATCAATAACTGCACGAACATTATCATTAATTCCAATCAGAAACTGCGAGATGATTCCCACATATTTTACAACATCGCCAATACGAATCATTCCATAATAAGCCTCAAGCCCGACAAACAGATAAACAATCCCAATCACCGATGTTGTAATGATTGTATTCTTGACACGGAACCTACCTTCTTCATCTCCCAATCCCTCCATAAATTTTCTTACTGTATTTTTGCATTCATCAAATTCATGATTGATAAGTTCCTGTTCTCCAAAAATACGAATATCTTTTCCATATCGATAATTCTGAAAAATTTCTTTACGATAAAAGCCAAAAATCCGATTAACTCCCGCCACCTCTCCAAATCTGGCAAAAATATTCTTACTGTGACGGATACTATTTTTAGCAGATAGAATGGATAACCATGATAAAATACTAAATAAAGCAAAGAGCATCATTGTCATTACCAAAGAAGGAATCCCAAGAACACTCGTATCAATCAATATGATTTTCGGAATCTGAATCAGTGCTGCCGTTATTGTAAAAATGCCTATGAGAAACTTTTCGATCAAATGAATTTCTGTTAAGAAAAAATCCCCACGCTGAAATTTACTTTGCTTTATATTTTCTAAAAGTGTCTGTATATCACTGTTTTCCAGCTTATCATAATCTATATTCATTGCCGTTTTCGCAAGCATGAGATCCTGTTTATATGTCAATGTAGCAATTAAAACATTTTTTCTGCCAGCAAGAAAAGCAATTATCAAATCATTCACAAGCACTACTAAAACAAATATTCCGACAGTGATGAATACCTTTCTTAATTCTCTACTTTCATATAACTCGTTTACAATCATCCCTGAAAACTGAAAAATAACGAATGGTTTCATTATGAAAAAAAGAGAATAAATCAACGTTAAAGGAAGCAGAAGCGGTACTTGTTTTTGTATCATTTTTATTGTTCTTATCGTAATATTCATAAACCGGAAATCTCATCCTCTCTATAATATTTACTTTGCTCTGTAAACATTCTGTAATACAATCCTTTTTGTTCTAAGAGAAAGCTATGGTTCCCCTCCTCTACGATTCTGCCACCATCAAGCAGAATGATTCGGTCACAAAAACGAGTGCTGGCAAGACGATGAGAGATAAACAACGATGTTTTAGTGTCTGCCAAACGATTATATTCCTCATAAATTTTGCTCTCAGCAATCGGATCCAGTGCTGCGGTAGGTTCATCTAAAACAATAAAATTACTATCTTTATAGAAAGCCTTTGCAATCATTAAACGCTGTCCCTCTCCGCCGGATAAATCAATAGCTTCACTTCTTACCTGCGTGTTAAGTAAAGTATCTAAAGACTTCGGCAGCGCTTCCATCCGTTCTGCCAAATTTACTCTTTTCAGGCAATGAAGCACTTTATCAATATCCGTCTTTTCAACTGTTCTCGAAGATATATTCTGTGCAATACTGACAGGCAAAATTAAAATCTCCTGAAAAACGGCAGAAAGACATTTATAATATTCTTCCTTGCTATATTTTGAAATGTCGATATCATTGACTAAAATCTGACCTCTTGTAGGTCTGTAAAGCCCCGTCATAAGCTTAACCAATGTCGTTTTTCCTGCTCCATTGTTTCCGACAAGTGCTAATTTTTCACCGGAATGAATGGTAAGATTAATATGATGTAAGGTGTCCTCCTCTAAACCATTATAAGAAAAACATACATCCTTAAACCTGACACAAAATGAGGATTTCATTCTTTGCTCTTCCGCTAAATTATCGTATTCATCAGACATCTCAATATATTCAAAAAAGTCCTGAAAAAATAGAAACATTTTGCGTAAATCGGCAAAATTCATCATAAAATTGGAAATCCATGCAGATAATCCTGATACCATACCAATTAAAAGTACAAAATCTTCTACCCGAATTTCTCTCTTATCTACCATAATAATTAGAAAAACATAAGCACAGCTATTTCTTAACAAAGATATAAAATGAATTTTCATATCAGCAAATAGCCTACCTTTAGCAATCCGTTCTTCTATATTGAGTCTTCCCATAACAGCTTTATGATAGATTCCTAGTAGCATATCCTGCATTTGATAAAGGCGAATTTCTCTCCCCGCCCTTGTAGAAACCGATTCCGCTTCCAAATACTTTAATTTTCTGTCTTCTTTTGCTATCCCATCCTTTTGATTCTGCTCATATTTATGCTGCCCTGTAGTAAAAAAATATCCTAAAAGTGCAGTAATAACAACAATTACAAAAAGCTCCTCTTTATAAGAGCATACGGTAATTCCATAAAGAAGAAAGCCCGAAAAATTAACCGCTAAAGAAACGCATACCGAAAATAGCCGTTGACCACCGTTATATACCGAATTTAACGCTTTTTGACGTTTTTCCTGGCCAATAGCACTTTCTATATTTATGTAATCCGAATTTAATGTTTTTTCATCAATAAACTTTAACAAGGTGTTGACTAAAACTCGATTGTACCATTCGGAACGTCCCGCCAGCCATTCCGACAATGCCTGTACCACAATCAATACCGTATATCCTATTATGATAACTAAGAGAAAGCTAAGAATTTCATAATGTTCCGTAATTCCCTTAATAATTAACTTCTGCATAAGCAGATTGAGATAAGGCGAGAATACCAAAATCGGAATTTGAAGCAATGAAATAATCAAAAGTTTTCGATTGTTCTCCCATATCTTTGACAAAAAGAAAGCTGCCATTTCCCAAGCGGTATATCTTTTATCTGTTTTCAAAACCATTCCCCTTTATTAACATAACATAGTAAAGCAAATACCAAACGGATCAATAACACTGCATTGTAATGTCCCATTCGCCGTCTTAGACAATGCAATATTATTTTTCGATCCGGCATCAATGAACTTTTTCTTTCCTGCGTAACTGCTCCAGTCTTGCAAACGCTTCTTTTCTGTTGCAGCTGCCAACATAAAACCCTCGCTATGTATAATATAACATAAAATTACAGTATTTTCCATACTTAAAAAAGAAGTGAGGGAGGATCGTCCTTTTTGCTGCTTAAGATGGAATTCACATATTGTTAAAAAATGAAATGTTTCAGAATGAAACAATAGTATATGGAAATGTTGTGAGTTATGCATAAAAACCAAATATTTTTGTAATAAAAGCTTAAAAAATAATATAATAAAGTAACGAAAATATACAAAATGCATAAAACAGATTGAAAACTTAATAAATAGAATGCTATAATTCAATTATCAAAATACGTAAGAAAGGAAATAAAAAACTATGAAAAAGAAACTTTTAAGTGCAGTGCTTACGACAGCTCTGGTGATTAGCTGTCTGTCCGGATGCGGAGAAACAGAAAAGGAAGAGGGATCTTCGGAAAGAAATTCAGGAGAAACGATTCAAATTGCAGTGGCAGGACCGATGACCGGAGATAACGCAGAATACGGCATAGGATTTGCAAATGCAGCAGAATTAATGGCAAAGGAATGGAATGAAAAGGGTGGAGTATTAGGAAAACAGATTGAAATCGTAAAATTTGATGACAAGAACACGTCAGAAGAAGCAACTACAATTGCACAGAAAATTGTTTCTGATAAAAAAGTAGCAGGTGTAATTGGACATTTCGCATCGGGCGTATGTATGACAGCCGCTCCGATTTATCAGGAAAATCAGATTATTGAAATCTCTCCATCCTCTTCTCATGCGGACTATTCAGGAATCGGTGATTACATTTTCAGGAACAATACAGTTATTGCAAAAGAAGGTGCAGCATCTGTAGATATTGCAATTAACGATTTAGAAAAAAAGAACATAGGCATTATCTCTATCATGACAGACTGGGGAACCAATACAGCAGAAATCGTAAAAGGCTTGATTGCAGACAGCGGTGATGCAGAGGCGAAGGTAGTTGCTCATGAAGAGGTTATGGAAGGATCGGATGATTATACATCAGCCATTACAAAGCTTGATGAAGCAGGTGCAGATGTTGTAATTTGCTGTGGGATGTACAACTTAGTTGCACCGGTTGCAAAACAGTACAAACAGATTAACCCGGAAATAGAAATTGTTGCATTCTCCAATGCTTATAGCCAGCAGTTGATTGAACTTGGCGGAGAAGCAGTTGAAGGTGTTCGGTTCCCGGTAATCTTCTTCTCTGAATCAGAAGATGAGAATGTAAGAAATTATGTAGAAGCTTATACCGCAGAATATGGCTCAGCACCATCTGCATTAACCTCCCAGGCTTATGATTCTGTGGGAATGCTCTTAACAGCAATTGAGGAAACAGGCTCCACAGACTCCGAAGTAGTGAAGGCTAAATTATATGAAATCGAATACGAAGGCGTAACAGGATTTACAAAATTTGACTCCATTGGTGACGTCGATAAGGAATTCGTAAAAGTAACAATTCAAAATGGAAAATTTGTAAAAATGAATTGATCTGATGCAAAAGAAGTAAGTTGAAAACCGGGTATCTTTTGTAAGATGCCAGGAGAAAGGATATCTCATGTTAATACAACAATTTTTTAATGGTTTGGCTCTGGGAATGGGATATGCCCTAATTGCAGTTGGTTATTCATTGGTATTTGGTATTTTAAGACTGGTTAACTTTTCCCATGGTGCAATTTACGCTTTCGGTGCTGAGATGGCTATGGTGTTTATCGGAATGAAATTTGGGATTGTTCCAGGAATTTTAGCCAGTATGATTTTAACTGGAATCTTGGGGGTTACCATTGATAAAATGGCACTTGAGCCGTTACGAAAAAAGAAATCTTTGCCGATTGCTTCTTTGATTACTACAATTGGTATTTCAAATATCGTAACAAACCTGATGATTGTTTTTCTAGGTTCGGAAAAAAGAAGCTTTCCGAAATTATTTAGACAGGGAGCTGTTCAACTTGGGAGCATCACGATTTCTTACACACAGATTATAATGTGTGTAGTATCCTTAAGCCTCATGCTGCTCCTGGTGTTCATCGTATATAAGACAAAAATTGGTTTGGCAATGCGTGCAAGTGAACAGAATGCAAAAGCAGCAAATATGATGGGTGTGAATGTAAATTTTGTAATTTCTTTTACTTTCTTCCTGGCAGGGATTTCTGCAACAATTGCAGGTGTGTTGGTGGGCGGGTACTATCAGATTGTATATCCGAATATGGGATTTATGGCTGGTTTAAAAGCATTCGCAGCAGCAGTGCTTGGAGGAATCGGAAGTTTACCGGGAGCACTTTTGGGAGGTCTGATTATCGGAGTATCAGAAAGTATGGCGGCTACCTTTTTAGGCTCTACTTACCGTGATTCCATTGCATTTGTAATTTTAATTATTGTTCTGATTGTAAGACCTCGTGGTCTCTTTGGACGGAAAGGAATTACAAAGGTGTAAGGTCAATGAAAAATAAAAATAAAAGTTTTTTACATGAATTTGAAGTTTTTACAGAAAAGTATAAAAAAATAATTTCGCTTGCTTTAACAGCCGTACTGCTTGCCCTTCCGTTTATTTTAAACAACCAGTATCTGCTGACAGTGATTGTGAAAATCGGGATTTATGCAATCTTTGCAATGGGGTTAAATATGTTAACTGGGTACACGGGCCTGGTATCTTTAGGACATGCGGGATTCGTAGCGATTGGAGCTTATACAGCATCCTTGTGTGCAGTAAGGCTTGAGCTGAATTTTTTTGCAGCAACACTATGCGGAATGGCAGTTGCAGGTTTGATTGGTGTAGTACTTGGATTACCGACATTACGGGTGTCGGGAACGTATCTTTCAATTATTACCCTTGGATTTGGAGAAATTATAAAAATGGTTGCAATGAACTGGAGCAGTGTGACAAACGGTACCCTCGGAATAAAAAATATTCCGAAGGCATCCCTGTTTGGAGTTCCATTTACAATCTCAAATAAGGGAATGTATTATTTAACACTAGTATTTGTAGTTTTGGTTGCGATATTTTGTCTTGCGATTGTTCGTTCAAAATTGGGACGGGCATTGCAGGCAATTCGTGGAGACGAAATGGCAAGTACCATGATGGGGATTAATATTACAAACTATAAGATTTTTGCATTTGTTATTTCAGCATGTATTTGTGCACTGGGCGGTTCCTTATATGCAAGTCTGATTGGATATATTGATCCGAATACCTTTAACTTTGATGTTTCTACAATGATTCTCAGTGTGGTTATTTTAGGTGGGATGGGGACTATCCGCGGTATGTTTGTCGGTGCAGGCATTTTGATTGCTCTTCCGGAAGTTTCCCGTTTTTTGATGGAATATCGATTTGTACTTTATGGAATCATTCTTGTCGTTATGATGAGGTTTCGGCCACAGGGTATTTTGGGATGGAAATCGACCTTGCCATATCGCCTGACAAAAAATGTGCAGGAAAAAATCAATGCAATGGATGAGAATGCACCTTTGAAATTATGGCAGGAAACAGAGGAGTGATGAGATGGCTGAGAAAAAATTATTATTAGAGGTAAAAAATATAACCAAACGCTTTGGTGGTATTGTCGCAGTTGATCATGTAAGCTTCGAAGTAAACTGTGGAGAAGTAATAAGTATTATCGGCCCTAATGGTGCAGGAAAAACAACCGTCTTTAATATGTTGACAGGTGTATATGAAGTAGATGAAGGAAGCATTGTATTCCAAGGTGAAGAAATTCAAAATAAAAAACCGAAACATATTGTAGAAGCAGGAATTTCCAGGACTTTTCAGAATATTCGATTATTTTTGGACTTAAGAGTGATAGAAAATGTACTGGTTGGTGCACATATTAAAACAAAGTATGGATTTTGGGATTCTATTTTTAGAACAAAGAAATTCAGGGAAGAGGAAGACCAGAAAACAGCGGAAGCAATCCAATTGTTAAAAGCCATCGATCTGGATTCCAGAAGAGATGATTATGCAGCAAACCTTCCTTATGGAGAGCAGAGGAAGCTTGAAATTACCAGAGCGATTGCTACTGGTGCACAGTTGATTTTATTGGATGAACCAGCTGCGGGAATGAATCCGCAGGAATCCGCAGAATTGATGGAATTTATTAATAAATTGAAAAATCAGGGATACACCATTTTGATGATTGAACATGACATGAGTGTGGTTATGAACATTTCAGACAGAATTTATGTAATTGATCATGGAAAACCAATTGCTCAGGGGCTTCCGATTGAAATTGCAAATAATCCGAAGGTTATCGAGGCATATTTGGGAGGGGTACAAAATGATGCTGAAAATTAATGATTTACATACCTATTATGGTGCAATTCACGCTCTGAAGGGAATTAATATGGAAGTGGAAAAAGGTGAGGTTGTTTCTTTAATTGGAAGCAATGGTGCTGGAAAAACAACACTTTTAACTTCAATCATCGGAGTAACGAGAGCAAAGCAGGGCGCGATTGTTTTTAATGGAAAAGAAATTACGCAGGCACCGACCCATTCCATGACGAAGATGAAGATTAGTATTTCTCCAGAAGGACGAGAAGTATTCCCGGAGTTGACTGTAGAGGAAAATTTAAGGTTGGGGGCTTATATTGTAAAAAATAAAGGTGAGATTGCTACGGGTTACGACAGAGTTTATAATCTGTTCCCAAGATTGAAGGAACGCTATAAACAGCAGGCGGGAACGCTTTCCGGCGGTGAACAGCAGATGCTTGCAGTAGGAAGAGCCTTGATGTCCAGTCCGGAGCTACTGCTTTTGGATGAACCTTCATTGGGGCTTGCACCAAATTTCGTTTTAATGATTTTTGATATGATTAAGGAGATTAACAAACAGGGCGTTACCATTTTGTTAATCGAACAGAATGCAAATATAGCACTTTCAGCATCTGATCGTGCTTATGTAATTGAAAATGGAAAAGTTACAATGAGTGGTGATGCAAAAAAAATCGCATCGGATCCGCAGATTAAAAGAGCTTATCTGGGAATTGGTTAAAGAAAGGAATCGATAAAATGAAAAAAATTATCAATCATCCGGCAGATGTAGTAAGCGAGGCACTGAAGGGAATGCAGTTTGCTTATGCAGACAAATTGGATTACACACCGGGAGCAGAAGTGATTTCCCGCAAAGAAAAAGGAACGAAGGTTGCAATTATTTCTGGCGGCGGTGCTGGACATGAGCCCCTTCATGCAGGCTTTGTCGGAACTGGTATGCTGGATGCGGCAGTTTCGGGAAATGTGTTCTCTTCTCCTAGCCCGGATCGAATCGGTGTAGCCATTGAAAAAATGGAAACAGGAAAAGGTGTTTTACTTGTAATTAAAAACTATTCTGGCGACATCATGAATTTTGGGCTAGCAGCTGATCTTGCAGATGCAGACGATATTGAAGTAGAAACTGTTGTGGTAAAAGATGACGTAGCAGTTCCGGACAGCACGTATTCTACGGGAAGGCGGGGAATCGCCGGAACTGTATTTGTACATAAAATTGCAGGTGCAAAAGCTGAGGCAGGTGCTTCCTTGCAGGAAGTAAAGGCGGCGGCAGAGCATGCCATTGCAAATATCAGAAGCATGGGTATGGCAATGACGCCATGCATTCTTCCAGCAGTAGGGAAGTCTGGATTTGTACTAGGAGACAATGAAATCGAAATAGGTATGGGAATTCATGGGGAGCCGGGTGTGGAAAAAACAACGGTGAAAACAGCAAAAGAAATTGCAGAAATTCTTCTTGGTAAAATTCTTGAAGATTACGATTATTCAGACAGTGAGGTCGCAGTACTTGTAAACGGACTGGGCGGAACTCCGTTGATGGAATTATATATCTTAAATGGAGAGGTTCAGAAGGTTTTGGAAGAAAAAGGGATCAAAGCATACAAAACATTTGTGGGAAATTATACAACTGCTTTAGATATGACGGGGTGCTCTCTTACATTGATGAAGCTGGATGATGAACTAAAAGAGCTTTTGGACGCACCGTGCGACACACCGGCATTCAAACTTTAAATAAAGGAGATGGGAACATGGGATTTGTACTGACAGCTGCAGATTATGCAGAATATGTTAAACGTACTTATGAAGTAATTCGTGTGAATGGTGATTATGTAACAGAGCTTGACCTTGCAACTGGCGATGGAGATCATTGGTCTAATATTAATATGGGATTTGAAAAGCTCGTGGCAGATATAGAAGCACTTGCCTCCATGAATATCAGTGATGAGCTGAAAGCCATTGGAAAAAGTATGATGGCGGTTATTGGCGGATCTTCGGGAGTTTTATATGGCAGTGCATACCTTGCTGCTGCAAAAGCAGTGAAGGGAAAAGAGGTACTGGGAAAACAGGAGTTGTATGATGTTTTGGAAGCAATGTTAAATGCAATTATTTCCAGGGGGCAGGCGCAGGAAGGTTTTAAAACAATGATTGACAGCTTGGCACCAGCAGTAAAAGCATACAAAAGCTGTATTGAAAACGGAAGCAACGAAAAAACCTTATGTGAAGTTGTAAAAAAAGCTGCAATAGATGGGGCAGAAAATACAAAAAATATGAAAGCCGTCCGAGGAAGAGCAACTTACCAGGCAAATAAAGGGGTAGGCCATCTGGATCCAGGTGCTATTACAATGTCTTATCAAATCAGTACATTAATGGATTATGTGGCAGAAAAGCTTATGTAGTGTTTTAATATTATTATATTTTCAGGAGGAAAAACAAATGATTAAGAATGTACCAGAAACAAAAAGCCAGCACATCAAGGATATGAGAGGAGCTTTTGAGCATAGAGCGACATGGATGTATCTTATGTACAAGGAAGGCAAAAAAGCAGGATTAAGTGATGAATTTGCACATAAAGCAATTTTAGAATGTGGCCGTTTCCATGGGGAAACAAAATATACGCATACAGATGACCTTCATGTATTCCATAAAGAATTCATCAATGATAATGTAAAAGAAATTTTCCAAATGGAAGATACTTGCACAGATGATAAACTTAGTGTAGACTTTCATTATTGTCCATTGGTTGCAGCATGGAAAAAACTCGGTGCAACTGATGAAGAGTGTTCTGTACTTTGTGACATTGCCATGGATGGCGACCGGGGAATCTGTGAAAAAATGAACTATGATTTCTACCTTGGAAAAACAATTGCAAATGGTGAAGATGTCTGCGAAGTGAGAATTAGCAAGAAATAAGAGATATCGGCTATTATGAGTAAAACTTATGATAGCCTATTTCTTTATAAGCGGAGGTCTTAATATGAGTAGTTTACTGGGAAAAATTAGAAGCTTTGTGGATAATTTTGCAGTTGTAATTTCTGACATAGTGGATACAGATGTGATTATCACAGATTCTAACATGGATATTGTTGGAAGTAAATTCAAATATTTTTCCCTTTATAAAGATATTAAGATCGGATCTTTAATATCAGATGTGCTTATCAATAATCATAATCTCCTGATAGAAAATAAAAGGCAGATTCCAAGCTGCCGGGAATGTGAGCAGTTTGAAAGCTGTAAAATACAGGGATTTGTAGGTGTACCCATCCGATATGAAAAACAGGTGCTGGGTGTGATTGCTTTGATTCTTCCGAAAAGCAGAGTAAAAACACTGTTTGAAACCATAGATTCCACTATTACATTTATGGAAAATATGGCGGATCTGGTAGCTGTGCGAATGATAAATCATATTGAAAAAAAAGGGCTACGTCAGAAAATTTTGCAGATTGAATCAATTCTGGATCTGATGGAAGATGCGGTTCTTTATACGGATATTTACGGAAATGTTATTTATATAAATCATTCTTTTAAAGAAGAATTTTACGTTGATGCAGGACTCATTGGAAAAAATATCTGCAAAGTGTATCCGGAATTTATCCAATGGATCGATGAAAGCTATAGCGTAGAAAATTTAAAGGTTACCATCAATCATTACGGACAAAATTTTTATGGGCTGCTGAATCGGAAACAGGTAAGTATTACCGAAGGCCAATACGGCCTAATTTTCAGTTTGCGTCCTCATAAAAATATAAGTACCAATTCGCTGACTTTTGTACCAGGAACCATCGTAACACTGCCATGGCTGGAAAAATTTATGGAAAGTGAGTGGACGGAGATTGCTGCAAAATATGCAGAGCTGGATTCACATTTGTTGATTTGCGGAGAAGAACAGGCGATGAATGAATTGCTGGCAAAGGGAATTGCCAACCACTCAAACCGCAGACTGAATGCAATTAAAATTATTTATATGCAAAATGTATACAGGGATTTGATGGACAGTTATTTATTAGGAGAGTATGGTGTTGTAAGAAATATGGATGGTGGGATTCTGGTGATTGTACAGCCGGAACAGATGCCTCTTTATCTACAGGATAAATTTGCAGAGATAATGCGGACTGGAAAGCTGGAAATTTCAAGCGGACGCTTTATAGCGGTGAATGTAAGGTTTATATTCTGTACAATTATGGATTTAGGAGTGTTCGCAAAAGAAAATACTTTCAGTAAAAAACTTTATCAGATAATATCAGAGCATATACTTTGTCCAGAAACAACCATCCACAATAATAAACAGTTTTTTATGAAATACTGTGCCGCCGGACTTCGGTACTATAACAAAATCTATTGCACCCGCAGGAAGAAGGATATTGTGAACGTGTCTTTGATGGAAAGGATCTGGTCGGATTGCCGAAGTGTTCCTTTAGGGATGCTGGAAACGATTCTTGAGTGTATCGTGCGGGATGGAAGCTATAAGGGAAAAGAAATCAATTTTTATGATAAGGAATTTCGCCCAAGGATGGCTTCTGTAAAAGAAATGGAAGAGCAGCAGATACGGAGGATGGTAGAGCTTGGGTACACACGGCAGGAGATGGAAGAAATCCTGCAGATATCAAGAACAACCCTATATAGAAAGTTAAAAGAATATCATTTACAGGTAAAAAAAGCGAGAAAGGGAAAAATTTCATACCTATCTGGAAAAGAGTAAAATCACCAAATTAGAAGATTGAATGGTGTCCTTGTTCTATATAAGGAGCATCGCTTCATAACTAGATTTTAGTTATTTTGCGACACTCCCTTATAAATAGAAAATGAATTATTCTGTAACTACAGGAAGGCCTGCACCTAACCAGCCGCCTTTTCCTTCAGTACCCATACCACCTGCAAGGCTGTATGCTTCATAGCCTAACATACGAAGGATAGTCATAGTCTGGGAAGAGGTCTGTCCGGAGTAGCAGTATACGATTACTGGCTTGTCAGTAGGGATAGTGGAGAAGGACTCCTGCATACCCTTACCAAAAGGAATATTCATAGCACCAGCAATATGACCCTTAGCATAATCCTCTGCGGAACGGATAGAGAGAATGGTATAATCATCACTCTCAGCTTCCACAAGCTCTCCTAAGCTTTCCACAGGGAAGTTAAAGGACTTGAAGGTATCAGAGGTTGCCTTTGCATAGTAATCAACAATGGCAGCCTTAATTGCCGGGTCAACAGGATATTCGTCACCAGAAAGAGTTGCTTCTTCAGTAGTGATGTAATTTTCATAGTTTTCAGCAGTAGAAATACCATTATTGAAGCCACCCTGAATATTGGTAGCATATTTTCCTGCAACATTTAATAAAGCAACTGTCTGGGAAGAGGTCTGTCCGGAATAGCAGTTTACGAAAATTGGAATGTCATCCGGGATGATATCTAAGGATTCACCAACAGTAGCGTAAGGTACATTAACTGCACCCTTTAAGTGGCCGGCAGCATAATCTTCAGCAGCACGAATATCAATAATAAGCATATCCTCACCGGCATCCATCTTCGCAAATAAATCAGGAACACCAATCATGTGTCTGTCTTCCGGGAAGTTTGCAAAATAACCCATAGCAGCCTCTGCTACTACATCGGTTTCAGGAACCTCGGCTTCAGGGGCTTCGGTCTCAGGAGCAGAAGTTTCTACTACTGGAGTCTGAGTCTCAGCAGGAGCCTCTGTTTTGTTGCCACAGCCTGTGATAAGACCACAGGTCAAAACAAAGGTAAGTGATAAAGCAAGTAATTTTTTCATAAACAATTCATCCTTTCTTTGGATACTACCGCAAAGCGGCGTTAAAATTAAGTATCAGGAAGCATCTTTTTTAGAAGGTGCAGCTGCTCCATCTGGCATTTCAACAGGATTGTCAGAATTAGAGGACCATTCTAAAAAGGCTCCATCATATAGCTTGATATTCCGATAACCGGCTTCATACAGTTGTACAAAAACTGGTGCTGCACGGAAAGAAGTTTTACAATAAATAATGATTTCATCTTCAGGATAGATTTTATTTTCCAGATAATTAATTTTTGTGATTTCTGTTGTTTTAAAGGTTCCATCCGCGAAAAAGTTTCCCGTAAAGTTCATCATAACAGATGTAGGAATCTTGCCTTCCGTATAGTATTCTTCATCAGAACGAACATCTAGAAGAATTACGTTGTCCCGTGGGCTGTTTACCTGCTCTAATACCCGGGAGGAATCTACCAACCATTCGCTGGATGGTTCTCCAGCAGTAAAGACGGCTTCTGTTACAGAAGGAACCTGGTCCGTGATGGAAAGTCCGGCTGCCTTAATAGTTTCAAAACCACCATCAACGACCTTTACATTTTCGTGACCGTACATGAAGAGCGACCAAAGAAGCCGGGAAGCACTCATTTTATCTGTATCGTAAGCGATTACCAGAGTGTCATTGGAAATGCCGCTGGCACTCATGATGCTTTCCATTTTTTTCTTTGATGTCAGCATATTCTTAACAGGAACATTAATTACAATGCTCTCAGCGGGAATATTTACTGCCCCCTCAAGATGTTCTTTTCCATAATCCTCTGGAGACTGCATATCGACCAGGACAACATTTTCCTTTCCCATGTAGTCCGTAAGTTCTTTTGCAGAAACAATGAGTGAATTTTCCGTTTCTGCAAAGGTGTGGGAATTGCAGCCCGTTAAGCAGGTGGTAAACAGAGCTAATACCAAAAAGATTGTTATTTTTTTAGCAAAAGAGCTCATAAAAAACCTCCTTTAGTTGTTGGTATGTATCATTCTTGTAGTAGTAATGCGTTATCTATTTACTATTGTACTTTAGTTTTTACAAATAGAGTTATAGCATTTTGTTATATTATATATGTTAAAGCAATAACAAGAAGTGTTGCCTTGTGGGAAGGAGGGATTTCTGCTAGAATGAAAGAAATAATCAGTAAGGAAGTGGGGAAAGTGAAGGAGAAAAAAAGAGGACTTGTAGATAAACTGTTTTTTCTGTATATATTGGCATACGGCTTTTTTTCTTCTGCATTTCTGACACAGTTTCCTTTTGTACATTCGGACGAGAGCTGGCTGGCGGGATTGTCGAGAGATATGTTGACAGAAAAAAGTCTGTCAGTAACGGAGCATTTTTTCGATGCCCGCCCAAGATATCCCCATGCAATAAAGAGCTTATTTCACCTATTACAAATGGGATTTATCCGAATATTCGGATACTCTATTGAAAGTGTCCGTTTGTTATCTCTAGCAGCAGGAATTGTATTTTTGATAATATTCTACTTTCTTATTAAAAGAATAACAAAAAGAGAAAAGCTTGCCCTGGCTGTAACGGTATTGTTTAGTCTGGATGTCGAGTTTATTTATGCTTCTCATTTTGCAAGGCAGGAAATCCTGCTTGGGGTAGCTTTTATAGCAGGACTTTTTTTACTGCTGGGACAACGAGAGCCTGGTGTAATGAAGGTCGTGCTGACGGCGGTAATAACAGGGATTTCCATAGGGATTCATCCCAACAGTTTTCTTCTGGCCTGCTCCTTTGGAGCTATCCTTTTTTATCTGTTTTTACAGATAAAAAAGGATATTCTTCCTTTGGTGACTTACATTGGAGTAACGGGAGCCTTTGCGGCAGTTTTTGTTTTAATCAGCTATTCTTTTGATTCGCAATTTTTAAAGCATTATTTTCAGAATGGTGCCATGGAATTTGATGTTGATGCTTCTCTGGCTGCAAAAGTCAGTGAACTGAGGGGATTTTTTGAACGGCTATTTACAGGACAAAGCGGAACCTATTATGTGACAGAGCTTAGATTTTCCCTTTTGTTATTTGCTTTCCTTATGGTGTTTATGGGGATTTATGCTCTGGTTATGAAAAGGAGGCTTCCTGGAGCTTTGATTTCAGGGACAATGGGACTGCTTGGTGGAATGATTTTTATCGGAAGATATAACCAGACCAGTGTATTCTTTTTCTTTCCCTTTGGATATCTTTTATTGGCCTTGTTTTTAGCAGAGCAGGAGGAGAAAGGAAAAAGGTTTATTTATGCGTTAATATTGGCCGTAACAGTTTTGATATCTATAGAGCAGATAAGACCATGGCTTTCAAAGGGGAGCCATGCAGCATACCTGGAACAGATAGAAGAACTGGTACCGAAGGATTCCACAGTAATTGCCAATCTGAATACAGAATTTTATTTTTCGCAGGGCTGTTTAAGAGATTATCGGAACCTTCCTTATGTATGGAGGGAAAAGGGAATAGAGGCATATATCAAAGAAAATGGAATAGAGTATATTCTTTATTCTACTGAGCTTGACTATCTACATGAACACAGGCCGTATTTTAATGTAATTTACGGAGATATTCGTTTTGTACCGGAGCTTAAAAGGCTATGTGAGGAAAAGGGGGAGCTGATAGGAGAGTTTACCGATACAGTCTATGGCAGCAGAGTTATCGGAGTGATGGGACAGGAAAAATATAGCCATGTACTGGTGTATAAATTAAAAGAGCTGGATACTTAGGCCAGCTCTTTGATTAAGCATTCAAGAAGTTCTTTTTTTGTATGCTCTGACGGAAGATAGAAGGAAGAGATTTTTTTTGTTGTTTTATCTAAAATTCCAATGCGGTCACCTAAAGTAATTGCTTCTTCAATATCGTGAGTAACTAAAAGAACGGTGCAGCCTGTTTTTTTCGTAAGCTCTCTTACAAGGCTCTGTATACTTTGGCGGGTTAGGTAGTCAAGGCTGGAAAAGGGCTCATCCATTAAAAGAATGGAGGGTTTTAAGGAAAGGGCTCGTGCCAGGGCTCCACGCTGCTTCATGCCGCCGGAAAGGGCTGAAGGATATTGGTTTTCAAAGCCGGAAAGCCCGGTCATAGCCAGACATTCTTTTGCAATAGTCTTACCCTCCGATTTGGAAATGTCACACTTTTTTAGGGCATAAAGAAGATTTTCTTCCAGGGTAAACCAGGGAAACAGCTGATCAAAGCTTTGAAAAACCATCACTCGTTCTTTGGAAGGGGTCGTTACGGTTTTCCCATCAATTTGAATAGAACCGGAGTCGGGCTTTAAAAAGCCTCCCAAGGTTCTTAAAAGTGTAGTTTTTCCGCAACCGCTTTTTCCAAGGAGGACAAAAAATTGTCCAGAGGGAATGGAAAGAGACAGGTTATCCAGTACACAGAAAGCTTCGCCATCCCTTTGGAAGCTTACTGATAAATCTTTTACTTCAAACATCAATTCATTCCCCACTTTCTGGTTGTTCTTTTTTCAATTAGAGAAAAGAATATATCCTCAACTAAAATTCCGATAATAACAATTAAAATAATTCCGGCAAAAAGCCCTGCAGTATCCATAAAGGTACGTTTAGTTAAAATGTAAAATCCCAGACCTCCCTTTTTCCCTACAGCACCAAATACCATCTCAGCACTGATAAAAGCACGCCATGCTCTTGCCCAGCCGATTTTAAGGCCGGAGATAAGATAAGGAAGAGCATAACGAAGCCGAATTTCCAGAGTAATGGCGGTATTGCTCATGGAGAGATTTTTTCCAATATCGGTATAGAGAGAAGGGGTATTGGAAAAACCAGTCAGAAGATTTAGTAAAAGAGGCCAAAGGGCAGAGTGAACGATTATGGCGATAATAGCCGAATCACCAGTGCCAAACCAGATAATAATAAGAGGCAAAAGTGCCAGCCCAGGCAGAGGATGGGCAATGGTTGTAATGGTATCAATCAGCCCTTCTGCCAGGGGATGAAAAAGGGAGAAAAGGCTTAGTACAATGGCAAAAAAAGCGGCAAGAAGCATTCCAATGCCGATGATTTCCAGGGAGGAAAGGGTCTGTATTAGAAGGTCTCCGTGAAAAAGATCCTGATACAGTGTTTTTAATACCTCTTCTACACTGGGAAATAATAAGGGTGAAATATGAGACAATTTTACACTAATCTCCCAGACTGCTAATAAAATGGCTGCCCAAAGGAGTCTTTTCTTTTTCATAGGTGTTCCTCCTTACTGGTTTACATTGTCAAAAATAATATCTTCAAAGGCGGGTGCCCTTTTTATAAATCCGGTTTCTGCCATAGCCTGACTCATTTTTTCAATACCGGAAAGCTTCGTAGAATAGATGGTACCATTATAGTTCATCTGCTCTAAAAGCTCCTCCTCGCTAATACCGTAAACAGGGGCTAAAAGAGCTGCTGTTTCTTTTTTGTTGTTGTTAATATAAGCGATAGATTCTTCCAGGGTTTCTATAAAAGCATCATACCAGTCCCGATGGGTTTCATGGAATTTTGTCATGGCAACGCCGCTGATAAAGGTAAAAGGTTCACCCATAATATCCTCCCCGTCGGCAATGATATGCATACCATGGGAGAGCTCCTCCTGAATATAAGGAGGGGTTGCGACGTGAGCAGCAATTTCTGTATCGGAAATCAGAGCATTGGCCGCATCCGGATGTGACATCGATACGGTCTGGTTATCAAGGCAGTGAGCATCAGAAAGCTCCTTTTTAGCCAGCATGCAGAGAAGAACATGCTGGGTGCAGCCAGGAGAAAGAATGGCAATCTTATCTTCCGGAGTAAAGTCTGCAAGGCTGTTAAGCTCAGGACGGTCAGTAACGATGGCTACCTGGTTGGAGCTGATGCCTGTTGCATATTTCCAGTCCATGCCGTTGTCAATGCCAACTAAAACAGGACTGATACCCATAAAACCAAAATCGATTTCACCGTTTAGCATGCCTTCACGAATGGCGGTCGGACCGCCAAACTGCTTCCATTCGATAGAAACACCGGGAAGCTTTTTTTCCAGTATGCCCAGCTCCTTCATAATATTTAAGGGAGCATAAGCAATGCCAAACTGCTCGGCGATGGTGAAGGTTTCCTCCTTGGCATCCTTAGAGGAGCAGCCACTGAGAGAAAATACTCCCAGGGCAAAAACAATAAAAAGTAAAAATGTACGTTTTTTCATAGTCGCAAATCTCCTAAATTTGTATTTCATTAAAGGTTTGGATAAGATTTTTTCCATTTTCATCTAATACCTGAAGCTGCTTGTAAAAGTCCTTGATATCCCGGGCGAGGCTCTCTTTCGTACCGACAAGGACAGCGTGTCCAAAGCGGGCGGTTGCATTTTCCATTACAGGAATCTGACTGCCTTCTGCGTAGTTAAAGCCACAGTCCAAAACGTAAGGAAGGGATAAAAGCTTGTCTTTATCTGTAATATGTGCAATCCTTCCTGGATGGCAGAATAGCAGTAGAACAAAAGAAGCTTTTTTCCCAGTATCACAACGAAAATCCGGTGTCAGCGGAAAGGAAACAGGATAGCCTAAAGCTCCGTCGATTACGGCATCCAGGATGGAAAAGCCTGTAAGATACGGAATTGTTACATCCTCAAAGGCACCACCGATACGGCAGGCCAGTTCATTTACGAAAATTCCCTGTCCACCAACCAGAAGCTGGAGATAAAAGGGACCGTTTTCCAAAGAAAATACATGGGTAAGCTGATCGCATACAGTCTTGATTTCCTCATAGCGGTTTATATGTATGGAAGGAAAGCGGTGACCAATACAGACACCAATATGGGTAGTATCTGGATATAAAAGCCGGTCTGTTATTGTTAAAATAGTAAGGGCACGGTTCTTTATCCAGCCGCTTACCGTAATTTCATCACTTTCGTAAAATTCCTCTACCAGAGCCATATCCTCTCTTGAAAAGGAAAGGGTTTCAGGGAGCCTTTCAAGGACGGCTTCCTTTGTGTATAGTTTAAAAATACCCCGTTGTCCCTGGGAATCCAGAGGCTTTAAAACATAAGGCGGCTTTAAGGTAAATTCTGCCGGATTTCCTGCGGTATCGTAAAAAGTGCCTTCTTTGGAAAGAAACAGGTATCTGGCAGTTTTTATATTGTTTTGCGAAAGAAGTTGTTTCATTTGTTTTTTATTGGTAACAGAACGTGCTTTAGCTTCTGTTAAAAAACTGGGAAGACCAAGAGCCTTAGCTGTCAGGGCAGCAGTTAATACCGGCTGGTCAGTACCTAAGGTCATGACGCCCTGGATGTGATGGTGCTTTGCCGCTTCGATACAGGCTGGAGCATCAAAAGTGCTGACTGGTTCATGTATATCGGCAAGCTCTTTTGCTGGCGGATTTTTTGTATAATCAGCCAGGATTGTGACTATGGAGCGTTCTCTTGCCCGCTCAAGGGCATGAAGCTGGCAGTTGGAGCCACCCAGAACCATAAGTTTTGGCGAGATTTCTTTTATTTCATACAAATTGTTACACTCCTTTTTTAAAAAAGTAGTCAGAGCGGAAAGGGGTGTATAGTATACAAGCAGCTTTCCATATAAAATAATAAGTTTTTTTAAGCTATAGCCGCTTTTACCAAAGCAACGAGCAGGCTTTTGATAAAATAGATTTCCTGTCTGCAGGTCTCTGCCGTTTGCAGGATTTTTAAAAACTTCTGCAGAAAAATAGAAAAAACAACCATGAAAGGAAGCTGCTTTTTTTGCTACCTCACCAGTCATAATACGAAAGCTTGACACCTTTGCTGTGGGAAAGAAAAAATCACGAAGACGACTTCCCAAACATCGAAGCAGGCTTTTGTCATGATTTTCCGGTAGAGCATAGACGAGGTCAAACCCCTCGGAAAGCTTTCGGTATAGAGCCGGAACAATCTCTGGCGGGTGTTGCAGGTCGTCATCCATGGTGAGAACTGCCGGATGACGGCAGGCAAAACGAAGACCACACAAAACGGCATTTTGCTGGCCTGAATTTTTGGTCAAAGTAATAAGCGTGACCTGTTTTCCTGAACAACGCTCCTTTAAATAGGCAGAGATGTTAAAATCAGCACTGTCATCTACCAGATAAACATGGTAAGAGCAAAGCGGAGCTAAAATTATTGAGAGCTGCTCCAGTAAAAGCCGGACGGTCTCAGTAGAGCGATAGACAGGGATGACAATTCCCAGGGTTTCTATTTTGGGTGTATTGTTCATCGCTTCTTCCCCCAGTTTAAAAGGATGTCACATATCTCCTCCTGCTCCATCGGGGTAAGAGCCGTATGGAGAGGAAGGCGAAGAAGGGTTTCATAGGTACGCATACTTTCGGGAAGCTCCTCTGGATGATAGCCAAGCTTTTGCCCCATCGGAGAAGCGTGAAGAGGAACATAGTGAGTTCTGGCATCTATGCCCTTTCTGGCTAAAAGAAGGCGTACCTCCTCCATTAAGGCAGGAGTAGAAAACCGTAGGTAATACAAATGACCGTTAGGCGTACAGTAATCCGGTATTTTCATCTGTTTTGCGAGTCCCTTTTCTTCCAGTGGCTTTAATAGAGAAATATAGGAAAAAAGCCGTTCCCGCCGGTAATCAGAGATGGCTTCTAGTTCTTCCAGCTGGGAAAGTAAAAGAGCACAGGACAGCTCATTTAAAGGAAAGCTAGTACCCTCCTGCCGCCAGGTATAGCGGTCACACAGGCCGTTTAGAAAGGCCTGGCGGTTTGTGCCGTGCATCTGGTAGATGCATGCTTTTTCAAAAAGTTCCGAATCCTGGCAGAAAAAAAGGCCGCCTTCGCCACATATAATATTTTTGGTAGAATGAAAACTGATTCCGGATAAATCACCCTGGATTCCCAAGGGCTCATTTTTATAAAAAGAACCAAGACTTTGAGCAGCATCTTCAATAAGAAAAAGTCCGTTGTCTTTGGTAAAGGGATATAGGGTGTCATAATCGCAGGCAATTCCTGCATAATCTACAGTAATTACAGCCTTTGTCCGGTTAGTCATTTGGTTTTTTATTTCATTCAAAGTAATATTCTGGGTCGCTGGGTCAATATCGCAAAAAACGGGAGTCAACCCTTTTTGCAGAACGGCATTAGCGGCAGATGGGAAATTAAAGGAGGGAAGGAGAACTTTGTCGCCAGACTCCAGAGGCATTAGAGCTATAGAAAGCTCTAATGCAGAAGAGCAGGTTGGAACAAGAAGGAGATTTTCTCTGCAAAACAACTGCTTTAAAGCCCCCAGGGCTTGACGGGAGAAGTTACCGCCGGTTGCCAGAGAGCTTTTTAGACAAGCTGTTATGTAAGCTGTTTCATTTTTTCCGTGAAATGGACTGTAAAATGGAATTCTCATAGGATGTTTCCCCTTGCCTTTGCAGAAAGTTTATTGCTGTAGCTTCCCTTCCGTGTTAAAATAAAACTATATTGGGAAGAGGAGTGATTTTTTGAAAGAATTAAACTGTTTGGGTGATATGTGTCCTATACCGATTATGAAGCTTAAGCAGTGTAAGGAGTTTAAAGCCGGTGAGGAGCTTAAGCTGATTACAGACCATTGCTGTGTTGTGGAATCTATTACCGAGTATTGTAAAAAAAGCGGTCTCAGATTCGAGATTGTAGAGCCTATGAATGGTATCTGGGAGCTGTATGTAAAAAGAATCTAACAGATATTCTTATTTACGTTGTGAATAAGATACTGGATAATTTCTTTTTGTGTGGTTCCCAGAGAACCCTCCTTTGTCCGGTAAATGGAATGGACATCATAATTTAAATTAAAATCAGGAAACTCTATAATCTGGAGCTCCTTCATATAAACTTCTTTTTTTATTGCCATATAAGGTAAAAAAGCCAGACCGTGACCGGCAATAACGGCACTTTTTACGGCTTCGGTTGTATTTAAGTGATAATTGATTTTAAAATTCTCTGTTGTACAGCCCTTCTGCTTTAAATAATTGTACACCAGTCGGTAAGAGCTGAAATTTTCATTCAGCATAATCAGAGGATACCTTTTTAAATCGTCAAGGGAATGAATGGATTTGATATTATAACCGGTTTTGGCAACCAGATAAATCTTATCTACAAAAGCATCATTACATACAATGTCATCATCCCTGCAGTTTCCTACAATAAAGCCTAAATCTGCCTGCTCATTGCGTATCTGGGCGATGACCTCATTGGACGGAAAACCATTTAAGGTAAAAGAATAGTCCGGGAACTTCTGGTTTGCTTTATACAAAATGCAAGGCAGAGCATAATCACAGATAACTGGAGAGGCGGCAATACGAAAGGTAACCTTGCTGGATTTCAGATTGTCAAGTTCTTCGCGGAGATTATCATAGCTTTGCATAAACTGGAGGCCGTATTTTTGCATAATTATGCCAGCCTTTGTAAGCTGGATACCACGGTTAGAGCGTTCAAACAGCTTAACCCCCAGCTCTTCCTCCAGTCGTTGCATTTGAAGACTTAAAGCAGGCTGGGATATATGATTTGCTTGTGCGACCTTAGAAATACTCTTTTCATTTGCTATTTTGCAAAACATTATAACATGCTCTAATAACATGATTTACCCCTCTCTTTATATTCCTATTATTTCTCATTATACAAGATTACAAAACTTTATACAACTATTCAAAACCTTTATATTGAAAAGGTATACAGTATTAGAATGTTAAATAGTCAAAAAAATAACAATATGATATACTTAAGCTAGTAGTGAAGCGTTATAATCCTTAAAAAGCAAAATAAGGAGGTATCTTAATGCCAGAAAATGTAGGTGAAACACAAACTACACAGACATCTACAATCCGCAGAAGCAATAGTAAACGGAAAAAGAAGAAAAATCAGCTTCCGATTGGCTTTGCTGTCTTTGTGCTGATTGTAGCTCTTGGTATTTTTCTTGGTTTAAAGAATGGTACTTTGGCACTGTACTGGACCTTTGGATGCTGTTTCGGATTTATTTTGCAGAAGTCTCGTTTTTGTTTTACTGCCTCTTTAAGAGACCCTTGCATTACCGGATCAACTTCCGTTACCAGAGCAGTATTGATTGCATTGGCCATTACAACCATTGGATTTACCGCAATTAAATATGGAGCATTTATAAACAGCGGGACAATTCCGGGACAGAGCTATATTATGCCAATTAGTCTTGCAACAGCAGTAGGCGGTATTATGTTCGGTATCGGTATGGTTATCGCAGGAGGTTGTGCTTCGGGTACCCTGATGCGTGTAGGTGAAGGCTTTGGTATGCAGATTTTAAGTCTGTTCTTTTTTGTCATTGGTTCTCTGATTGGTGCAAACCATATGGGCTGGTGGACACTTCATTTTAATGCAACAGCACCTAAGATTTTCCTGCCGGATGTATTTGGCTGGGCTGGAGCTGTGATTCTACAGCTTGCTATTATTGGCCTTTTATATATTGCGGCAGATTTATATGAAAAGAAACGTATGGGAAATAACGAATAATAAGTTTAAATTTAGGAGGAAAAAAATTATGGCAGAATTTACAATTGATTGTTTAGGAGAAGCCTGTCCGGTACCTTTGATGAAGGTTCAGAAACAGATGGAAAAGGCAGCAGTTGGTGATGTTATCATTGCTCAGATTGACCACAGCTGTGCTATGAAAAATATCCCTGAATGGGCAAGAAATAACGGACATAACGTTGAAATTGAAGAAGTTGATGACGGTGAATGGGAAATCGTTATTGAGAAAACAAATTAATAGAATCTGAAAGCAGGTGTTCATAAGTTGAAGGCTTTTTGGGATAAGGTAAGTAAGAATCCTTACTATATTAAAATTTTCAAAAATCCATTTACATATGTAACCGGAGCGGTATTGTTATCTATTTTCCAGATTGCGATTTTTGCGAGTACAGGTTCTCCTTGGGGAGTATCCGGAACCTTTGCAAACTGGGGTGCGTGGCTTTACCGGCTTGTAGGCGGCAATGTAGATAAGTGGTATTATTTTTCCAGCGAGGGAGCACAGGCAACCTTAAATAACGGAATTTTAAACCACACCGGCTCCTGGCTGAACTTTGGTATTATCGCAGGAGCGTTGCTGGCAACACTTTTAGCCTCTCAGTTCAAGTTTAAAAAGATTAAATCCCTAAAGCAGGTTGTAGCTGCTGTTTTAGGTGGACTTTTAATGGGCTATGGTGCAAGACTGGCAGGTGGATGTAATATCGGAGCATTGTATTCTGGTATTGCTTCGCTTTCTCTGTCTGGCTGGGTATTTGCTTTCTTCTTGCTTATCGGAGCATTTATCGGAAGTAGGCTGCTGGCAAAATTCTTTATGTAAAGTTAAAAGGCGGGTTTCATAATGAAGAAAAAAATAGAAAAGTATGACGTTGTTATTATTGGTGGTGGTGCTGCAGGTCTAACAGCGGCAATTTACTGTGGCCGTGCAAGACTAAATACTCTGGTAATCGAAAAGGCTTTAGTAGGCGGTCTGGCTACCTATACGAATGAAATTGAAAATTATCCGGGTTTTCCGGAAGGTTCTACCGGCCTTGGTCTTATGGAGCTGTTTCATAAGCAGGCAAAGAAGTTTGGTGTTAAGTTTAAATTAACCGATGTGCGTGGCGTAAAGCTGGAGGGAGATACTAAGGTGGTTGAAACCTTCCGTACAAACTATGAGTGTAGGGCAGTTATCATTGCTTCCGGTGGAAAGCCGAGACTTACCGGTGCTCCAGGAGAGGCTGATTTCCTGTATGACAAGGGTATTTCCTTCTGTGCAACCTGTGATGCAGCAGCTAATACAGATAAGACCGTTATGGTGATTGGTTCCGGTGATGCAGCGATTGAAGAGGGTATGTTCCTGACAAAATTTGCAAGCAGAGTTATTGTGAGTGTTATGCATGAAGAGGGCAAGATGGATTGCAATGAAATTGCAAAGGGTGAAGCTCTGGCTAATCCTAAGATGGAGTTTATCTGGAATACCATGCCGTATGAGTTCCGCGGTGATGCAGAGCATCTTAGAAGTGTTGCTCTTAAGAATACAAAGACAGAGGAAATCATCGATGTACCTGTAGATACCTGTTTTATGTTTATTGGTTATGTACCAAATACCGAAATATTCGAGGGTATGATAGATATGACCCGTCAGGGCTATATTCTGACAAATGAGAGGATGGAAACCAATATTCCTGGTGTATTTTCTGCTGGAGATGTAAGAGAGAAGTTCTTAAAGCAGGTTTCTACTGCAGTTGGCGATGGTGCAATCGCTGGTTATGCAGCGGAGAAGTACATTGCTGAGAGTGAAGTATTTGAAAACCAGATTATGGATAAATCCATGCCGGGTATTTCCTATATCTGGAATGCAGTTATTCCTAAGAGCCGGGAGCTTCTTCCTGTTTTTGAGGAATTTGAAAAGAAGCACCAGGGTAAGGTAAAGGTAAACCGTATTGATGTTTACAAGTCCAACGGTCTGGCGGTAAGACTTGGTGTATCTGAGGTTCCATGTGCTGTAGCGATTAAGGATGGCGAGATTATTGGCAAGCTGACAGAAGGTATTTGTGTAGAAGCACTGGAGAAGCTGTTAGGAATTTAAAATAGGAAAGACAGTGTAGAAGGCAAATATGCTTTTTATACTGTCTTTTTTGTGGCAAAATGTGATTGTACTTGTTATATCTGATTCTCATTTGTACCAATTCGAATATATTCCACTCCTGCAAACTGAATCAGCACGACAAACGCATGAATGAATAAATTATGAACACCCCCGTCCAGATTTTTGATATAAT
>NZ_LNAM01000152.1:38122-38404 GCF_001461035.1 Acetivibrio ethanolgignens | reverse complement strand
AAAAAACAGTAATAATTCAGGATATTTAGCCAAGCTAAATTCTGACGATTGAACTTTTTAACATGAGAGTTTGATCCTGGCTCAGGATGAACGCTGGCGGCGTGCTTAACACATGCAAGTCGAACGAAGCACTTAAAACAGATTGGAATAGCTTGCTAGGAAGAGAAGTTTTATTTGACTGAGTGGCGGACGGGTGAGTAACGCGTGGGTAACCTGCCTCACACAGGGGGATAACAGTTAGAAATGACTGCTAATACCGCATAATATGCAGCCTCGCATGAG
>NZ_LNAM01000152.1:32790-35290 GCF_001461035.1 Acetivibrio ethanolgignens | reverse complement strand
CCTGTGTTTACAAGCTGTGGAACACCCTTATGTGGTGAACCGCGTACTTTTTGTAGAACGGTCCGGCGAGTTATTCTTACTGGCGAGGTTAAGGACGTAAGGTCTGGAGCCGAAGGGAAACCGAGTCTTAATAGGGCGAGATAACATACTTTGTATGTTATAACAGTCAGTGGGAATAGACCCGAAACCGGGTGATCTACCCATGTCCAGGTTGAAGTTGCCGTAAAAGGCAATGGAGGACCGAACGCACATCCGTTGAAAAGGGTGGCGATGAGGTGTGGGTAGGGGAGAAATTCCAATCGAACCCGGAGATAGCTGGTTCTCCTCGAAATAGCTTTAGGGCTAGCCTCGTATTAGTCTAGTGGAGGTAGAGCACTGAATATCCTAGGGGGCGTCAAAGCTTACCGAAGATTATCAAACTCCGAATGCCATATAGATGATGTACGGGAGTCAGACTGCACGAGATAAGTTGGGCAGTCGAAAGGGAAAGAGCCCAGACCGCCAGCTAAGGTCCCAAAGTGAGTGTTAAGTGGAAAAGGATGTGGGATTTCGAAGACAACTAGGATGTTGGCTCAGAAGCAGCCATGCATTCAAAGAGTGCGTAATAGCTCACTAGTCGAGAGGTCCTGCGCCGAAAATGTCCGGGGCTAAAACACAACACCGAAGCTGCGGAATTGAGTAATCAATTGGTAGAGGAGCATTCTTAAGACGGCGAAGCAGTACCGGAAGGAGCTGTGGAGTGTTAAGAAGAGAGAATGCCGGAATGAGTAGCGAGAGGAAGGTGAGAATCCTTCCGGCCGAATATCCAAGGTTTCCAGAGTAAAGCTGATCTGCTCTGGGTAAGTCGGGGCCTAAGGCGAGGACGAGAGTCGTAGTCGATGGACAACAGGTGGAGATTCCTGTACCTTGTGTAAACAGAACTGTGGGGACGCAGAGAGAAAGCGAAAGCCGGGAGAGGAAAGACCGGTGCAAGCGGGGTATCCGTGGAGTAGGAAAAACCGCTCCATAAGGAGAAGACGTGACGCGGACCGAAATAAAAGTAGGGAAGTTCGTGAGCTAGCTGCCGAGAAAAGCCGCTATTGTTTTACACAAGCCCGTACCGTAAACCGACACAGGTGGATGAGGAGAGAATCCTAAGGCCGACGGAAGAAGCATTGTTAAGGAACTCGGCAAAATGACCCCGTAACTTCGGGAGAAGGGGTGCCTGCGAAAGCAGGCCGCAGAGAATTGGCCCAAGCAACTGTTTAGCAAAAACACAGGTCTATGCGAAACCGAAAGGTGAGGTATATGGGCTGACGCCTGCCCGGTGCTGGAAGGTTAAGGGGAGATGTTAGGGAAACCGAAGCATTGAACTTAAGCCCCAGTAAACGGCGGCCGTAACTATAACGGTCCTAAGGTAGCGAAATTCCTTGTCGGGTAAGTTCCGACCCGCACGAAAGGCGTAATGATTTGGGCACTGTCTCAACAATGCATCCGGTGAAATTGAAGTACCAGTGAAGATGCTGGTTACCCGCGCCAGGACGGAAAGACCCCATGGAGCTTTACTCTAGTTTGATACTGGGATTCGGTATTGTATGTACAGGATAGGTGGGAGGCAAAGAAGTAGTGACGCCAGTTGCTATGGAGCCGCTGTTGGGATACCACCCTTGCAGTACTGGATTTCTAACCTGCAGCCGTGATCCGGCTGGGGGACAATGTCAGGCGGGGAGTTTGACTGGGGCGGTCGCCTCCGAAAGGGTATCGGAGGCGCTCAAAGGTTCCCTCAGAATGGTTGGAAACCATTCGAAGAGTGCAAAGGCAGAAGGGAGCTTGACTGTGACACCGACGGGTGGAGCAGGTACGAAAGTAGGACTTAGTGATCCGGTGGTATTAAGTGGGAATGCCATCGCTCAACGGATAAAAGCTACCCTGGGGATAACAGGCTTATCACTCCCAAGAGTTCACATCGACGGAGTGGTTTGGCACCTCGATGTCGGCTCATCGCATCCTGGGGCTGTAGTAGGTCCCAAGGGTTGGGCTGTTCGCCCATTAAAGCGGTACGCGAGCTGGGTTCAGAACGTCGTGAGACAGTTCGGTCCCTATCCGGCGTGGGCGTAGGATATTTGAGAGGAGCTGTCCTTAGTACGAGAGGACCGGGATGGACTGACCTCTGGTGCACCGGTTGTTCCACCAGGAGCATAGCCGGGTAGCCAAGTCGGGACGGGATAAACGCTGAAGGCATCTAAGCGTGAAGCCCCCCTCAAGATGAGATATCCCATAACACAAGTTAGTAAGACCCCTTGAAGACGACGAGGTAGATAGGGCAGAGGTGGAAGTGCAGTAATGCATGGAGCTGACTGTTACTAATAGGTCGAGGGCTTGACCAAAAAGGAAGACAAGCGGCGGATGGCTGGAAGAATGCGAAGAAAGCTAGCTTTCGGGAGCAATTCTGACAGACAGACGACATTTGCTTGCAAATGACATCGAAAGGCAAAGCCTTGAGATGACCGGTTGTCTACAA
>NZ_LNAM01000152.1:0-32780 GCF_001461035.1 Acetivibrio ethanolgignens | reverse complement strand
CTTGCAAATGACATCGAAAGGCAAAGCCTTGAGATGACCGGTTGTCTACAATAAATTTGGGTGATAGGCAGTGTGTAGTTTTGAAAGTATCAAGGAAAGATATATCTAGCCCACAGATGAAATCTGTGGGCTTTATTTATTTGATAGGAAAGTTCCTCCTATCAAATAAATAAAAAACATTCCGCTGGGGATTGCACTGCGGCGACGTGGAAAATGTCGCTTTCGCGACTCGCTGCAGTAGGAAAAAGATGTAAATAATCAATTTTTTTTCGATTTCGGTTTGTATTTTCTGATTGAAGCAGAGCAATTTCCTAGCACTCTTAAGATTGACCGAAAATAAGGCAAATACTGGCTTTAGTGGATAAAGTATTTACAGTTGTCGTTTTGTATTAATGGTGTTAGTAGCGGTTAAAATGTATAATTACTTGCAGGTTACTTGCATACTACTTGCAGGTTACTTGCACGTTACTTGCACATTTTATTTGAGACCTACAGCTAACGGTGTGGTGACACACAGTAGACTGGAGGTGCTTAAAATGAAATTACCAAATGGTTATGGTAGTGTATACAAAATGAAGGGTAATCGACGAAAACCTTGGGTAGCTAGAGTTTCTGTAAAATTGGAATATGATACTTCAAAAGACAGATACATACGTAAATACAGAACCCTAGGGTATTTTAGTAAAAGAGCTGAAGCATTAGAAGCATTAGCCGAGTTCAATAAGAATCCTTGGGATACAATCCGCGATTTTACATTTAAGGATGTATTTGACAAATGGTGGGATGAACAGGAACTTAAACAGAATAATATAACTAGATTCAAGTATGCTTGGAATTTGCTTGCTCCTATACATTCTCGTAAATTAAGAGATGTAACACCTGCAGAGTTAAAGTCCGCAATTAATACAGCTGTTGTTGTAAAGTATGCTGAGGATGGTAGTAGGATTGAAACAGATGTCCCAGGTACAACAAAGGGAACTATGAAATCCTTACTTAACAAGTTGTTTGTATACGCAATAGAGTTAGGGTGTGTGGAAAGTAATTTGACTGAAATGTTTACTATCGATGCAAAACCATCTTCTCATAACCGAGACAGGGCAGTTGTAACAGATGAAGAAATCGTAGTTCTAATGCAACATACAGAAGAGCCTATTGCATGCGGTATGCTGATTATGATTTACTCGGGTCTTCGTATTGGGGAGTTAGTATCATTACGTGCTGACAGCGTGAACACTGAGGAATGGTTTATGGTAACAGGTAGTAAAACAAAAGCAGGTAAAAATCGTACTGTGCCAATTCATAGCAAGATACAACCATTGCTAAAACGTATGATAGAGACAACAGAAGATGGGTTTGTTTTACCTATGAATACTACTGATGTGGCAAAACGTAAGTCAAGAATAGATTATATGATTAAGTTGTTCATGGATAAAAAGTTAATTGAGATGCACAGTGCTCATGATTGTCGGCATACATTTATTACTAAGGCTAAATTAGCAGGAGTTGATGAGTGGGTGCTGAAGAGAGTAGTAGGGCATGCAATTTCAGATGTAACAGAAGGGGTTTACACACATAGACCACTAGAACAGTTACGGGAAGAAATAGAAAAGATTAAATGAGGACTCAGATAATGAGTCCTCTTTGTTTTAGGAGGGACAAATGTTCTTTGAATTCGATGAAGAGAAATCCAGATACTGGAAAATAGTTGATAACACTTCACAGGACGTAGCCATACTCAGTATGGTGTTGAATTCTGAGATGGTGGTAGCTAGTATTCGCTCCTCCATGTTTAGAGGTGGATATGAGGATGTAATCGATAAGTTGGAGAAAGCTTCAATTCGGGCTGGCGGGGATGGCACCTTTAGTACGGAAGTTAAAACTGTAAGTAATAGAGAGTGGACGATTTTAACCGTTACAGTTGGTAGTGCTTACGTGGTTTACTGCTTTAGTTTGTATGACCATAAACTAATAGAATTAGATTCTAAAGTCTACAGCAATAGCGAGTTAAATAAACTAAAATTTGCTTTAACTGATTTGTTGTGTAATTTAAAAGATAACGGCGAGATTAGAGGTGCTATTGAAATAAAATACAAAGGGGTTACCAGAAAAATTGGTATACCTGATGGTATAACTTTTCATGAAACTTACAGTCAAGCTCAGGCTGTATTTTTTGATTCAAATGTGTATCTTTCTATACGGCTTGAAGATAAGACAGAACCTTTGGTTGAGGAAATAACAAAACAGATAAAATCCGCTCAGTTATGTAATTCTGATACAGTGAGGTTTCTTACTGTACAAGATGATGTGGGTACCCATGATGAGTTTGTTCAGTATCGGATTATACGAAAGGGAAGAGAATATGGTTCTTGCTTGTTTGTGCGTAATAATGTTAGTGCAGATGTTGTATTAACAGTTTATGTTTACACTCAAGGAATGGACCCAGTTGAATTTCTAGATAGCATAAACTATAAGGAGTTGATTCAAGATGGCTAGACGGTACAGAGATTACGATGATTATGATGACTATGATGATTACGACGACTACAGAGGTTACGGTAGACGACGCTCAGAGAGAGTAGCTGACAGACGATATCGTGATAATCAGAGGCGATACAATGATAAAAGCTCCTATTACAGGGAGAATGAAAGTCAACAACGGTATCATAGTCGTAACGACTATGATTACGATGATGATTACGATGATGATTACGATGAAGGGCATTCTTCATTACTAAGCTCGTTGCTTGCTATAATCACGCTATATTCAACGGCAAGAAAAAAGAAAGCGAGTAAGCAGCCGCCAATTAGATGCTCTAAGATTGAGATGAGTTCTGTAGTTCGTTGTGGAAAGTATATTCCAATTTACAAAAAAGTAATCTAGCTAGGTTTACTGTCTTATTCAAACAGTAAACTGATTTCCCAGGAAGGAGGGAAAGCATGAGTTTAGATTTCAAGATTACAGAAAATGTAGAAGTTGTCAATACACTAATAAAAGAACTTGCAACTAAAGCACCTGAGGTTAATGAGCACTGTAAAGGGGTGTGCTTTCTATCAATAAGATTAGGTATTAAGCTTCAATTAAATGAGAAGGAGATTAGCAACCTGTTTATAGCAGCAAGACTCCACGATTATGGCAAGTTGTTTGTTGATAGAAATTTACTTTTAAAGAACTGTGTGTTGTCAAAAGAAGAGTTTACAGTAGTTAGAGAGCATAGTAGATTAGGATATGAAGCATTGAAAGATAGTGGGTTGTCAAAAGATGTGTTACAAGCAATACTGTATCATCATGAGAGGTTAGATGGTAGCGGATATCCTGAAGGTAGCAAAAAACTTTCTAGTATTACGAGGATTCTAGCTGTGTCTGATGTATTTAATGCACTGACGTCAAATCGTCCTTACAAGAATGCTTACGATAAAGAGTTTGCACAGAAAATAATGGAAGAGGAAAGAAAGAAGTTTGACTCTTCGGTGTTGGAGGCTTTGTATGCGGTATGCTAAATTCGTATTAGCTGCAGTACTATTGACTCTTTTGACAGGTACGATTAGTTATGCAAAGACTACAGATACAGAGAAGTATGCGTGTGTAACTAAGACCACACCAATTCTTAGTGAGGCTCGCAACAGTGCATCTGTTTATGGTTACTTACCACAAGGCACTGTAATTAAATATGGTAAAAACGGTATTAGATTCATAGAGATTAATTACAGAGGAAAATCAGGGTTTGTGAGTAAAAACGATGTTGTGACAGGAAATGCATTAGAGGTGTATGTAAAACAGCACCCAACATTGTTCAAGAAGAAAGCTATTACATTGGCTAAGTGCAAGATGTGGGATGGTGCAGAGCCTGGTGCAAAGGTGATAGCTACTGCTTCTAAAGGCACGGAGTTTATTGTAAATGGAATAAAGGGTAGTACTGTAAAAGTTGGGTACGACGGAAGAGATTTTTATATTAACAAGGGGTATGTAAAAATAGAGTATGTGCTTGATGTAAAGTCTTTTCCGGTCTTGAAGCGAAATGGTACTAAGAGAGACAAAATAGTTGATTATGCTTTGCAATTTGTTGGGAATCCGTATGTTTGGGGAGGAGAGAGTTTAACTTCCGGTGCTGATTGTTCTGGCTTTGTACGGTCAGTGCTTAAGGAGTTTAATATTAACTTACAACGGTGTTCATACCAACAGGCAGAGCAGGGTAAGAAGGTTGCGCTGAATAAGTTACAACCAGGAGATTTAGTGTTTTACATGCGTGGTAATAGAATTGGTCATGTCGCTATGTATATTGGAGATGGTAAGATTGTACAAGCCAGAGGTCAAAAGTATGGTATTGTGGTTACAGATATAGATTATAATAATAACACTCCGGCATGGGCAAGGAATGTAATCGATTAGGAGGAAAGTGATGAATAAGTTTAAACAAAAAGGTGCTGTTAAGCATATGACGGCAGAACAGCTAAAGATTGTAATTGCAGTTATGTCTGTATTACTTGTGATAGTGGTAGTTGGGTTTTTCTGGTATGTAAGGAAAGCTGCTAGTTCGGCGCAGGTTGATGTTGGTATTTTAAACAGTCAGATACGTGCAGCTACTCGACTAATTTACAAAACTAATATCGATGTGAAGCAAGGAGATTGCTTAACAAAGGAAATGGTAGAGGGAGTAAGTGATTTGGTTAATGTAGACCCTTCATTACTTCTTTCTGAAGCTGATTTTGGTAAAATTGCAGCTGTAGATATTCCAAAGGGGTCTATTGTGATGGCAAATATGGTTTCAATGGATATTGCAGCAAATTATAGAGAGCGTGAGTGCTCATTTATCTGGTTAAGTTCAAATTTGCTGAATAATGATTTTGTAGATATTAGAATACTTTTCCCAAATGGAGAAGACTTTGTTGTAATCCCTAAGAAGTCTATAAAATCACCTGATATTGCAAATAATAATGTATTTCTGTGGCTGACAGAAGATGAAATAGAGAGATTGGATTCAGCAGTAGTTGATGCTAATTTACATTCTGCAAAGCTGTACACTACGCGGTATGTGCGACCGGCTATTCAAAGTGCTTCTACAGTAACGTATCAGCCTAATAGTTCTGTTATGGCGCTTATGTCATCAAATCCTGATGTTGTGGATCAGGCAAAGCGTTCTTTGAGTGCAGAAGCAAGACGAGGCTTAGAGACAAGAATTGCACAATTCAAGCAAGCTAACCCAGACTTTGTATTAGAAGATACATTAGAAGTTTTGGAGCAGAGAAGATTGGAAGCAGGTGCTTACACTGATGATACTTCTGCTAATGCAGGTGCATCAGCTGATAATCCTAATATGGAGGCTAATCAGTTAGATACAGTAGGAGATGCTGATGCTACTGGAGAAGATACAGGAGAGGACGGTGTGGTTTATGTCGACTAAAGTAATAGGTTTTTTCGGTCAAGAAAGTTATGATATTATCCATTACACCGGCAAGGCTTTAGCACATGTAGGCTGTAAAGTACTCGCTGTGGATGCTAGCAAAGATTTGTCGTTAGCCTACACTTTCCCTAGCCATGTTATGCAAAATGGCAAAATTTTGGAATACAATAGTATTGATATTGCAAGGGCGTATGAGTTAGAGCCATCGGTTATTAAAAGTTACGATTATGTGCTGATGTACTTTGGTTGGGATTACACAAATCCTATGATTAAGCTGTGCGAGGAAGTGTTCTGCTTTACGGATTGTCAAATTCATAATGTACAAAGATTGAAGCGGCTAGACTTGGAATCAAGTCAATGCCGCTTTTTAGTTTTGCGTAATTTTGTAACCGGCAGATTCACTGAGCTGATTATGAATGAGTTAAAGAATCTTAATTTCAAAGATAGTAATGTGCTGACAATTGCGTGCAACGGCATAGATGAATTGTGTAAGTTACAAGTGCAGTATGACAGTAACTTTAAATTTCAGGGTATTAGTAATGATGTTGTAAAGCTTATTGGGTTTATGCTGGAAACTGAGATGGACCCAAAAGAGTTTAAGAAGATATTAAAGCAGATACAGAAGGGCAGGTAGGTAGTATGAGAATTTTATTTTGGGGACCGACAATTGGTCATTGTAATGTGACTAGTAGTATGTTAGCTGTAGGTGCTACTCTTGCACAAAAGCATATGCAGAGCACTGCTATGTTACAGGTCCAACTAAAGGATAAAGATTTGCAGGAAGTTATGCTTGGTAGAAATGCAGGCAATGTAGATGATGCAGTTAATGAGGCTGCAGGTATCGATGTACTAATCAGAAGATGCAGCAGCGGTAATGTTGGCATTGACAGCGTTCTTAGCTGCGCACTTCCATTTTTCCGGAAGAAATTAAATATAATTCCGTCTACAAAAAAGACAGATAAGAATGTTTATGAGCAGGAGCTGATTGACGCTTTGAATCCAACGTTAATTGCAATGGATAATGCTTTTAGTTACACATTGGTTGATGTTGGCTCGGGGCATAATAAAATCACAAGCGAATTACTGAAGGAAGCAGATTTAATTGTTGTGTGCATTGACCAGAATACTAAAACACTTAACCATTTGTTCACTAAGTACAAGCTTAACCCGGACCAGGTATTTTTCTTAATGACTAAGTATGATAAAGATCTCCAATTGAGTGTTCGGAATGTTATGGCAATGTACAAACAGGTTGTGCAGAAAGGGAAGATTGGAACAATTCCATACTCAGTAGGGTATGCTAATGCCTTAAATTCTAAGGATGTAGCTAAATTCTTTATGGCAAATATAAACACCGATAAAACAAGTTCCTGCAAAGATTTTATTACTGCTGTCGATAAAACTACTACCAGTATAATGCAGTGCTCAGAGGATGTAAAGAATAAATTTCATCTTCATGAAACTCAGTATAGAAGACAAGCATGGTTTGTGCTTGCAGCGTCTATATTGTACTTGCGTGTGGTTGGGTACAATCCTGTGCTGGAAGGTTTCTTTTACCGTAGTCAGATTCACAGACAAGTAGTACTCTTTCGGTCTTGGTTTACCGGAAGTGCGAATTCTAGCTAACAATCAACCTAGGTGACACTACTAATAGTTCAGTAGGTATAATGCATACTGTATTTATACCTACATCAAATGGTGTGAAGAATGAAAAGTAGTAGTGTCATCAGGTACAAAATGAAAGGAGATAATAATGAAAGACCGTTTAAGAGAAATTGTAAGTTTCGCTAGTGCGAATACAAAAAAGCCAAGTATAAGTATCTCTGGACCAGAGATTATGAGTATGGATACTTTAGTAGAACAAATTACAAAGGAGTATCCAACTATTGAGGATGCTATGCATGCTGGTGTTCCGTTATCATTTTCTGATACGCATACAAAAGATAAGGAATTTTGGAATCCTATGGTGTACAGAAGATGGCTTCCTTCTAAGTTTATGTATTTGTTTGTTACTGTTAGTGGTGCCGACAGTTCCGTTACAACTAAGGATTACAGACTGGCAGCAAGTGATATGATACAGTGTATTGGACAATTACTGCCGAAATCACGAATAAAGATACGAGATTTAAATTACAAGGAAGTTGAACCTGTAACACCACTACACGCAGCTCTAAATGATTTTGTTAGAGCTAGTGAAGAGCGATGGGGTGGTTATGCTGTAGATGAATTTTTACTGCGAGGTGTAGTGTTTACTACCATCAATGTCTTGCTTTCTGCAAAGTCTACGAAATTGCAACAGCATTTTGACGAGTACAGTAATGAGATTATTCAATTACTTAATAATACGAGTAGTACACGGATTTATACAACTGAAGATTACAGTAAAGTGATACAAGTTTGGATGCTTCAATTACAAAGATTACTTGTCTTAGAGCCACTGCTTGTGCTGGAGTGTACAAAACGAGCGTTGAATACCGCTATGAGGTTTTGTGATGATTTTCACTGGGATATACTCCGTCACAAGAGAAAGGCTACTCAGGTCGCAGATTATAGAGATTTCATTAAAACTTCTAAAGGATGGCCAAAGAGTGATTGGGGCAATCGACTTAAGTGGAAATTTAATATTGCCTCGGTTAAAAACCCAGGTATAACAGAAGAAGAGTTTTTAGAAGAGCAAGTACAACTATGCAATTCCGAGATTAAGGAAAGAATGGAAGCTTTAGAAAATGCTTCTAAAGCGTTAGAGATGTGGAAGGGAATTCTGGAAGCTGTCGAAAAATGGGATAAGAAACTGGCTTACCTGCGCACAGATAAAGTTAAACCCCTTAATATATTTTAGAAGTAAAAGTGTGCTACAATTTTTAAATAGTGTACTATGTATATGATTCAGTTTATGCTGCCCCATGGGGCAGCATAAACATCGTTTAAACACGAGGTACATAGTATGTTGACAAATGGTAGTGCTTCAGAAATTCAATATCTCCTCCGATGGAGGCGAAATAGCTGTTGTACTATTTATACTTAGGGAAGGAGGACTTGGATGTCAGGTGATACTCATGCGGCTGTAGCATTAGCCGTGACAACATCACTCTTACCAACAATGTCAGTAGAAGAGCAGACTTTTGCCCTTGCATTAGTAGCATTCGGAGCGATACTTCCAGATGTTGACCAGACAAATAAAAGGACAAAGAAAATGGTAATGACCGCTTTAGTGGTATTAGGGTTACTAGTCACAGGAACATCTGGTGTAATAAAGACATTAAATCCAACAGCGATGCTTGGTTTAGCATTACTAGCAGTTTGGATAGTAATTGGATACACGCGACCTCACAGGGAGTTTACACATAGTTTTGTGGCTGCCAGTATTGCAACTGTTGCAGTAGCAATGATTACATTCTCTACAAGAGTAAGTGATGTTGCTGCATTGTACACGTTGAATTTCGGATTAGCCATGCTAAGCCATGATTTAATTGATACTTTGAATGGAAAGAGAGTGCATTTACTGTGGCCGTCACCGGGCGGTGTTTGTTTCAATTTGGTAGCAGCTTCGGGCACTGGAAATAATTTGGTAAAGTATATGTCTCTGCTAATAGTTGCAATTAACTTTGTAGTATAAGTTAGGTAGTAGTGCCTGAAAGGGTACTGCTATTTTTTACAAGTATTTGATACTTGAGATTAATAGGATAGTATGATAAAATAGGTGTAGTCTTGAGTGAAAAACACCACTTTGTCCCACTCAAGCATTGCTGTGTAATAACATATCTCTAATCTGCACGGCAAACACCTCTTAGCACCCGGCCTACCACCGGGTGTTTTTAGGAGGAAAATAAGATGACAGAAAATAGAGTACAGATTAAGACAGTAAAGTTTGTGCTGTCAATACCCGTAGATTTAAGCATAAAGGATAAGAAGGAGTTTAATAAAGCTATTGCCGATGCACACTCAGATGAATTTTTCGAGGATGTACTTGGCCCAAATGTAGATGCAGAATTACTTGCAGAAGCAAGAGAAAAGGTATATGAGTTGTGGTGTGGCAAGTACAAGGATACAGATGTCTCTGTAGGCCGCGGTGACGATTTACTTTTCAAGCCAAGCTATGCAGACCCAGATAAGTTGGTTGAGAAGATATTACTTGATGAGTGTGAATTGTTATGGTCATTGGTACCAGAACACAGAAGGTGCTAGACAACTAGACACATTACCAATTTAAATGGAGGAGTTAAAAATGCCAAGATTTTTTGAGTTTGCTTACAATACACCACAAGACGGTGCTGATGATATTGTAGATACAGCATAGACTGAGAGCGATGAAAGAATAAAAGCTATGATAGCAGTGAACTTAGGCAGAGAGCATTACCAGGTCTGGGGTAATGTAACGTGCTCAGTGATATCACGAAAATAATCAATCGAATAATACATTAAACTTACAAAGGTTGAGTGTCCAATAACGTAGAGAAAGGATAGTTAGTAACTTCCTTTCTCTTTTAATTTGAAAGAAGGGGAACCTAGATGGTTAAACGAAGTGCCTTTGGTATTGAGGGTAACAATACTATAGTACAGCTAGTCACAGAAATAGAGTGGAATTTAGGATTTTCAAGAGAGGCTAAAGCTGTGTACGCACAGAGAATACAGGAAGCATTACATGAGAGGGTGCTTGATGTGACAACAGCTTCTCCGGAGCCTAGGGGATTTGCATTAAGTCCTCATGTGCTTGAAGCATACGATAGTAAAGGTCAGACTGTGATGGAGTTTGTTCAGGAGATGGAAGATTTGTGTGGTCCAAGTTCATTACAGAACGGATTAGTGTTCTGCTACGTTTATTGCAGAAGTATTAGAGATACCTCTGCAATAGATGAATACAAATGGTTCTCTGATGTATTTCACAATCCGGATAAAGGGTATACAAATACTCAGGCATTTAGTGCTGCTGTGCTTAAGCTTATGAAGGAGCATGGTGAGCTTAAAAGACTTGATAGTTTCCAAGATTTCAAACAATGGTGGCAGTCTTTACAGGTAGTGACCAAAGAAAGGGGTATTGCAAATGAATAGCAAGAAAACAGATATAGAACATGTTTTAGGTGTTAAATTGACTGATAATCAGTTAGCTGCTATTAAAAAAGATTGGAATGCTTTTTACAATAATCCATACGCATACAGAGGAGGTATTGTTGTAGCAATGGTAACACATTACCTTAAGTGTTCTTAGAAAGTGTAGGTATGATAAAGTGAGAGCTTGTCGTATCTTTCTGTACGTACTCCGTGCAGGCGTGTTGACTGGAGAGGATAAACCCTCTAGTTTAACATGGAAGGAGAAGTACAATGATAGTATTTGATTTAATTCGTAGTGAGGAGGGTATACCCGGTATTCAGGTAGTTGACAGAGTTGAGTACAGTAATTCAGTTCGCAACAGCAGCCTAACAGTTGATATGCTAAATGAGGTATTTGGTATGAACAAACGAGTAGAAGAATGGTTGGTGCTTGTTGTTGTGCATGCTGACCTCAGTGTTGCTGGAGTATCGATAGTAGCCCGTGGGTGTGTAGACGCTGCTATGTTTGAACCGGGATTGTTACTACTTAGAGTTATTGCCATAGGGTGTAATTCATTTATTGTTGCTCATAATCATCCGTCAGGTAACCCCACACCGAGCGATACAGATAAGAGTACAACAAAACAGCTACGAGAGGCAGCGAAATTACTTGGGTGTAATTTGCTAGACCATGTGATAATTGGATACGATTCATTTGTATCTGTGACAGATTAAGGTATGATAAGGAGATTGTGAAGATGCGAGAAACAGATAAGAACAATGCAACATTGGTTGGTATTCTCGAAAAAGAGTTTGAAGCTAGCGTTGAAATCAGAGACGATGGTAGCTGTGTTGATTGTTGGGATACTACTTTGGCAGTTGCAAGAGATGGAAAGATTCGAGATTGGTTAAATGTCAGAGTTTACGAACATGATGAAAAATTGCCTGGTAAAGACGAGGCTGTGTGCGTTAGCGGCGGTATTCGAGCGTATGCTTGCAGAAAGGGCAGAAAGAGTTTTATTGGAGTTACAGCAGAAGATATTCATACTGTTAGTGCAACTGCTGATGATGCTGATGTTGTAGAATTAACTGGTACTGTGTGCAGGGAGGTTATTACCAGGGATACAAAAAATTCTGGTAGTATTACCGAGGTTCTTTTAGCAGTACGTAGTGACAATCGTACGGATTATGTTCCGTGTGTTGTGTGGGGCAGTGTTGTTAAAATTGCTAGCACTCTATCAGTAGGTGATAGAGTTAGTGCCAAAGGACGATTACAGAGTAGGTCGTATGTGAAGCATTCAGAAGATGGCAAGAAGACACGAAAAACTGCATACGAGGTTCGTGCATACAGGCTGATAAAATTAGAGAATGAGGAAGGTAGCTAGTTGCTGCCTTCCTTTCAAGGATTAGAGTTGAAGTAGAAGTGGAAAAGTGATATAATACTATTTACAAAAGTTGCACTATTACTGTATTGGATTGAGGTGATACAATGAGAGAGGTAGAAGTTCATAAGTATGAGAGGGTTGCATTAGGAACCTCTTCAAAAGGATCACAAATTAGATGGCAAACCAAGAATGAGTTTATAAAACTAAATTTACTTGGAAATGAGGGCCCTGCAGAGAGTCTTGTTTCTGCGTTATTGGATTGTACGGTAATAGATCATGTACAGTATGAGACTGTAAGTGTTGTTGAGGATGGAGAAACCGTTGGAATTGGTTGTGCTTCCTCTAATTTCCTAAAAGATGGAGAGGTGTTAATTACCTTTGACAGGTTACTCCGAAAAGTCAGCAAAGACTTTTTGAAGTTTGGGTATGATGATGTTAGAGATGCGATATTTCAGTTATGTGGGATTGATGTAAAGCCGTATCTTGACCAGTGTATTTGTATAGACGCAATAATCAGAAATGAGGATAGACATTTTAATAATCTTGCAGTAATACAGAGTAACGGTAAATTTAGAACAGCCCCATTGTTTGACCACGGGTTGTCTTGTTTGTCAGACTTACTAACATACCCTCTCATTGAACTAAACGAAAGGGTGTATTCAAGAGTGTATGCAAAACCATGGTTTGCAAACTTTAATAAACAACTAGAATTGGTGGATAAACCTATTGTGCTAGACAGAGAGCAATTTAATTTAAAGCTCAAAGGATTTACTAGTAAAAGTGAAGCTACATACAGAGCAATTTGGTGTATAAATAAAGGGCTAGATGAATTGGAGGGCAAGGCATGGGTACAACACTCAGGACTTACAAGTTTGAGTATCTTTCATTAGATAAAGTGAATACTGTAGTCACTGTTGATTACAATACAAATAAAGTTACTGTGAAAAATTTTACAGATGATATTGTTGATACCGCGTTTGGATTAGTAGAACCGACTATAGATGACCTTGACGATTTCTTTGAGACACGGTGTTTTGATAGGAATAGACCAGATAGCAAGGAAATTCTTGAAGCACTTGGATTACCTTATTATGACCCAGAGCAGATTGTTAGAAGAACTTATGGAAGATTTACAGATGATTACTACTGGCTACGATTTGATGATGAACAGGTAGTATGGGAAGATGTGAAGGATATTGTATGTAATTTTAAGAGGTACCAAAGTTAAGAGTACGCACAATAGAGTAGAGACGAAACAAGGCAGAATAACTGCCTTGTTTCTTTTTATGAGAAAATTCAATAATCTAAGAAATGGTGTTAAAATGAAAAGATTTATCACATTAGTGCTGGCAGAATCCTTATGCTCCCAGTTAGTCATTCCTGTATCTTATGCTGCAGAAGTAGTAACAGCTAGCGAGTTAGCAACAGGAGGTTCTTCTGTGGAAGTACCTGTAAGTGCAACAGTTGATGCAGATTTTACAGTAAGCTTGCCAACTAATATTGTACTTACAGGAAACAATGAAACAAAAGGACCATATGTATACAGAACTAAAGTGGGTGTGAAAGGAGATATTGCATCGGATAGTTGTGTGAGAGTATCGCCGTCACCTTCAGTGACTTTGGTGGATATTACTAATAGGTTTGATGGTGCAGGATACAATAAAAAGGACGATGTTGTTGCTAATGTAAGCCAAGCAGTAACTGAATGGCCACAGGCAGAACTTGAGAAAACAGTACATGCAGTAGATTCCTGATTTAGTTACAATTCTGAAACAGGGTACCATGAAGTTGATTTGGGTGTAACTACTAGTAGTCTTTCTGCAGGTAAGTGGGAAGGTAATTTGGTGATTGATATTGAGTATGTAGAAAAGGTTGGGGCGGTGGAGCTTCTACTAGTGAGGAGGTAACCAAGGAGCCAGAACAGATAAATCAGGTGCTGAGAGAATATTGTAATGCTACCATTAGTAACGCTGACAATATTGATATTCAAGACAGTGGTGAGGTTTACATTAGCTCTGATACCATTGAAAGTAATAAGGGATACTTACTTGGTAATGATATGCTTACTTTTAAGACTAGTATTGGAACTGGACCTGTTGGTGTGTATGACCAGTATGGCTGGTACGTTAAGGATTTAAGTGCCAGAACTATCAGTAAGGTATCTCTGATTAATGTTTGCGTGGATTACGTGAAGCCAACCGTTACCCTTGCTAGCTCTAATACATCAATAAAGATTAACAAACAGGCAAAGAATGTGTACACAGTAAATACAAACAAGATTGCTACCTTCAATCTTAAAACTGAGTTTGGTGTCAGTGGTAAACAGAATATTAGGTACAAGGTTGTAAAGAAGGGTGTAAAGAATACTGATGTAAAGTGGAAGACTTTACTAAGTGGAAGTACAATTAAGGTAAAGCCTGGTTCTTGGGCTAGGTTGTACGTACAGTGTACAGATAGTGCAGGTAATGTAACTACAGTAAAAACAGTTGGCTTTAGAGGTGATTACAGTAAGCCGAAGATAACGGCTACGGATAAAGCAGGTAACAAGATTACAAAAACTATCAAGGTAAGGTAGTGGTAATCCAATACCTTATTATTTAAAAAACGAGAAAGGAAGGCACAATATGAGTATTAAAGATTACGAGGGGCAAGGATTTAATGAAGATCAGATGTACGTAATCAGAATAGGATTAGAGAAAGGCTTAGATGTCTCTATTTATGCTAAACCAGAATTTGGTGTTGAGCAAATGTATATAATCAGAATAGGATTAGAGAAAGGCTTAGATGCCTCTATTTACGCTAAACCAGAATTTGATTCTGGGCAAATGAACGTAATCAGAATAGGATTAGAGAAAGGTTTAGATGTATCTATTTACGCTAAACCGGAATTTGATGAAGATCAGATGTATCAAATAATATTCGGTTTAGAGAAAGGCTTAGATGTATCTATTTACGCTAAACCGGAATTTAATGATCGACAAATGTACGCAATCAGAATAGGATTAAATAAAGGCTTAGATGTCTCTATTTACGCTAAACCAGAATTTGGTGTTGAGCAAATGTATCAAATAATATCAGGATTAGAGAAAGGCTTAGATGTCTCTATTTACGCTAAACCGGAATTTGATGCTGGGCAAATGTGGGAAGCGAAAGCGAGATTAAGAACAGAAAATATGCATGTATTTTAGGAGGTTAGTTATGTGTAATAATTTCGAGTGTATTCATTTATGTTACAATATGCTATACTGTACCAACTAGATAAGAAGAAGGTACAAACCTGAAATCCACTAATTCGTTTGTATAAACAAATACTACGGATAAAGGAGGAATGGTTGTGACAGCTAATTGTGTTAAGGACCATACAGGAAAAGAGTACCCATCAGAGAGTGCTATGTGCAAAGCTTGGGGTGTAATTTATACTACATATTACAGTAGAAAGAAAAGAGGTTTGTCACTCAAGGAGTGTTTAACTAAACGTGAACCTAATTGGGTTACAGATTTTAGAGGTCAGCGATTCCCGGATAATCGGGCTATGTGTGATACCTATGGTATTCCACAAAATGTGTATTGGCAGAGGATGTATCGTAATTGGGATCAAGAAAGAGCATTGACAACTCCACTTAAAGAACGTTGTGATTCCCACAGTATAAAATTGGTGAGTAATGTAGGCTTTACTGAGTGCCATGCCGAGCAGTTAACACCTGGAGATGTAGAGCTGCCCATAGAGTTTATTGATTCTCAGAGTCAGGTAGATAAAAGACGTATTCAATTTAGAGAGATGTGTAAAAGTATAGGCGTTAATCTAACGGCTGGTTTAGCCGCACTTCAATATGGTTGGGGTGTTGAGGATGCTATTAACGGTGTACCAGAAGGTGTAAAAGATTACAGGGGTAGAGTGTATGCCAGTGTTGCTGAAATGTGTGCTTCTTACGGTATTGATAAAGAAGAGTACTGTAACCGTATTAAACGGATGTGGCCACAGAAGGAAGCGTTGCTTACATCTATGTCGAAAAAGGCTGGTTACTTAGTTAGCAGTGAACAAAAGACAGTAGCCGACCATAAAGGTAATAAATACAACTCTAAGGATGAGATGTGTGAGTTTTACAGAGTGCCAAAAGAGGTAGTAGAAAAGCGTATTAGCAACAATTGGACTTTAGAGGAGGCTCTTGAAACACCAGTACTTTACAAAAAGAATACACAGTGTAAAGGTACTGATGGGTTGATGGAGAGTATTCAGAGAGAAAAAGAAAAACTTCAGCATGAAGCAGCAAAAGAGGAAGCCGAGAGAAACTCTTTAGGAACAGAAGAGGTTGTTGCTGAGGTAGAAGAACCAGTACAGGTAGTAGAGCCTGAAGTGCAAGATTTTAAAGATGAGGTACTGGTAACTGACACTGTCAAGCAGAGTGGTAATTGCAACACATTCTTTGCAAAGGTGTTCCGAATGAAGTATATTGACCGTTGGGCATTAATGAGGAATGTCGAGAAGGAGTCAGTTAGTCAACATACAACAGAGGTGGCAATACTAGCCCATGCATTAGCAACTATTGGAAATGTTTACTTCAACAAGGGATACGATTGCAATAGTATTGCAGTTAAGGCATTGTTCCACGATGTTACAGAGGTGGTTACAGGTGATATGCCTACTCCAATTAAGTATGCTAACGACGCAATACTAAAATGCTACAAGGAGATTGAGACAGAAGCAGCTGATAGCTTAATTAACAACTTACCAGAGGGTATGCGGTGGACTTACGAAAAGTTACTGAAAGAGCAAGATACCACAAAGTTAGTTAAAGCAGCTGACACGTTAGCAGCATACTTAAAGAGTTGCAGTGAAGTACAAGCAGGTAATCAAGAATTTACTGAAGCAAAAGAGTCTCTTTACTCTAAGCTAATGACAATGCGTAGTCACGAGGTTGTAAAGTTTATGGAGTTGTTTGAACAGACTTTTAGCAGCAGCTTGGACGAACTTCATTCTTAAAGGGGGTAACTGCAGTATGAGAGGTTTTGCTTACGAAGTTGATAGAGTTCCCGAAAGGTTAGGTACAAATCTACTACAGTACCTTGATGATGAGTTTGAGTGCTATATGGCACGAAACGAAGAACAAAAGAGCTATACTATTCAACAGTTTACGAATGCCCTACAGGAATACGGTGCTGAAGTTAAAGCAGATGCCGATGGAAGTCTAGCTATACTACTTACGGATGAGTGCAAGGAACGGTACTTTGACAGCAGATTTAACCGTTTAAAAAAGAAAGTTAGTACTCTAACTTTAACTGCATTTTCAACACAGTGTATGGATGATATGGCTTCATTGTTTAATGAGAGATACGGTGACGTTGTGGTTGATGCTGGAGAGATACTGACACTTGATAACTGGATTAGATACGCTGAGCCTGATAGGTGGTACTACCTAGGCTCAGTTGCTTGTTTGAAGTAGCCGAAAGGCTACTTCTTCTTTTTGGGCTATCGCCAAGTGGTAGGGCACAGGACTTTGATTCCTGCATCATCAGTTCAAATCTGATTAGCCCAGTTAAGGAGTAACACACACCTAAGATTCCTTGTGTGGAGAAAGCACAACAGACTTAATGCTCTGAGCAATCTTAGGCACATGTGTACTCCAATAAAAATAAAGGAGGAAGCAGTGTGAGTATTAGGTTGAGTAAAGAGCATGGAGTTAACCCGACAATTCCAGTATGCTTCTGGTGCGGTGAGGGTAAGAATGAAATCGCCCTTCTTGGTAAATTAAAAGATGATAAGAAAGCACCAATGTATACGGTATTGGATTATGAGCCATGTGATAAATGCAAAGAAATGTTTAAAAAGGGTGTTTTGCTGGTTGGGGTTCAGTATACTTCAAATGGATTACCGGCTATAGGTAAAGGAGACAACAATAAGCCTGTGTACCCAACTGGTACTCATGCAGTTGTAACAAAAGAGTGGGCAGCTAAAGCCTTCAGTGGTACAGGTGCTGAGGTGTGCGGTGTTAACTTGTTAGATGATGATGTACTGCAGCGTATGATGAGTGGTAAAGAGGAGAACGTAGTATGAGTGAAGTATTGAGAACTGTAGTAACATTTGGGTACGTTGTAAATGCACCAGACCCTGTGCTTATGTGGTGCCCGCTGAGGCCTTTTAATGCTGATGTAATAAAGTTATGTACTCACTCTAACCTTAAATTTCTCAGTACAGATCTGTATCTTACGCGTAAACTTGTGTGCTGTGAGCTAAAAGTAAATGAAGATAATGTGCTTGTTGATAGCAATTTCACTGAGCCAGATAAAATACTAGAAAGCAAGCAACTTGTTGCCATTCTTGCCGGTGGAAAAGCATTGTGTGATGATGGTAAGGTGTACAAGATATGGTATGATCAGCTATACGGAGTAGAACCACCTTCAGATGAAATTGGTAGGCTGCTTGCTGCAGGTGTAACTGTACAAGTATGGGTATATGATGGTGTTGTTTACGGGGTTCATTTACAGATGTACGATGCAGTTGAAAATGATGAGTATTCCAGAGGTTGCCAAGAGGTATTAACAACTTACCTTACTAGGCAGCGTAACACACTGAAACTAAACGGAACAATTAAACAGTTTTAGATAAAAGTAAGTGCAGGTAATTACCTGCACTAAGGCTCCATAGTCAAGAGGTTTAAGACACTACCCTTTCACGGTAGTAGCACGGGTTCGAATCCCGTTGGAGTCATTTCACTTAGTAAGATACTATACAAATATGGTTTTCAGTTACGTTAAATAAGCACGGCTGTAGAAGAGGAGGATGTTACATGTCAGTATTTGAATTGATAAATGAAGATGGAACAGCTATGGATGATTTTCCGGAGAATCCATTAAAGGAAAAGCGGGGTAGGTTATACCCACCACTTCCTATGCCACAATACTCATTTGTATTAGTAGTTACTAACAAGGAAACTAAGTCAATGTCATTAGACCGTTGGGCAAAAGAACAAGCAAAATTGTTACTTGGTAATGACTTTGAAACAAAAACAGAATATTAAATGAAATCGGAATTTTAAGACTAAAAATGGAGGTTAATGATATGGATTTTGAAAAAATTGTTGCAGAATCATTAGAAGAAATGTCAGAAAGAAATGAAAGAGTTATGAAGAATTTCTTTTATAGAATAGGATATAAAGGTATTGTAGGCTATGAGAATGATTTAGGAAAGAAAGTATTTACTGTATGGACGGATAAACCTGGTATTCTTATTGGTAAAGGTGGTCAGAATGCATGTATTTTAAAAGACATTCTCAAAGAAGAATTTGGTTATGATTATGAAATCGAATTCAAAGAGATTAAATGCAAAATGTTAGTCATTGTGTAGATAAATCTCGTATTTCATAGAAGGAAAGGATGGTAGATGAAATGAAACAGCATATTATTTTTGAATGTGAAATATGTGGAAAACAATCAGAAAATAGAGAAGAGATTATGAAGTGCGAAGCTGCACATTTAGGAATGTTTTGTTTTGAAGGTATGTTTGAACCTCATATAAAAAAATTCAAATTTGAAAATGCCAGAAAATTTTGATGAATACAATCCAAAGGAATATCCTCACTTTCATGTGTTTATGTTAATGCAATTGGCAATACCGATTGATATTGCAGCGTTGGAAAGTAATGCAAATATTATAGCCGGTATATCTGAAGAAGATATTAAAACAGTTACACCAAAAGATTTGTTTGATATGGGTGTGGAATTAGGAGAGGGAAATTAATTTGGTCAGAACTGATTGGAAAGGAGGGTTGATGTTATGGAAAGAACAATTTATAAATCAGAAGATGGAAAGCAATATTTCTTTTATGATGACCCAGAGTGGGGAGTAGAACTGGAAAAGGATGAAGTTGAAGGCGTAGTTGATATTGAAAAGAAAATTGGTTTTCATGCTTGTAATAAATCAGGTCTTTATGATGATATGGAAGGATATATTGATGAATTACAGCATGAGAAAGATTTACCATGCGATAAGGTTTATGTCGTTACATACTTTAAACTTTGTGATGATTGTAGCGATCTTGAGCAACTTGTAGATTTTGGAATCACAAAGCAACAGATTATTGATAACGTAATCGCTCAGAAGTATGTGGAGGGAGCAGATTACTTTACAATGGATCAGCTTCAGAAAGGATGTGACAAGTTAGAAGAATTAACTGCTTTCAATTAGATAGAGACGGTTAGGAGGTGATTGCCATGTAACGGAGGTGATTACATGGCTAAAAGTTATAAAAGGTATCCTATAGTAAGGCAAGAAAGAGTCGATAAGAAATGGTGGAATAAGGCTTTAAGGAATAAAAAGCTAGATTATTCTTTAAAAGGAGCACAGTACAAGAAAGTTATGGTGAACTTTGAGACTTGGCATTTCCGTTGGACATTAGATGATGCTATTGAGCTTGCAGTAGAAATGGATAAGCCTGTTGATGAGGCTGTAGAGTACTGGAAACGTTGTTGCTATCGGAAATAAAAGCGAAACAGTAAGGTGCTATAAATTGTTGCTTAGTAGGCAGGAGGTGGGTTGTGCAGTGTTTAATTACAGAGTTAGAAAACGGCAGAGTTTATTTACTGGCAGATGATAGAAAGGTCTACATACACCTAACAGAAGCAGAACCTTTCAGTGAAGAGGCTATTGGGGTGATTGAGTACTTTGTATACAATGCTGATGGAAGTGTGTATGATGAAGGTGAAATCGATGTAGTACCAGGATTCACCTCTATTGAAGATTACTTGCATGATATTTGTGATACAGGTGCTGGAGTTGTTACTTGGTATAAGGTAATCAAAATGGAAGTACCAGAGGATTTTAACAACCCACTAAACTTACTTGAGTTTGTATAAAGATTAAAATAAGGTGTTCCTACTAAGGAGGTTGCAATAATGGAAACAGAATGTTTAAATAGTTTCGGTAATGAAAGCGATTTGTACAAGAAAGACAATCGCTCTTACGATGCTAATTTTAAGAAGTTCTTTCAACGGAAAGAGAATGGAGAATTTTGTATGGATAAAGATTTGATGAATCGAGAAGTTAAAATTGGAGAAAAAGAAGGAGAGATTACAAATATTTTAGGTTGTGGTTATGAAGTCACTTTCTTTAATGTAAATGATGGTAAAACATGGATAGATGTAAAGGAAATTGAAAAATATTTATTGCCAAAGCGTTGCGATAAAAACAAAGAACATCCAGTATGGAGTATTTTAGATAAGAATAAATATGTCGAAGAGTTTTATGTACAAGCAGAAACAATGTATGATTTTATTAAAAGCATTGTAACTACTTGTGGAAATACAACAAAAGATGGAAGTACAGTTCCTACAATGAAAGTATTTTTTGACATGTGGAACGAGTTTAGCAGAGAAACATTTTTTATATTAGATAATTTAGTAAATATTCAGAAATAATTTATCTATTGAATATAGGTTTCATATGGGAAATGTGAGGTGATTAATGTGATTGACACAAGTGAATTAGAAACACTCAATGATATTGTACGATGTAGTTGTGACTGTTGCAATTAATACACAAATGGAGAAGACGGTTCATTTGATATTTGACCTGGAGATGCAGCGAAAATATAATATGAACTACCCATTAATGAATAGGGCAATTTACTATGTAAGTAGACTGATTGCAAAGCAAGATATTAAAGGTGCTAAGTACGAAGACCTAGTTCCGGTTCAGTCTGCTTGGATTTGTATTCATGGAGTTCCTGAAGAGTTGCAAAATCAGTGTATTCATTTTGAATATCAGGCTTTTGGTGAATCTAATGAACCAAAAACCGGCTTTAAGTTCAAGGGCACTGATTTAGCAAGGATCGATTTTCTGCTGTTGTCCGCTAATTATGACTGGGATTGTAGTGACCCAGCTGTAATAAAGTTTTTGCAGTCAATTTTCCATAATTGTTTAGGTAATTCCAATTTTAATCCTTATGTTGAAGAAAATGAAGATGTTAACAAGGAGGTGCTTGTAATTATGAAAGAAAACGAACAGTACAATGCTGAAATAGAAACAGAAAAACAACAGAGCAGAGAAGAAGGAAGAGCTGAAGGAAGAGCTGAAGGAAGAGCTGAAGGAAGAGCTGAAGGAAGAGCTGAAGGCATAATTGAGACTGCATTTAACTTAGGAGTTACCAATGCTGATAGTCTAACAAAAATGTTAGTTAAACAGACAGGTATGAGTGAACAAGACGCTTTAAGTATAGTAAGAGTATTTCTTAAAAATAAGTAGTTTAATCTGAGGAGGGTACTAAGTACCCTCTTCTTGCTTGGGGATGTAAAGGTTTCGACAGGGGTATGAAAGTTGTTACTTCGCTCGGCGGGCAACCTACGTTAATGGAAGAAATTAAATATAAACGCAAACAGAAAAGTTGCAATTGCAGCCTAAGTGCTGTGCCAAAATACTCTAAGATAGTACTGGTAGGAGTTGAGGTTAAAAAACAAGTACAGCAGAAGTTCCATGTAGACAAATAGGAATATGGTGGTGGAATAGAAGTCAGTACGACTCCCTAATACGTATGGCAGAAAGTTAATCGCTAGAGTGAAAGCCAACGTGAAATAACTCAGAAGGATTACAAAACAGCGTAAAGAGTGATAACAAGTAGTATTTTTGGACAGGGGTTCGATTCCCCTCATCTCCACTGAGGCTTGACCTAGAGATTTGGAGCCTGGACTCCGTAGTATGCCTAGTACAGATAAAACTGTACTAGGTATTTCAATATTTGGTGCGAAAGGAAGGGTAGTATGGTGGTTGTACTTTGGTTTGTTACAGGTATTTTATGTACTGTAGCGACTTGGATAATAGATTTGCGAGGGGAAGAATATAATGATGAGTATTTTGATGTAACACAGAAATTGAACTCTGTACAGTATGTACTAATGGGACCGGTTACCTTAATAGTGGTGGTGTGGAAGCTGATTACAAGAGGCAAAACATTCACGGAGGTACTTTACCGTATGGCTAACATTGGTAAGCATGATAAATAAAATAGGTATCACCAGACAATTGAGAGAAGGAATGGTGATACATATTAGTGTATTACTATACAAGTATGATTATACCATGAACAGTAGTACAATACAATAAAAATCAGCATTCTTTGTCAGATAAAGTGCATTTTGGCTGTTTTAGAAATTCTATGTTGGCTTCAAATTTGTTAATGTAGTATTGAATTTCACCTCGGTTTATATTGTAATTGAGTAGCACTTGTGCTAGACTATGTTTAGGGATTGAGGCGTATGTTTTCGGACTACGCTGAGGCGAGGCAGATAAATTCTGACCTCGCCAGTTTCATTCTTAGGAGGGTTGAATGGAAGTTATGAACATTTTTGAGCAAGAGGTTGCATACAGTATTAGATTAAAAGATAAAGAAGCTGCAGTAGTTTACAGGAATTCTGGTAGAGTGGAGATTACCCACAGGGAGTTAATGCCATACGGACTTTACTTAGAAGAAGGAGATGACTTCGATACCAGAGTTAATAATAAAGAAAATTTTAATTACTGGTGCTCTACAAGACTTTTAACGTTGGATAGGAGATATGCAAAAGAGCTGCTAAATAGTTGTGGCTTGCAGCAAGCAAGGACAGATAAGGAAAGGGCATCTATAGCTCTTCAGTATTACTGCCTGACCCTAACTGATTTTTATTGGGTGGTACCAATTAATGAGGTAAGAGATTGGAATTCTGTAAGTTTACACAGGAACAGTCTAAGTAATGCTGTGGTTGATTTAGCATTGAAAGGCTCACCAACAGTGACTAACCTTCACTTAATTACATCAGATTTGAGTACATCTGGTATTGCACCAAAAGCATGGTACAGAGAAAATGGCAAGTTTTATTTGTACAAAGGAGATGAAGATGCTGTTACTAAAGAAGTTGAAGCAAGTCAGATATTACAGCGATTAGGGTTTAACGTAGTTGATTACAGCTACAGGAATTACGATAATGAATTAGTGGCTTGCTCTGAGTGTTTTACAAATGATAACACTGCTATGGTAACCGCAGAAGAGTTTAATGTGTGGGCAATGAATGAAGGAAGAGGTTTAAAAGAAGAGCTTCGTAAATGGGAAGTAGAATACCATTTAATGAACTTAGCAGATTACCTTGTAGGGAATTCAGATAGGCACAGTGGTAACTGGGGATTACTATTTAACGAGGATAGGATGATAACAAGTTTTGCTCCACTAATGGATTTTAATCATGCCTTTGAATCTGCTGATGATACATTGTGCTTGCCAGCACTTATGTTAGGAGAGCATAAAACACAGTATGAGGCTGCGGTTGAGGCATTACAGTTTATTGATAAAAGGAAACTAAATATAATAACTGAATTGAAATACAGCGATTTCGTTAATGAAAGAATAAGAAGGATAAGGTAATAGCTTATCCTTCTTTTTGTTTAGGAGGTAAATAAATGGTGAAACAAAGTGAGTTGATAAGAGGGAAGGTTTATGTAATTAATTTTATTCCATATTTATATGTTGGACGAGGAAGTGTTCAATGTATAAGCATTTCCGGAGAGAGGATGTACAATGATGTTTTACTTTGGGCAAAGGTATTTAATGATAAGGCAGTGCAACTTCAGGATCTTCTAGAGTATGCGAATTCTAAAAATTTTGAATATTTCTTTATGATACAGCGACCGAGGGAGTTAGAGTATGAACTTGACCCAGTATTAGGTAATTTAACCGTTGAAGTTCCGGATACTTTAGAGGGAAGATGTGTAGTATTTCATAATAACTCTACTAAAAATAACACAAAGTGTATTGAAGCTTTTTTCAACAGCAGATGAATGCGTAACAGTCACCATGCCTTGCAGGGTCGGCGATATGGTTAATCTTGTAGTTGATTGTGGGTGTATTGCCACAATAGAGGATAGAGAGACCGGTACTGCTGAATGTCCATTTGAGAAGTTTTGTACAAATGATGAATGTACTAATGAGACTCAGGTTGAAATTAAATCAAGAGTGGCAAGCGTTTATGATGAAGGTAATGGCTGGAGAATAACAGTTGATGGTGTACTGACTGAATTCACCTTTAAAGAATTTGAGAGTAGGAGGATAGACAATGATTAAAGTGTATAATGACCTCGCAGCAGAATTAGCTAGTGAGGGATACGAATTAGGGTTTGAGTATGTACACACACATACAGGAACTGTACATAAGTTTTGGTATAGTAACAGTAAGGTGGTAAAAGCAGTAGTTGCTAATGGATTTGTACGCGAGATTAAGGAGTTCTCCGGTGACTTGGATACACTAGCTGTATTCGAGGGTACTTTGTTTGACTCTTTAATGCCGAGAGAATGGAAAGAATTTGAAGTTGAAACAGTAGCTTCTGAGTTCACCCGTGGGTTTAGGGCATTGTTTGGCACTCAAATTGATTATCCAAAAGTAGAATGCATCCTGCCTAAAATGCATGGTTGGTATGAAGGTCCTGATAAAAAATTATACTGTGTAACAGGTATTACGAAAGACTCAGTGTTGCTAACATACGGAGAGTGTGCAAATTGGGTAAAGGTATCTTCGCGAGATTTTATGAGATACAAAGAGACAAATGCCCCAATAGAGCTTACTACAGCTTTTACCAAGCTACTTAGCAGCTTACATGAGATAGTAAACAGCGATGAATTAGCAGACCTACTAAGTATAATTGGGTACACTAATATAGAGAAGGTACGCCAAGTACAGTCCATCGATATTCATCCAACCACAGTACTAATTAGTGATTATCTCCCGCACCAATTTTTACTGGCACAGCATGCTCCTGGAATAAATGCTGTATTACAGATAGGGATTGATGGAGTTGCAGCAAAATTTGTAGAGAATAAAAGTCTTAGACTAAATCCTATACAGTCTATTAAAGAATGTGTGAAACCCCGTGATTTTCTACAGTTTGTAAAGGATACAATCGATGAATTAGTTTACAGTTTTGTTATGGCTATGCCAGAAGATTCAGGACTTGTACAGTACTTAACTGAACTTTCTGCAGCATTGGTTGATGTAAAGACTCCTGAAAAGATACCAGTACTCTGGAGTATGTGCCAGCAGTTACCTGTACAGAAACTAAATGCCTTTAGTTAATATAGTCAAGCTACAAGGTAGTGTAGACCTGTAATAACCAACGAAATTGTTATAAAAATGTAGTAAGCTGCGAGTTACACAAAATAATAACAATGGAGGTAAGCAATGGCAATTAAAGAACTTTTACAGGTTATGATTGAATCAAACAAGTTAGGAAAGGTAGTTAAACGTGAGGATAGTCACAATTACTCTATAGTTTTTCAACCCTCTAATAATAGTACAAGTTTTACAGATGTACTCAATGCTATGCGAAAAGAAGCAGGTATTCATATTACAAGGACAGATATGAATTGCAATCAAATAGGATTTATGCAAGAGCATTGTAAATGCTTGCTTGATTTTCGTTACATTAAAAACAACAAATGTTTAGTCACTATTAGAGAAGAGCCGTTATTAGGTTGAAAGGAGAACACAGATGGCAGTTAAACTGAGAGAGTGTCCTGTTTGTGCTGGCACTGTACAAACAGTGAGTATAGACAACACCACAGCCAGTGTTGTGTGCAAGAAGTGTGGTACAAGTGTTACAATCGCCTCTTCAGAGGATATGAGTGAAACTTTACTTGAGCTGGCTGATGCATGGAATAAGAGAGAAGAACTTGACAATGACAAAGAGGTTCTAGAGTTAATAGCAGGGTCACTTCGGGTGATTAATCTGATTATGAGTGTTTGTGCTGGTGATGACTTGGATAAAACGGAATTAAACAATTCAGAAGGTGCACAGTGCGTAGTTCTACCGTTTAACTCAGTGCGAGAGTTAAGCTGCTACGTTAAGCAGAGCAATGATGCTATTCTTAAGTATATTGCTGAAAGAATAAATTCTACCGTAAGATGATTTCAGTATTCTCGCAGAGCGAAATCATGAAAAACTTTAACTGTGGAGATAAGAAGAGCACGTGATTGCGATATTCGTGCGGTAACAGTTTGTGTGTTGGAAGTTACAGGGTTAGCACAGAGCAACCTAGAGGAGTCCCCTCCGGTAGTTTACAAGGCACACGAGGACCTGTAGTTCAGTTGGTGAGAACGACCGGCTCATAACCGGTAAGTCGTAGGTTCGAGTCTTACCAGGTCCATTAGGCAATGGGTAGCGAACGTAGAGGGCATGCGTTCTTAAAGTGCAGAGGGCGAGTTTGGGTAGCACGCTATACCTAGCCTATTTATGACTAGTACCTAGGAGAGTGTTGGATTTTTAGAAAGCAGCACGCTGTACCATTTTGAATGGGAGTGAATAAATTGAACAATCTAGAGGAGGGATCTTATGGCTAAATTAATTTTAGTAGACAACTTTTGTAGGGAATCAGTTGCTGATGTTTTGCTGGAAGAAAACTTAGCAGAGGCTACTGCAACACAAAAAGCAGTTGAGTATAACGACAAATATAGAAGTACAGACTGGAGCTGGTTTGCAAAAGCAGTACCTGATGATTACAAGCTGTGGGGCGGTATTTCAGAGCTTATTTAGAAGAACGTTTAACTATGACGTTTATTTAATGTAACACAGCATCCGCTTTAACTGTGTACATGTTGGATTTTTAGGAAGCAGTACGTTGTAATCCTTTTGAATAGGAGTGAATAAATTTGATTAATAGCTGTATAGTCCTATGTATGAGAGTTATTATAATATTGCTAATAATTATAGCAATAGGTGATTGTATAGACGATTTCAGAAGGTGAGGATAATAAGCTGTATGATCTTAGTATTTACATTAACATTTATGGAGGTAGCGTATGGGATGTTTAGAAGTTGCAAATAAGGGTTATGGTTTTAATTACAAATATAATTTTAATGAGTTCAGAGAGTTTAATTGGTCAAAAGTATTACCATCAGACTTAGGTGAGTACAAAATCCCTGATGGATTAGAGGACTGGCAGAAAGCTTGCTACGTTGGAGCTACTGCTGGTTATGTCTATCGTGAACAACATGGTAATATTGATTTTAACTCTATTGAAGATTACGAAATAATGGGATATTTGCTAGCAGCGCTTGGTGTTTGTTTTGAAAAAATGCATGGTTTACCAAAGGATAGTATCAGATCGTTAGAAGATTACAATGGTTATGTTATGTTCTTCCTTTGTGTAACCTGGCCACCAAAGGAGTATAATGAAACGCTCGCAACTTTAACACAGGACTCATTTTTGAAGAAAATAAATGAATTTCTCAGTAAACTTTGCTGTAAGGAAAAGACGAGAAACTTTTACAATGCTCTCGAAATGTGTGAAGAGTATATTAAGTGGTAAAAGCAAATAACAAAAAAGAAAAGGAGAATAAGCTGTATGATGATGTTTGCATTAACATGGTTTATGGTTGGTTTAATTACAAATCTAATAGGTGTTTTAGTTACAGGTAAGGTACACCGGTTTCCTATCTTTATAGTCTTTTGTCTTGGGTTCTTTGCACCTATCTTTATCTTAAATTATATAGGTATTAAGGGAATGTTCAAGCATTAAGATTGTCCAAGTTATACATGTTTATTACAAAAAGGGTAGTAACTATGAATTTGTTTTATAGGGGTATTTTGGAAAGGAGTCAGTATGAATATTTTGTTGTTTGCATTTAGTCTGCTTTGGCTACAGTGTTTCTTACCTATGCTATTGCAAAGTTTACAAGCTGATGGGTTTAAACAGATAGTGCTACTTATTAGTGGCGGATTTGGCACACTAGTTGCACTAGGTGTAATGCTCTATGTGATTGCGGGTTTGATTACAAGATGGTTTCTAGTATTTTTAGTATTTTTACAATACAGAAGGAGGCGAGAGTAATGAAGGGTGTAATGCCAGCCAGTAGAATAAATGGTTACGAGACGGATTTAGTGCTATACAATAATAGGATATGTTTATGATTATGATGAAGAAGATGAAGAAAGAGAGTTAATGAAAAGAATGTATGAAGACAGTGGGTTCTGTCCTTATTGTGGTAATTGTGTGCCACATACTATTTATGGAGGATTTTGTCCAAATTGCGGAGAGGAGATAGAATAAAATATAAATCACATTGTAATATAGTTGTAGTACTACAGACAGGAATTAGGAGGTTATAATGCATAAGTATAGTAAGGAAGATATTGACTTAGGTGGTGTGATACGTAGGGTTTTAAAACTAAATCCTAACGTATCAGAATTAAGTTTAGGTTATAATTTTAAAGATTATTTATATGAGCTGGGATTTGTAGATATTCGTAGTGTGACGAAGAAATTACTATCGCCTATGGGTATTAATGAAATATTACATTTATTTTCTTGGGCTACCAAACAAGGATTTGTGAATGTAATTACCGATGCTATTCCAGTCATTTTTGGTAGTGCTTCGTGTACTATTAGATTAATTTCTAATGTTAGTAATCCTGATTCACAGCAACCTAAACTGCCATTTTATATAGAAGACGCTATAGGTTATTTTAAAAGTTTTATTGTGATAGATAGACTAGTTAGTTTTAAAGCCGGAGACGGAAAAACTTTATTACAGATTGTAAAGTCTATAGATATACCTTGTATTATTCAAGTAGGTTATCTGTTAAGCGGTGATTATGATTATTCCAAGGAAACTAACGATTGGTCTTACTTGGATAATTTAGTATTAAAGTATGAACAGTACGACTTTATTAATGTGAATTCTATTATTGGATGTTATGAAGATTCTGTTATCATGGCATATGCTAAAGGACTGAAATCTGTAGAAGATTATAAAAAAGTAATTAATAATGGCGAGAGATGTGATAGTTCCGTAGAACCTGAGAAGTGCACCACTAATTTGTCATCATTTTAACTAAATAAAAAGCAGTAATTTAGCAGCAGGTGTGTTAGGCACTGTAAATGTTTAAACAATTAACCTGCTTTTGGCTCAAGAAGTTGATACATGTAACCCAATTTAGATGCTAAGCACAAATACCGCTATAATGAAAGTTCTATAGTATAGCTGTCAAAGACCGCTATACTATTTTTCTTGAGCAAGAACTTTCATTTATAGAGAGGTTCCAAATGAGAGTTGTATCATTTCAAAGCTGGGATGTAGTAGATACACTTGTGTGGACAGGAGTGTATCGAGCTGATATAAATCTTTGCAGAGAGCATCATTCGTACGAAAAGGATAGGGAGTAGTTGGGTGGGGCTGTGCCTGTTTGGGTGTTCACAGATTTAGATAAAGGAGAAGTTACAAGGAGTTCTTTCAATGATGGGGTATTTCTAGAGCGGTGTAGGTGCCAAATGTCCCTGGACCAGGATTTAGGATTAGAACGGTTTGCTATGTTGGAACTGGAGATTGATGAAGATAAGTTAAAGTGGGGACTGACACATAATGCTATGGCTGATTAAATCTTGGTTTTAAGGTGGTGAATAAAATGACTAATGAATTTGAATATTATGACAATACACATATGAAAACAAAAGAAAAATGTGGATGTATTATTTGCAGCAAACCAACAGATAGGTTAGATGTACTTGCTGAATGTTATATTTGTTCAAAAGATTGCGACAAAGTATTTAATTCGATGATATGTGATTATGAAAGCAGATAAATGAAATGATTTATTTGAGAAATTGAGAATAAATATATGGAAGATGATTACAGAGAATCATCAGTTTGCAATGACTGTGAAATAGGTGATGGATGGGAATGCCAGTTTTGTTGCAGTAAATGTTATGAAGATTATGGCGAATGCCCTAATCCTGATTGTGATCCGATGGATATATAATCCATTGAACTCATGTTTCATCGAAGGTTTGGAGGTAGGTTATGGTAGAAACAAGTAGTTATAAAGAAAGAATGGAAGAATTGGAAATAGAATATAATGAATTTTTAGAAACAAAACGTGGACAAGAATGGAAAGAACATTGGAAGAATGAAATAGGTTCTGATTCATGCAGTGATTTTGGAGACTATTTATATGATTTTTATCCTGAAATGTTGATGTAAGAGAGGTGACAATTGTTGAAATGTAAAGATTGCGATGCTTGTTACAAAGGTTATTTCAAATCAAAACCAAATGATTATGTATGCACTGGTGTTTGTGAACCTTTTATAATTAGCAACATTGATAACGAATGTACAGAATATAGCAATTTAAAAGTACTAAGGAGAGGACCAGGTTTTAGTTCTTTTGTCGAGAAATATATGAGTAGAATTATTACAAAAACAAGAACAGGAAATATTATCTCTGACGAAGAACTTGGTCTTGAATATTTATTTGTTGGAGATTATGGAAAAGAGAATAATATTAAGGCATCATTTTTAGGATATGATAAAAGAATTGATAAGGTAGAACACAAGGATGTTGTATTAGAAGATAAATTAGTGGTAACTGTATCTTCTCAGAAGGGGTGTCCAATGAAGTGTAATTTCTGTGATTGTCCGAAACTTGGTTTTCATGGGAATGTTAGTAAAGCCGAATTGATTTCTGAGATTACAACCGGCGTTGCATTGTCTAGATTAAAGCATGGAAAGAGATTAAATGTTCATTTTGCGAGAATGGGAGAACCTACTTTTAATTGGAATGTAATTTGGGCAGCTAGAGATATTGCCAATATTTTCAGAGTAGATGGTTGTTCAGATGTTACTTTTGAAGAATATCATCCTGTAGTTTCAACAATGATGCCAAAAGGAAATAAAGAGTTAGAGTCGTTTTTGCAAACATGGGTAAAAATTGGTTATACATATGGCGGTGAAGATGGATTTGGTCTTCAGTTTTCTATAAATACTCTTGATGAAGATGAAAGAAATAAAATGTTTAGAGGTATGAGCAGTTCATTAGAAGATATTGGACATATTATTGACAGATTGCCAATGCCTAAGAAACGTAAATATACTCTAAACTTTGCTGTTACATCAAAAAACAATCTTAATCCTGATTTAATGGAAAAATATTTTGATAAAGAAAAATGTATCGTGAAGATTACTCCTATTCATGAGACAGTGGAAGCTATTGATGAAGGATATGAGATTGTGACAGATTTTGATGTGTATGAAAAATTTGAACAGCCATTAGTAGATAGAGGTTGGGATGTAATTGTATTTATTCCGTCAAAAGAAGAAGATGAGGATAGGATTACTTGTGGCAATTCACTTATTGCATTGGCAAATACCAAATAGAAGAAACAATTCGTTTAGAAGATGTCGTCTTTATTGCTGATGTTCTATCTATTCTTCAAGAAGCAGAAGCTTGCAATTACGAAGATGAATCAATTGGAATTATCTAAAAAGATCGGAATTACAAACGAGAAATGGAATAATAGGAGTTCAAGTAGTTAGCACTCGGTTAAATTTATTAAATCCGATTAGAAAGGAAGATATTGCTTAAGTTGTTATGAGTAAGAATGTTAAGTTATTTATGCTCCCGACACATCTAGCATCTGTTAACAATCTAAAAACGAATGGTGTCACAAAATGTGCATTAATGTGCATTACATGAACATGTTTTGCCAAAGTAACGCAGAGGCTTAGTTATGTTGTACTATGCTCTAGAATTTAATAAATATTAAGGAGGAAGTGTTATGTTAACAGAATTACAAACAACTATTCTGAAATTTGCAAAATCTGAAGCATTCCATGCTACGTTGAACGATTTTATATGCAGTTATCATGTAGATGCTGATGTAGCATTAGATGCTTTAAAAGATTTACGAAGAAAACGAATTGTATCTGTCGTACCAAGCTTGACCTGCTCTTGGATTGGAGTAACTAATTACGGTTGGAAAATTATGGGTTGGGAACATTAGACTTAAGTCTAATGTTCCAATCATGTACGTTACCAGAGGGTAAAAAGAAAAAGATTTTGAATCTAAGGAAGAAATAATTGAATGCAGGATTTAAGGCGTGCAGTCCAATGGAAGTTGTAAACTAAAGTCCAGCTAATAAATGTCAATAGGAAAATGAAAAAAATTTGATTTCATTTTTGAA
>NZ_LNAM01000151.1 GCF_001461035.1 Acetivibrio ethanolgignens | reverse complement strand
AGTTCAAAAATGAAATCAAATTTTTTTCATTTTCCTATTGACATTTATTAGCTGGACTTAATCCAATGCTTCCTTCAGCACAGAGAGGTTATTTTCCATAACAGAGAGGTAGGTTGTGCCACTCTTTACATCCTTTGAGGTTGTAGCCTGCATGGAATCCATGGTCAGGACTTTCTGATTCTTATCCCTGGTATTTTGTACGATGGTTTCAGCAATCTTATGTTGTGCACCCTCTATGGTCAGCACGCAGGGCAGCTTCAGTTCATCCACCTTCTTTGCAAGGAAGGATACCGTTTCAAAGCTGGCTTCCGTTTCAGCGGAGCAGCCCACAAAGGCAGCATGATAGCTCAAGCCATAATCGTCCACCAGGTAGCGGAACGGGAACCGGTCGCCAAACAAGAGTGTCTTAACAGAGCCTCCGGAAACCTCCACCGAATAGGCATTGTCCAGTGCATTTAACCGTTCTTTATACTTCCGGACATTATTTTCATATACATTTGCATTCTCCCCATCTATACGAATAAGTGCATCGGCAATAGCGTCGCATAAAAGAGAAGCGTTTTTCAAAGAGAGCCACACATGTTCATCCAGTTCTTCTTCATGCTCGTGTTCTTCGTGTGCGTGTTCTTCATCCTCATCGCTGTGATTATGCCCAATCAGCTCTTCACACACCTGTTCAGCACTCAAATCTGCCGGGAAGAAGGTCGGCCAAGATGTTTCAAGGTCAGAGATGGCATCGAAGCTCTCCTTGCTCATTCGGATATGGAAATGTGCCGCCTGTGCAGGCTCAATCATGTGATCATTAAATTCAATATATGCAGGTGTGCCAGATTCCTTATCTGCAGCCTCAAACCTGTACAGAGCAGCTCTTGTGCCGCTCGACCAGTCCTGAATGACATAGCCGACATATCTGTAATCCGATTTTGCCGTATTCCCTTTGTTATCCGTGAATGTAATGGTATCGCCATCAATCGTGATGTGGTTGTAATCGGTTTTATATCCTCTTTGGTAATATTCTTTATATTCGTCGGCTGTCATCTCACCGGATTCAGCTTTTGCTTCAAAGGCCTTATCAAGAGCTCCGTCCAGTGCCAGCGGATAAGCAGACTGCCATTCGCCCGCCCAGTCTGAAAGGCTTCTATCCTGCACTTCATTATCTTCAAAAGTAGAGACTTCTTTGCTATGTCCGTGACTATGGTCATGGTCTGTTTCCATTCCCTCAACGACTTCTTCGGCTTTCGCCCTGTCTCCAAGCGTTTCAAGAAGATTGATGACGACCATGTCCTTATTGGTCGCCTGGGCGAGTACGTCTTTTACCCAGCCGTCAGATTCTCCACCGACATAGACAAACAGATCACAGGTGGATATTTTCAAAATGTCCTCCGCTGTCGGCTGGTAGCTGTGCAGGTCAACACCATTATCTAATAGCATGGTGATTTCAGCGTTTTCAGCCTTGTCACCCAAAATCTCCCGTACCCAGTCATATTCCGGGAAAATGGTGGTGACAACACTTAATTTATTTGTCTTTGCGGGTGCAGCCTGCTTTTGGCAGCCTGCCAAAGAACCGACTGCTAAAAGCAGGACAAGAGTGAGTGTAATTATTCTTTTCATAGTTCAAATAAACCTCCAGATTATAATAAGATTAAAAAGGGTACAAAATTTAATCCAGAAGCTCGACCTTGAGAGAAACCAGTGTAATTTTTTGAAGGTTTTCCGTATACGACTGAATTGCCTTATACAGAATATATAGCAATACTGCCCCAAAGGCTGTGGCAGAACCAGCAAGTGCAAGGTTTTTCAGAATATTTTCACAGATGCTAATCTGCTGACAAATTGGGCAATCTTCACCCTGACAATCATGATCTGCTTCAACAGCAATGCAGGCAACAGAGAGTAACAAAACAAAGACTACAGTCGTAGCCAGCAGTATACAAAAAAAACGATTATGCTTTGTCATTGTAACTCCCTTCCGTGTTAGCTTTCTTTACATTCTAAACAGATGCCATATAGAACGGTATCTGTTGTGTCTAATGTAAAGTTTTCACTTTCTTCCAAATACTTTGTAAACAAGGTAAGATTACCATGTGCCATATGAAAGGTCCTTCCACATTTTATACATATCATGTGTAAAGCACCTTTACAGGCTTCAGCGGCAATATACTGATAAAAAACTTCTCGTGTCCCAGCCTTTGTACATCGCCTTACCTTTTCCTCAACCTCCAGCTGTGAAAGGTTTCTATATACAGCACTCAGGCTAATTCCCTGATTTTGTAATGCTTCTGCAATCTGATGGGTAGACATCAATTTATCTGGGTGCTGGTTCAAATACGCAAGTAGAATTTTTCGCTGTTTTGTATTGTATTTCGACAAAGGGGTGAACCTCCAATTTGCGATTTATTCGCAATTATTATAACGCAGCAAGCTGCAAATGTCAACTGTAAAGTAAATGTTTCCTGATTACAATTAATCTAAAAAAAGTGTAAGCTTTGCTTACACTTTCCAAGTTAAGGTTTACTGAATATCTACAATAACCTTTTTGTCATCTCTTGATGCAGCTGCCTTTACAACGGTACGAATGCTTTTGGCAACACGGCCCTGTTTGCCGATTACCTTACCCATATCGTCAGCAGCAACCTTTAACTCAACAACAATTGCCTTGTCGTTTTCAGTTTCGGTTACAACCACTTCTTCCGGATGATCTACCAGAGACTTAGCAATTACTTCGACTAATTCCTTCATTACCTTTCACCTCCGAAGAATACCGATTATTTTGTGATTCCTGCATTTTTGAATAACTTGCCAACAACCTCAGTAGGCTGTGCACCGTTTGCTAACCACTTTTTAGCTGCTTCCTCATCTACGCGGAAAGCACTTGGCTCCTGGTTAGGATCATAGGTACCGATCTCCTCAATAAATCTACCATCACGAGGACTTCTGCTGTCAGATACAACAATTCTATAGAAAGGAGCCTTTTTCTGTCCCATTCTCTTTAAACGAATTTTTACTGCCATTTGTTTCACCTCCTTGGAATGTAATTAAAATCTATAGCTAGAAGCCAAATGGCATTCTAAACTTACCTCTTTTTCCTTTGCCGCCCATCATACCCGGCATCTGCTTCATCATTTTCTTCATCTGCTCCATCTGTTTTACCAGACGGTTTACCTGGCTGATATCCACACCGGCACCATTCGCAATTCTTCTTTTGCGGGATGGATTTAAAATCGCCGGATTGCTTCTCTCCTCCAGCGTCATAGAGGAAATAATTGCTTCAATTGGCTTAAAGGCATTATCATCAATTTCAATATCCTTTGGAAGACCGCCAGCTCCCGGAAGCATATTCAAAATACCGGAAATGCCACCCAGTTTCTTCATCTGCTCCATGGAATCTAAGAAATCATTAAAATCAAAATCTGCTTTTTTAAGCTTCTTTCCAAGGGCCTCTGCCTTATCTGCATCAATGGAAGCCTCTGCTTTTTCAATCAGCGTCAGTACATCTCCCATGCCAAGGATACGAGATGCCATACGGTCTGGATAAAACTGCTCCAAATCAGAGAGCTTTTCTCCCATACCAACATAGAGAATCGGCTTACCAGTCACTGCACGAATAGATAAAGCTGCACCGCCTCGGGTGTCGCCATCCAGCTTTGTAAGAATAACCCCATCAATGCCAATCTTTTCATTAAAGCTCTCGGCAACATTTACGGCATCCTGTCCGGTCATGGCATCTACCACCAGAATGGAATGTGCCACCGGAAGATTTTCCTTTATCTCAATTAGCTCCGTCATCATATCCTCATCAATATGAAGACGTCCAGCGGTATCCAGAATCAAAACATTCTGTCCGTTTTTCTCTGCATGCTCATAAGCTGCCTTTGCAATATTGACCGGCTTATGTCCATCGCCCATGGAAAATACAGGAACACCCTGCTTCTCTCCGTTAATCTGCAGCTGCTTAATCGCTGCTGGACGGTACACATCACAGGCTGCTAAAAGCGGTTTTCTGCCCTTCTGCTTAAACTTTCCAGCCAGCTTTGCTGTGGTAGTTGTCTTACCTGCACCCTGCAGACCACACATCATAATGACAGTAATCTCATTGGATGGCTTCAGGGCAATCTCTGTCGTCTCATCCCCCATCAGCCTAACCATCTCTTCATTTACAATTTTAATTACCATCTGGCCCGGTGTCAGACTGTTAAGTACATCCTGTCCAACTGCACGCTCCTGTACGGACTTCACAAAGCTCTTTACGACCTTAAAGTTCACATCGGCTTCCAACAGAGCCATCTTGACCTCTTTTAAAGCGGCTTTTACATCAGCCTCTGTCAGACTGCCCTTTCCACGAAGGTTTTTGAATACGTTTTGAAGTTTTTCTGTTAAGCTGTCAAATGCCATAATCGTTATCCTCCCTTCGCTTATTCCGACAAAAAAACTGCCGTTGTCTTAGCCGACTTTGATAGTGTATCACAGAAATTTATGAGTGTCAAGTATTTTTCTTTACACTTATATGAAGTGCTTATATTCTTGTGATATCAGCCACTGGCACTTACATATTTCCTTACAGCCACATTCCAAAGAGCCTTTGTCGCAGCAAAAAATATAACTGGTCCCAGAATTCCCCATATTAACTCAACTACCGTCAGCTTTCCTGTTACAAACAAGGTTCCATAGTTTGCCATAGGAAATAATGGATAAATAAAAGTTCCTATTCTCTGAATCAGTTTGCCATACACAGCTCGCGGCATCTTATTCATATCATGTACTGCATATCCTATGCTGTATACACCTGAAACTTTTACTGTCCAGAAAGAAAGGAGTGCCGGTAACAGCTGTAAAACATATACCCAGACGGCACCTAAGATAATAAATCCAAGAAATCCCAGTATATTTACAGTAGAAATGGGTATTCCCATTTTTCCCCAGCCAATAACAATAAGTACGATACCCACTATGAAGTCTGTAATCGGATATCCAAAATCTACATATCTGAGTGTAACTATAAATTGCAGTGAAAGTGGCTTTGTAATAAACAAATCTAGCTGTCCTGTCCTTAGATATTCCGGAATATTATAAAAATTTGTAAAAAACATACTCATATAGATTCCAGTTATCACCAGATATGTGCCTACAAACAAATATAAGCTATCTCTTCCAATATCCCCAATAGAAATATCCGAGGTATATAAAACCATCAAATATAATAAATGCGAACATACCCAGCCGCCCTCTGCCAATATGGAAAACAGGAAATTAACTCTATATTCCATTTGTGCCTGCAAACAATTCCTTAAAAACACAGAGTATAATAAGCAGTAATTTTTAATCCTTCCAAACATATATCTGACTCCTTACATTGACATACTATCAGCCTCCCACGGCGGCATATTTCTTCAATCCTGCAAACCACGTCATTTTGCATATGATGAAGAATAGACCAATCCATGCTATTTGAATAAAAATCCCTCTAACAAAACTATGTATATCTACCGAACCATTCAAGGTATTTGTTAAAAAATATGTAGTATAGGTAAATGGAAGAAATTCAAATATGTGGCTGACCTTATCTCCAAATATACTTAAGGGAAAGATACTTCCACTCACGATAGCCACTAATATATCTATGATACTATAAAGCCTGCCAACCTCAACTATCCAAAAAGCCAGCATACTCACACTTAGAAATATAAGGAAATTTAGTATCATTGCTGGAATGAAAGCTATAAGGAACATCCCTATCCCATTAAACTCTACACTCATTCCCATGCCAGGTGCTACCACAAATATAAACACCAGCAAAATTGTAAACACAATTAGCATTTCTAATATTTTCTCGCCAAAGGAACGAAACACCTGATAAACCACATACTTAATCGGTTGAACCAAAAACTGGTTTAAGGTGCCGCCTTTTATATCCTGTGATATTTGATGATGACAGCCTGTACTTATAAGCTTTGCTACAAAGCCTGCACATAGTGTGTAAATAATAGCTTCGGCGTAAGTTAAACCAAATATTCTTTCTCCTTCAGCTTTTCCTGTAAATACTGCTGTCCACACAAAATACTGCATCATAATCGGAAAAAAAACACTAATTAGATTGATTGCATAATTTCCTCTGTATTCTAATGCATTTTCAAACCCCAGCATAAAAATAGAATAATATTTTTTTAATTTATTTCTTCGCATATAGCCTTTCAAGCCCTTCTTCCAATGGAATATCTGATATACTAAAATCATTGATAGGCAAAGAATTCGTCACCTTCCATAGCAAATCCTTAACCGCATCCTTCTCTACTTCAATTTCCGCCTCTAACCTATCACACTTTCTAAGTCTTCCAAATTCCTTAAGCATCTCTGCCTCTACTTCATCGGAAAACTTAAGCGATATTATTTTTTTATTGTTATATATGGAATTTATGTCTTCATTCTTACCATCATATACTATGCTTCCTTCATTTATAACGATTATCCTGGAGCATAAATCCTCTATATCCTTCATATAGTGGCTGGTTAAAAGTATCGTGGCCTTATACTCTTTGTTGTAATATTTAAGAAAATTCCGAATATTTTTCTGAGATACCATATCAAGGCCTATCGTCGGTTCATCAAGAAAAATAATTTTAGGCTTATGAAGCAGGGCTGCTATTATCTCAAGCTTCATTCTCTCACCCAAGGAGAGTCGTCTAACCTGCACATCCATGACATGTCCTACCTCAAGCAAAGCTGCCAGCATATTTATAGTCTTTTTATATTCCTCATCACTAATTCCATAAATGCATTTATTTAGATATAAAGATTCCTTAGCCGGCAAATCCCACCAAAGCTGATTTTTCTGCCCCATTATTATAGAAAACTGCCTTTTAAACTCATCCTTTCTCTCCCATGGAGTATATCCTAAGATATCTATTTCACCCGTAGTCGGAAATAAAATGCCGGAAAGCATCTTTAATGTTGTCGTTTTCCCCGCTCCATTTGGGCCTAGAAAACCGACAAATTCACTCTCTTCAATATTAAAAGATACATTTCTAACAGACTCTTTGATTAGCTTCTTCCTGTGGAAAAAGTTTTTAACGGAACCCCTTACCCCTTCTTCCTTTTTGTAATACTCAAAGCTCTTAGTCAAATTTTTTACTTCTATACAATTTCCCATAGCAATTCCCCAGCATACCTTTCCCCAACAATTTTCTATATTTTTCACAGCAATCAATAATGATGGCTACATTATATTCTCCTCCAGGAAGAATTACAATATAAATTTGTGGTTTTTCTTGGATTTCACATACAATTTTCGATAAAAATCGACAAAATTATTTTTTACAGTTCCTCCAGTATCTCATCTGACAGTTCTACAATTTTCTTAAGCTCTGGTACCGTACCAGCCTCTTCAAGCTTGCTGGCTGCCTGATGAATTTCTCCGACCTTTTCTTTAATACAGTTAAATTTCTGTACCAGCCCCAGCCTTTCTTCATAATCAAAAAGCTCCCGGCTGCACCGCTTAATGGAATCATGGATGCCCTGTCGGCTGATTCCTCGCTCCCTGGCAATCTCCCCAAGAGACAAATCATTCAATATATAATCCTCAAAAACTTCTCTTTTTTGTTCCTTTAATAAAGCACCATAAAAATCATATAAAAGAGAGAGCTCATAAACATCTTCAATTTCTTTCATAACACCCCTTCCCCTTCCATTAAATAATACGCAAAAAGCATAACATAAAATCAGGAAGTATTCAACGCTTTTGAACACTTCCTGCTTCTGTTTTATGCTTTAAATTCTTTCATCTGGGTACGGATAGCTGCCGCAGTTGTCTCCAGGCTTTCAGCCATATTTTCTACCTCATGGCTGTTATCAGCAATATTCTGTGACTGCTCATACAGATTCTCAGAGGTAGCCAGAATCTCTTCTGTACTGGCTGACTGTTCCTCCGTGATTGCTGCCATGGAGCTTGCTACATCTCCAACTTCACGAATTTTAGAGGTAACATTTTTAATATTTTCATTTGTTGTAATAACCTTATCATAGATTTTCATAAAGGTTTCATAGGAGATATCTACCAGCTCCTTGCTTTCTCTTATGCTGTCTACACTCTGGCTGGTCTGATCAATTGTACTGCCTACCTGCTGGTTAATCCTTTCAATTAAATCAGAAATCTTCTTTACGGCATCTGCACACATATTAGCAAGAGTACCAATCTCATCTGCAACAACGGCAAAGCCTCTTCCCGCTTCTCCAGCCCGAGCTGCCTCAATACTTGCATTTAATGCCAATAGATTTGTCTGTCCTGCAATATCACCAATAATTTCTGTAATATTATTAATCTCTGCTGTAGACTCACCAACCTCACGGACAATCTTAGATAAAGCTTCAATACTTCCATTAATCTTATCCATATTAGCAGCAACCTTCTCAATGTCACTTTTTCCTTTTTCAGCTGCTACTACTGTCTCTGTCACCTTTTCTTCCGCTTCGGTCCCGTTATTAAATACAACACTTACCGCCTCTGCCAGAGAGGTTGCATTCTCTGCAATGCTTTCAATGGAATGTGCCAGGTCATCTACCGTTGTAGTCATCTGCCCCATAGATTCAGACTGCATAGCAGCAGACTCACTCAATCCTTTTGAGACCTCAGCACTGTTAGCTGACTGCTCACCCAAATGAGAAGAAATATCTGTCAGCTGGCATATGGTGCCACGCATGCTTTCAATGAATACCTTAAGCTTTTCCGACATCGTAGTAATTTCATCATTCCCTACCGGAATAACCTCTACGGTAAAATCGCCAGATGTCATACCTTCAATTACACTGGTAAGCTTTTTAATCGGCTTGGTTTTGCGATGAATAGAAAATGCAATAATAACCATAACAACTGCAGATAATATAACTGCAATTAAACTGATTTTAGAAAGCAAATGATGCAGCTTATTTAATACGATACCTTCTGAAATACAGGATACCAGATACCAGCTGGTGTTTTCTACCGGCTCAGCTACAACCATATAAGTGTCTTTATCTGTAGAAACTGTCAAAATCTCATCCAGATTGTCCGCTTCTGTAATCTGCTTCTGGAGCTGAGCGATAATGCTCTCCTGTGCGGCAGCTTCAGATAAGAGCATTCCGTTGTACTGTGACTCCTTATGAGCAATTATAATATCACTGCCAGGATCAAATACAAAGGAATAGCCTGCATTCATAACGGTAAGCCCAGAAATAAACTCCGAAATCCGGTTCAAGTACATATCTCCTGCCAGAACCGTATTTCCCCAGCCCTTAATATTTGCTTTTGATGAAATACTTACAATCGTTTGTCCTGTATTTGCATCCTGGAAAGGTTCACTTAACAAAAATTCCCTGTTCTGCATACTTTTCACATACCAGGCACGCTCTGTAACTACAAAATCAGATCCTGGCACCCATAACGAGGAGTCAAGGAAATGACCTCTGTCATCTCCTATATATACACCATTGGGAATACTCTCATTCAATGTTACTGTCGTTTCCATATAGCCCAGACGTTCTTTATCATCTGCAAAGTCAACGTTTTCCAAAGTATCCCTTATCGCCCTTAAAGTACTTATCACATCTGAAATAAATCGTGCCAGAACCTTTTCATTTCCATAGGCCTCTTTTTTTAACTCAGATTTTGCCATCTCACGAACAGAAATATTTGTCAGCAACATCGTTAATCCAACTGAAATAATCATCAGGACTGCAACCAAAGGAATTATGTGCGACATAAGCTGTGTGGTTATTGACGTCCTTTTTTTCATATTGTATACCTCCTATTTTAAACAGGATAAGCCTTATTATCTATATCTGCTACCGTCTGATCCACACGGGTCTGCTGAGCCTCACGATATTTAAAAAACTCTAAAGCAACCTGCGGGAACAGAGCATAGGATAATACATCCTCATCCTGCTGCTTATACTGAGCCATTTCTTTTTCCAGCTTTGGAAGCTGGGGCTCGATTAAGTCAGCCGGACGACAAGTAATTGGCTTAGTATCGCCAATACACTTCTTCTGTACCTCAGAGTCAAATGGCTTTACAGTCTGACCAAATTCACCGGATAAAAGCTTCTTGGATTCCTTGGTAACCATTTTGTAGCGTTCACCAGAAACCACATTTAAAACAGCCTGAGTACCTACAATCTGGGAAGAAGGAGTAACGAGCGGCGGCTCACCAAAATCCTTACGAACTCTTGGAACCTCCTCTAAAACTTCATAGTACTTATCTTCCTGACCCATTTCCTTTAACTGGGATACCAAGTTGGAAAGCATACCACCAGGTACCTGATACATCAATGTCTTAATGTTTACGCCCAGTACCTTTGGATTCATCAGTCCGCTTTCCAAAGCTTCTTCTCTCAGAGGACGGAAATAATCAGCGATTTCAGCCAAAAGATTCTGGTCAAAGCTCGGGTCATAAGGAGTACCACGGAAGGTCTCAGCCATAACCTCAGTAGCCGGCTGGCTAGTACCTAAAGCAAATGGAGACATTGCAGTATCAATAATATCACAGCCTGCTTCTACTGCCTTTAAGTAGGTCATGGAAGCTACACCGGAGGTGTAATGGGTATGTAAATCAATCGGCATATCCACAGTTTCCTTTAAAGCAGTTACCAGCTCTTTGGCACGGTATGGAGTTAAAAGACCAGCCATATCCTTGATACACAGGGAATTTGCACCCATATCCTCTATCTTCTTTGCAATATCCTTCCAATAATCCAGAGTATAAGCATCTCCTAAAGTATAGCTTAACGCTACCTGGGCATGTCCTTTTTCCTTATTTGCTGCCTTTACAGCAGTTTCCAGATTGCGGATATCATTTAAACAGTCAAAAATACGGATAATGTCAATACCATTCGCAATGGACTTCTGTACAAAATATTCTACTACGTCATCAGCATAGTGATTGTAGCCTAAAATATTCTGTCCGCGGAAAAGCATCTGCAGCTTTGTGTTCTTAAAGCCATCTCTTAATTTACGAAGTCTTTCCCAAGGGTCTTCCTTTAAGAAACGAAGGGAAGCATCGAAGGTAGCTCCACCCCAGCACTCTACGGAATGGTAACCTACCTTATCCATCTTTTCAATAATTGGAAGCATCTGCTCCGTTGTCATTCTTGTTGCAATTAAGGACTGATGTGCGTCACGAAGGACTGTCTCAGTAATCTTAACCGGTTTCTTTTCTGTTAAAGACATATGTCTTACCTCCTATACCATCTGAATTAGTGAACTCCAAAAATTGCCATGAATACACCGGCGGCTACCGCAGTTCCGATAACTCCAGCTACGTTTGGTCCCATCGCATGCATTAAAAGGAAGTTGGTTGGGTCAGCCTCTGCACCAACCTTCTGGGATACACGAGCTGCCATTGGTACTGCAGATACCCCTGCTGAACCAATCAGAGGATTAATCTTTCCTCCGGACAGCTTACTCATAAGCTTACCAAATAATACACCAGTTGCTGTACCTACAGCAAAAGCAATCAGACCAAGGGCAACAATCTTTAAGGTATCTAATTTTAAGAATGCCTCTGCACTTGTAGTTGCTCCTACAGAAGTACCTAACAGGATTACTACAATATACATTAACGCATTGGAGGCAGTCTCTGTCAGCTGCTTTACAACGCCGGATTCACGGAACAGATTACCTAACATCAGCATACCAATTAATGGTGCCGTAGAAGGTAAAATCATAACAACTACAATAGTAACCACAACAGGGAACAGAATCTTCTCTAATTTAGATACCGGACGCAGCTGCTCCATCTTAATCTTACGTTCTTTTTCTGTGGTTAAAAGCTTCATAATCGGTGGCTGAATAATTGGTACAAGGGACATATAAGAATATGCTGCTACCGCAATAGGTCCCATGTACTGTGTCTGTCCCAGCTTACCAGCAAGAAAAATAGAGGTAGGACCGTCAGCACCACCGATAATAGAAATCGCTGCCGCTGCCATATCGTTAAAGCCCATTAAAATAGCCATAATATAAGCACTGAAAATACCGAACTGGGCTGCTGCACCTAACAGGAAGCTCTTGGGATTGGCAATCAATGGACCAAAATCCGTCATGGCTCCAACACCAAGGAAAATAAGGGATGGAAGGATACTCCATTCATCCAGTAAGTAGAAAAAGTGCAATAAACCGCCCTCTTCCATAATTGGTGGATACATATTTACCAATAACATACCGAAGGAAATCGGTACTAAAAGAAGAGGTTCATATTCTTTTGCAATTGCTAAATATAGGAAAACACAGGCTACTGCAATCATCAGGTAGTTTCCCCAGGTAAGGGAAAAGAACGCCGTCTGCTGCAGCAGGTTTCCCAAAGTTGATGTAATATATTCCATTTGGACGATACCTCCGGTCTGATTAGTTTAAAGTAGCTAAAACAACTCCTGCTTCTACAGAATCACCAACAGAAACGTTGATGGTTGCTACAGTTCCATCCTCTGGAGCTACTACTTCATTTTCCATCTTCATAGCCTCCAGAATCAGAATAACCTGACCTTTCTTTACAGCGGTTCCGACTGGAGCCTTTACATCCAGAATTTTTCCAGGCATTGGAGCATTTACTTTAATACCTCCCTGTGCATCTGCTGGAGCAGCTGGTGCGGCCTTTACTGGAGCGGCTGGCATCTTAGGAGCACTTACAGCTGGTGCTGTACCGGCACCATTTTCTTCTACAGTAACATCATAAACATTTCCATTTACAGTAATTGTATAATTTTTCATTTTTTATCCTCCTATAATTTCCTGAATTATTAGCTATGTCTGCGGCGGATAGAACGGACAGTAAAGCCACTGCCGTCACCACCATTTTCTTCTGCACGAAGTGCCATGATTGCTGCTGTAATAACTGCAACAAGCTCTGTATCATCTGCTTCCGTTGGCACCGCCACTGGTACCGGAGCTGCTGCAACTGGGACAGCCACCGGCTCTTCTTTTTTCTTTTTCTCAAAAAGAGCTGGTACAAATTTTAATAACCATATGATAACAGAAATGAAAATCAGTACAAGAAATACGATTCCCATACCCATCAGAGTATTCATTCCCGCCTTTACCATGTTAGCCTCTCCGCCATTAGCGGTCGGAAGAGTTGCATCAATGGAAAGAATAGCATGGGACGGATCCTGCTCTGCAGCTGCTTTGTCAAAGGTAATAACAAAGTGAACACTGGAATTTGTATATTTCTCAACCAGGGTTACAACTACTGTATCATCTACCTCTTCTACTCTGACTTCAGTTTCTTCCTCATAGTCACCAATCTGATTCTTAATTTCCTGCCACTTGGTATATTGTTCAAGAATTGTCTCATCTGCAATGACACCCATATCTATATATTGCTGGAAATCCGTTTCATTCCAAATCTGGAAATAATACTCTGTCACCTGGGTAACAGCATCCTCACTGTATGCAAAGGCTGTCATACTGCCAAAGCCCAGTGTCACGGAAAGAATCAGGATAAACACACTTAATCTGGACAAAAATTTCTTCATCGCTGTCTCTCCTTATATTATACTGTGCCGTGTTTTCTGCTTGGACGGCTCTCCCTTTTTGTAAATAACATATCAAAGGCAAAAATAAGATGCTTTCTTGTCTCCTCCGGGCGGATAATATTATCTATGTAGCCTCTCTTAGCTGCAGACTCTCCGGAACCCTGTAATTTACGATATTCTTCTGCCCTTTCTTGAATCATAGCAGTAGAGTCAGAAGCCTCCTTAATCTCCTCTGCATACATAATTTCTGCTGCAGCCTTAGGCTCCATCATACCAACCTCAGTATCAGGAAGTGCAAAGACTAAATCTGCTCCGATATGCTTGGAATTCATGGTGATATAAGCACTTCCGAAAGCTTTTCCTACAATCAGGTTTACCTTTGGAACCGTTGCATTTGCAAAAGCATAAGTAAGCTTCGCAACAGCCTTTGCAATTCCTCTTTCTGCACATTTGGTAGCTTCATAGCCGGTTACATTTGTAAGAGTAAGCACCGGAATATTGAAAGCATCACAGAAGGATACAAAGGACTCTGCCTTTCTCGCTCCGCCAGTTGTTAAAACTGTATCGAAGCTTTCTGTCTCTTTTCCTTCTTCATCAAAAACAGCAGTACGGTTTGCTATAGCTCCAACGGTCATTCCATTTAAGCGAATAAATCCAGTGACCATACTCCTTGCGTATTCTCTTTTCACTTCAACAAATACATGGTTATCGGAAATCTCTGCCAACGCAGCAGCTGAATCCTTTACAAATGCAGCAAAGGATGGAACCAGACGATTTAAGTCATCGGTACATTCCTCATAGGAATCATCATCCTCGTTATTTGTAGGAAGAATAGAAACAAGATTTCGAATTTGAGACAATACATCCAGCTCATCCTCACCTACGAAATCTACCAGACCTGATTTTGCCTGATATTCAGCAGAGCTGGTATCACATTTTTCTATGTAATTACCCTCTAATGCATTTGGAGAATTTACAAAAAGATGACTTTCCTCCTTTGCCATAAAGGTAAAATCACTTAATGCTGCAGAAATTGCTGATCCTCCTCCGCAGGTTCCAAATACAGCAGAAATCTGTGGAATCACACCAGAAGCCATGGTCTGCTTAAAATATAGGTCACCAAAGCCTGCCAGTGCATCGGTAGCCTCCTGAAGGCGAAGTCCTGCACAATCAATTAATCCAATTACCGGTGCGGATACCTTTAATGCCATATCATAGATTTTTGCAATTTTCTTTGCGTGCATCTCACCCATAGAGCCCCCAAGCTGGGATGCATCCTGACTATATACATATACCAGATTGCAGTCAATGGTGCCATAGCCTGTGATAACACCATCAGCAGGAACGGACTTTTCCTGTAGGTTGAAATCTGTGCTTCTCTTTGTTACACAGGCACCAATCTCAACAAAACTGTTTTCGTCAAGCAGGGATTTAATACGATCCATCGCTGACATTTGAGACATTTTACTCATTTTTAGCCCTCCAATTCAATTTATGGTAAAAATAAACCAATATTCTCGCGATTATAATTGTAGTCCATTTTGCATAAAAATACAACGGACTTTACAATAATTTAACAATCTTTTTGTTTCATAAAAAGAACTCCTTCAGAAGCTGAAAAAAGTACCAATGAAATGTCACCTTAGGCACCGTATTCTGTGCCATTACGTTCGATTCGCCCAGCTTTTCTTCGTTAATGAAATAACTTACTTTCCCAACTACCGCATGCTCCTCTAAGGGAGCTGTTAAAGATGCTGGAAGCTCTGTTTTTACAACCAGTTGTTCATCCTTTCGAAGCAATAAAGAATTTCTCCCCTCCATGCTGCCGTCCAAAAAAGGCTTTTCTAATACCAGTGCTACTTTTGCCTCCTCTCCATAACATTTAGGCTCGCCGTCCACAACAGGAACTACCTTTAACACTTCTCCCTTTTGGGGAAGCTTTTCCAAGGATTTTTTTTCATAGTTGGCAATCCCATATTCCATCAGCTTTTTTGTATCCTTCCACTTATAGCCTTTATTATTTGGCCAACCACAGCCGAGTAAAGAGACAACAAAGGTTTTTCCATCTCGTCTTAAAGCACCTACATAGCAATAGCCTGCTTCTCCGGTAAAGCCTGTTTTTCCTGTTAGTGCTCCCTCCATCATATTAAGAAAGGCATTGTGGTTATTACAGGTAAACTGCCTTTTTCCTTCCAAATCAGAAAAGGAATGTGAGGATTTTTGAGTAATTTCTAAAAACTTTTCCTTTTGTGCCGATTCTGTAATACAATAGGACAAAAGCCTTGCTAATTCTACAGCTGTAGTTCTGTGTTTTCCTCCATCATCCTCTCCGTCCAGACCATTAGGAGTAACGAAATGTGTATGGGAAAGAGTAAGCTCCTTAGCTTTTTGGTTCATAAGATTTGCAAACCCCTCTACACTGCCACCCACATGCTCGGCAATCGCTACCGCAGCATCATTGTGGGATTCCAGCATAAGAGAATAGAGTAAATCCTCTAATTTATATTTTTCCCCGGTGCAGATATTCAGCTGAACGTCCGGCTGTCTGGCTGCATTTTCTGAAATTTTGACTTCATCCTCTAAATTTCCATGCTCCAGAGCAACTAACAGAGTCATAATTTTGGTTGTACTTGCCATTGCCCGTTCTTCTTCTCCGTTTTTTTCAAATAAAATACGCCCTGTATCTGCATCCATAAGACAAGCAGACAGCGCGTATAAGTTGTCCGGTTCTTTTATTTCTTCCATATTTGAAGCTGCAATGGAAACTCTCCCTTCAAAAAAAATGCAGCTAATAAGTAAAACCATGATGATAAAAGCTCCGATTTTTTTTCTCCAAATATTCAATGTACATTCCCTCTTAAAGGAGTTATCATTTGATTTTATGCAAATACAGAAAAAATATACCGTTATAAAAGCCGGTTCCGGTATTCGTTGACAAAGACACCTGTAAAGGTCATCGCTTCTTCAATTTCCTCCAGCTTATTTGTTTATTTTTGTACTTTCAGAATACTGGAAAACATATTTATACCTGTGTCCAGTATATCATCGGGAAATTCATAGTTTTCGGTATGAAGCTGTGGATACGTCTCTCCATCGCCAATGCCGAAAAAAGCTCCTTTTGTCTCTTTCAGATAATAGCCAAAGTCTTCCGACCACCGAAAAGGCTCTTCCACCTCAACAATGGATAATCCAGCTATCTTTGCAGCCAGACGTACCCGTTCTACGCAGGAATCAAAATTCACCGTATCCGGAAAGCCTTCCTGATAGGAAAAGGATACCAAAAGTCCATATTTTAACGCCTGCTCCCGGGAATAAGCCTCCAGTCTGTCCTTAAGACGGTTTAAATCCTTTTCATAGTGGGCACGAATCGTAAACATAATCCGGCTGTCACTGGCAGATACACCAAAAGCCGGCTCACCAAGCTCCACACAGATAGGCGTACACAAAATCATTCCTGTATAGCCTTTCTCTGACAGAACCTGCTCCGCCATAGTAAGTACAGCTCCTGTCGCTGCACCAGGATTCCTTCCAGCCTCCGGATAAGCGGCATGGGACAGCTTACCTTCAAAATGGATTGTCATACCGACAGATGCACAGGCAAAGGTGTTATCCCTTACTAAAATGGAATTTTTCGGAAAACCCGGAATATTATGAAGCCCGTACACTTCCTCTATCCCTTCTTCCAAAATAAGCTGACTGCACTCCTTGCCACCAGTACCATTTTCTTCTCCATGTTGAAAAATAAAATATACCGTATCCTTAAGCTCTTCCTTTGAAAGAGCCATGGCTGAACCAGCCAAAATAGAACTGTGTCCATCATGGCCGCATATATGCTTTGCCCCTCCGTCCTTTGCTGCTACTGCATCAAAGTCGGCACGAAAGGCAATTTTATGCCCGCCGTGTCCTTCCTTTTTTGCATAGAACCAGTTACCCCGGTCTATGATTTCCAGATTTGTATGTTTTATTAAAAATTCTTTTAAGATTTCCTTTGTTTTTGTCTCACAACCGGAAAGCTCCGCATTTTTATGAAGCTGCTGACGTAAGGCAAGTATTTCTTTCATTGCCAACTTTTACGCTTCCTTTCTTTTACCGTAGCTTTCACGGATTTTTTTACGAACCTTTAATACCATGCTTGGTGATACAGAAAGCTCATCAATTCCCATACGAAGGAATTCCTCTGTCAAGGAAATATCCGCTCCCAGTTCACCACAGATACCTACCCAGATGCCGTTCTTATGAGCATTCTTGGCTGTCATCTCAATCAGCTTCAAAACTGCCTTGTGATGAGCATTATAGAAACGATCCAGCTTTGCATTCTGACGGTCAATGGCCAGTGTATACTGTGTTAAGTCATTTGTACCAATACTGAAGAAATCTACTTCCTTTGCCAAATCATCACTGATAATGGCGGCAGCAGGTGTCTCTATCATAACTCCCAGCTCAATTTCTTTAAATGGAATCTTAAGCTCTGAAAGCTCTGCCTTGACCTCTTCTACAACTCCCTTAATTTCACGAAGCTCTTCTACCGAAGTAATCATAGGGAACATGACGGAAATCTGTCCATAGGCAGATGCCCGGTAAATCGCCCGCAGCTGGGTCTTGAAAATATCCTTCTGCTCCAGGCAGATACGGATAGCACGATATCCCAGTGCCGGGTTTTCCTCTGGATCCAGCTTAAAATAATCCACTTTTTTATCAGCTCCGATATCCAAAGTACGAATAATTACCTTTTTACCTGCCATATTTTCAGCAACGGTCTTATAAGCCTTAAACTGCTCCTCCTCCGTTGGGTAATCAGAGCTTTCCAGATATAAAAATTCGCTTCGAAACAAGCCGATACCCTGTGCATCATTTCTGAGCACAGTTGCAATATCCTTAACATTACCAATATTTGCATAGAGGTTTACCTTCTGTCCATCTAAGGTTACAGTCTCTTTTCCCCTCAGCTCCTGTAAAAGCTCCTTTTCTGCCAGACATTCCTCCTGCTTTTTCCTCATAGCTGTCAGTGTTTCCTCATCCGGATCAAGATAAATCTCTCCGGTAAAGCCATCCACACAGGCAAGCCTTCCATGATATTCTGGCAAAAGCTCAATATTTGTCTGAATAATCGCCGGAATATCCATGGTTCTTGCTAAAATCGCCGTATGTGAGTTTGCAGAACCTTCCCTTGTAATGAACCCCAAAAGCTTATCCTTTTCAAACTGAACTGTCTCACTTGGTGCCAAGTCCTCTGCCAGGATGATAACCGGCTCCTTCATTGTAAAGTCTGCCTGTTCACCATTAGAAAGCTCGGTCAGAAGCCTCTCTGTAATATCCTTGATATCAGCAGCTCTTCCCTGCATGTAAGCATCATCCATTGCCGCAAACATCGCTGCAAAATTATCACCGGTTGTGCCAACTGCATATTCTGCATTGACACTCTGCTCTTTAATTATATAGTGAATTGAATCCAGGTAATCAAGATCCTCTAGCATCATCTGATGCACTTCAAAAATCATCGCATTAGCCTCGCCGACTTCAGCAACAGCCTTTTTATATAGCTCTCCCAGCTGTACTATCGCTCTTTCCTTTGCTGCCTCAAACCGCTTGATTTCTGCATCTACATCATTAACATGCACCCTCTCAATCTTGTTTTCCTGCTTTTTGAAAAGAAATAGTTTTCCAATCGCAACTCCGCCAAATACGCTGGTTCCTTTAAAGGTATTCATTCCTTAAATTCCTCCTGTGATTATATTTAGCTCTATTATACTACGATTCTACATCCTTTTTCAAGACACCAAGTAAAATTGCACCAACTACAGTACCAACAACTAAAGAAACAACGTACTCCATCCTCCTTTTTTATATTAAATGACCGGTGCTCCGATACATTTAAAAACACCTTTCGTTAGAAGCTATCAGCTCTTCATAAATTTTCCGAACCTCATCCTTTGTAGCCAGACGTTCCGAAAATGCACTGGCACTTCCTGCTGCAATTCCTGTATAAAAGGCATGCTTATAATCACCCTTTTCCAGATAACCAGTAATAAAACCGGCAACCATGGAATCTCCAGCACCTACTGAATTAACTACCTTTCCCTTTGGTGCTTCACTTTTAAGAACACTTCCATCCTCTGCTACGAGAACAGCTCCATCTCCTGCCATGGAAATCAACACATTTCTTGCACCCATTTCCTGCAGCTTCTTTGCATAGGTAATAACCTCTTCCTTATCCTGAAGCTTCACACCAAAGATTTCACCCAGCTCATGATTGTTTGGCTTAATTAAAAACGGCCGGTACTTCAACACATTTACTAAAAGATCTCCTGTCGCATCTACCACAACACGAATATCCTTTTCTTTTAGTCTAGCCATAATATCCTGATAAATGGAAGCCGGAAGGGTGCCTGGTATACTTCCAGCCAGGACAAGCACATCACCATTTTCCAGACAGTCAAGCTTCCGATAAAGCTTCTCCAGATCCTCTGATGAAAGCTTTGGTCCCTGTCCGTTGATTTCTGTTTCCTCTTTTGCACGAAGCTTTAAATTAATCCGGGACATTCCCTGCTTTACAGAAATAAAATCTGTAAAACAGCCCCAGTCCTTTAAGCTGTTCTCAATCTCAGCTCCGGTAAATCCGGCAACAAAGCCAAGTGCTGTGCTTTTCTTTCCCAGGTTCATAAGTACCAGAGAAACATTAACACCCTTTCCACCCGGATAAACTAATTCCTTTGAGGTTCGGTTTACTCTGCCAAGCTCAAAATTTTCAACAGAAACAATGTAATCAATAGATGGGTTAAAGGTTACTGTATAAATCATTACTTTGCCACCTCCCTGACATTGTCATAGCCATCAAACTCTTTTGATTTTATTTTTGATGTAATAATGTCTGCTGCTTTAAAATCTGCAAAACGAATCGCCGAAATCTGATTGAATTTGGTAGAATCCGCTAGTACATAGCTCTGCTTACACTGCTCCATCGCCTTCTTTTTCACCATTGCTTCATCAATATCAGGAGTAGAAAAGCCCCGCTTTACACTGATTCCATTGGTTCCGAAAAAGCCCAGTGTAAAATTATATTTGTCCAATTCACTGATGGTTTCATTTCCAACCACCGCTTCTGTAGAAAGCTTTATCTTTCCACCCAGAATATGAGCCTCACAGCCCTTCTGCACCAGCCTCTTAGCATGGCTGATACCATTGGTAACATAAATTGCGTTTTTTTCTGTTATGTAATCTATCATCAGCTCTGTGGTCGTACCGGCATCCAGATATACAAAATCCTCTGGGAGGATCAAGGTAGCCGCATATCTGACAATCTCTAACTTTTCTTCTCTGTTCTGCGTCATACGGAGGGCAACATCCTCATCCTTGGTAGTATAATGGCCGATTGCTGTAGCACCACCATGCACCTTATTCAGCTTTCCCTCCTTATCCAGAATAGACAAATCTCTCCGGATAGTAGATTCCGATGTGTTCAGAAGCTCAGTAAGCTCCTGTACCGTAACCGTCTGCTTTTCCTCTATAGCCCTTAGAATCTCATAAAACCGTTGCTCCATTAACATACTCTTACCTCTTTTTGATTTATTTTGAGTGTTTTTGATTATATTTATTATACTACCATCATTTTCCGTCATTGTAAATCATTTTCCGTCATTTTGTTCACAAAAATAAGGAGCTATTTTTGTGCAGTTTACACAAAAACAACTCCTTATCTACCACGTTCTTGTTTTATTCTTTTAAATATCTAACTTCAGCTGAATCTCTTCCTCTGCCTCCAGCTTGAAATCCTCCAGCTTCTCCGGATTCATAACCGGAAGATCCTCCAGGGACTGAATACCGAAATGACGAAGGAAATCCTCCGTTGTTCCAAAAAGAATCGGACGTCCAGGAGCATCCAGCCTTCCAACCTCACAGACCAGATTATATTCTACCAGCTTATTTACTGCATGATCTGTCTTTACCCCACGAATTGCTTCAATCTCAATTTTCGTAATTGGCTGTTTATAAGCAATAATCGACAGAGTCTCTAGCAGCACATCCGTAAGGACATATTTTTTCGGCACATGAGCAATTTTAATAATTGACTCGTACATAGCCGCTTTTGTACACATTTGAAAGGCCCCATCCAGTTCAATAATCTGAATGCCTCTGTCCTCCTCCTCATACCGGTCCATCATACTGCGGATTACTTTACGGGTCGTATCTTCATCATGCTCTACTGCAGCAGCAATTCTCTCAAGCTCTATTGCGTCTCCCATGGTAAACAATATCGCCTCAATCACTGCCTCTAGCTTCTTTATCTGTAATTCCAATGCTATTTCTCCTTTTCCTGATACGTAATAAAAATATCATCAAAGATTGCCTCTTGAACAATTTTTAATTTTCCCATCTTCATAAGCTCTAAAATACAGAGAAAGGTTACAATAAGCTCCATCTTGCTGCACTGCTCCTCCAAAAGGGCCCGGAAGCTAAACTTCTTATGAGCCTTGGCATAGGCCTGGACATACAGCATCTTTTCCTCCTGGTTAACCTCCTCTTTTTCAATCCTACCAAACCGGCTCCGAATCGGGTCAATTTTGTCTACCTGCTTTTTCATGACAGAATTAAATACCATCTGAAGCTTGTTAAGTGTCAAATCAGACAAAAGGCTTCCAAGGTCTACCTCTTCCCGGTAATCTGCTACCTCCTCCGGTATTGTTGGCTTTTTGTACATTACCTTGGAGGCATCCACCTGTTTATCCTTCAGCTCATAAGAAATATACTTATACATCTTATATTCCAAAAGCCGCTCCACAAGCTCTTTTCTAGGATCCTCTTCCTCCTCTTCCTCTAGAACCTCCTTCGGAAGCAGCATACGCGATTTAATATTAACAAGAGTCGCAGCCATAACTAAGAATTCACTCATAACATCCATGTCTCTGGATTCCATCGCTTCAATATATTCCAGATACTGGTCTGTAATCAGGGCAATCGGAATATCATAAATATTTACTTTATTCTTTTCAATCAAGTGAAGTAAAAGGTCCAGTGGTCCTTCAAATACTTCCAGTTTTACAGGAATTCCCATAGCTTGTCCTTTTTACCTTTCTAACAGAAACAAAAAGATATTGGCACTAAAGCTCCGTATAATTCCAAGAATTATCGTCAGAATCAATATCATTTTGATTGTATAGTCATTTTTTATAATACTAAAAAATTTCTCTGGTGCTACTCCTGCAACAATCAGCCCCAAATCAAAAACAGATACCGGAAACAGATTGACAAAAAACATACCGATACTCAGCACCGACATATACTGGGCAATAACAAAAACTGCAACCGTTTGTGTTGTCCGACATACCAAAAGCCCGGCTACAGCAACTACAAGCAGCGTTATAAAGCCGGCAATTCCTACATATAAATTTGTTTTTCTGTCCCGCATCCGGTACATATAAGGCTTTGAAAAGCCCGAAAAGCCAAATAGACAAAATAAAAGCCCAATGGGATCAATATACTGATATATATGGAATATCTTGTGCTTTTCCGATGACTGTCCCCGGCTTCGTATTACAAACACAAGGGATTTTACCAGCTCATGTACTATCATGACAAAGCATCCGGCTCCCAAAATTGCCGCCACCGTAATCAACTGTTCCTTCATCCTATTCTTCCTTTCTTTTGGCCTACCTTTTTATTCTACTAATTCTTGAAGGTTTTCGCAAGTCTTTTTTACTCTGCTTATAACAGCCCACTTCCCTGTATTCCTTCTCCCGTCCTGTTTTTTTTCAATGTCAAAATCGAAAGCTCCGGTGGATTAAAAACGCGAAGCTTGATAGTATGAGCCCCCAGTCCCCGGGATAATACCATCTGGCTTTCCTTATTTGTAAAATAGCCATAATCGTATTCCGGAAATAAATCGTAATCAGGGGCTATTACACCTCCAAACCCTTGAAGAATCATAATGCCGCCGTGAACATGTCCCGACAATACCAAATCAGCTCCCCATTTGGCATAAGCTTCAAAATACTTCGGTGTATGAGCCAATAATATAGAAAACCGTTCTTTATCACATTCTCCAAGATTCTCAGTGATATAAGAAGACTCCATTGTTACAGCCTTCCATTTTTTACTATAATATTTATAATCCATCGTCAGGCCATAGAGCCGGACTTCCCCGGCTCCATGCCTAAGTGTTACTGCTTCATTATTCAGAATCCAGACTCCCATCTTCTCTAAGGCTTCTATATACTCCGGAAAAGAGCTGTCCTTGGTTTCCTCATAAGCCATAAGCTTCTGTTCATGATTTCCCATTCCCATATAAACGGGATATTTTTCTGTCAGACTTTGACAAAGCTTCAATGCTACTTCGGAAGAAAAGTCCCGTTTTCCTACAATTAAATCCCCGCCAAACAGTACATAATCCGGTACTGACTCATCAACAGCAGACAGCAATGCCTCGTTTTCCCTGCCAAGGCTTTCACTATGTAAGTCGGAAAGATATGCAATTTTAATTCCATCAAATTCCTTTGGAATCCGTTCCGATGCAATTCGGTAATTTTCTATTACAAGTCTTCCCATTTCATCTCCTCCATTTTACTTTCCCGTTTATTTCTCTCTTTTCATAAAAAAACGATCCACTGTTTTCTTAAAATAATCACCAAAGTGAGCCTTTTCTATTCCCTCTGTCGCAACGATAGCTATCGTTCCTGTCTTTGTTCCCTTTAAATAATAACTGATTTCTCCAATCTTGTCACCCGTTTTTATTGGTGCTTCCAGATTTTCATCATACACAATCTTTTTTGTAATATCATTTTCCGACTCATCCCTCATGAGTACCTGGGAAAAATCTGTTTCTGCCATAATTCCAACCTCATCCTTTTTTCCCCGCAGAACCGGCAGCCTGACATTTAAGAGCTCCTCATTTTCATCGGTATAAAGACTACAGCTGGCAAAGCCATAATCTAAAAGCTTTGCTGCATCGACAAATCGCTCCTTTGGGCTTTCTGATGCCATAACCACAGCAATTAAATCCATTCCATTCCTTTTCGCCGTAGCAGACAGACAATATTTTGCCTTACTGGTACTTCCCGTTTTTAAGCCGGTAATTCCATTATAGGTACGAACCAGCTTATTGGTATTAGTAAGTCCAAATTCACTGCTTCCTTTTTTGGTCGTATGGGTAAAGGAATCCATCCATACAGTAGAATAGTTACTAATCTGCGGATGCTTTGTAATTAATTCTCTTGACATCAAAGCAATGTCATAGGCAGAGGAATAATGTCCTTCGGTAATAGTATCATCCAATCCACAGCAATTTAAAAAATGGGTATTCTTCATTCCCAGCTCCTTGGCTCTTTCATTCATTCGTGCGACAAATTCACTCTCTGAGCCGCTGATATGCTCTGCCATGGCAACAGAAGCATCATTGGCACTGGCTATGCTGATACACTTAATCATCGTATTTACCGTTTGTTTTTCAAAGGGCTCCAGATAAACCTGAGAGCCACCCATACTGGCGGCATACTCGCTGACAGAAACCTCCTCCTCTAAAGTAAGCTTTCCAGTATCCAAAGCTTCAAAAATCAAAAGCAATGTCATAATTTTAGTGATGCTGGCTGGTATCAGCTGTTTATCCTTATCCATCTCATACAGAATCTTTCCAGTAGAGCCCTCCATCAGTACTGCTGACTGAGCTGAAATAGTAATAGCTGTCTCTTCTGCTCCTACCCCAAAGCCTGGAAGGAATGTCAGAAAAATGCAGAGTATACAAAAAATCCTTTTTCTCCAATAGCGCTTCATTTCTTTACTTCCAATCTTCCCATTCTTATTAGATTATATGAGAAGATAACAAAAAAATGCTGTCACACTTGCAACAGCATTTCATATTCTGTTATTGACCAGTACTTACCTCACCCTGAGCATCATCCAATTCTACGCTTTCGGCATTCTCATCATGTCCATAGATAAATTCCTGTAGTGCCGCATTGTTAAGCTCAAAATTTAACACCAGAACACTTCCTGCTCCATCTCTCTTTGCTCCATAATAAGCATCCTTCATCGGGATACGGAAGGTTTCAAGTTCTGTACTGCCGGTTGCTACAAAAGCAGAAATATAGCTTATAATATCAGTTTTTGTAAGATTCGTCGTAATATATGGCAGAATCTCATTTGCTATGCCAATCATTTCAATCAGGTTCTTGTTTTTATACTTTTCAAAGATGCAGCTTAATACTCTCCGCTGTCTTGCCGTACGTCCAAAATCATCGCGTTCTCCATCAACTTCCTTTACATAACGAACGCGGCTATATCCCAGAGCCTGGTTACCGTTCATATTGTTAACACCTGCTACCATCGTACGGTTTGCCCGATTCGAAATGTAATTGGTGCGATTTAAATATCTGGCTTCTTCTTCCGAAAGCTCAATTTCCACTCCGCCCAGCTTATCAATAATTGTTTCAAAGGCATCAAAATCTACCCGTACATAGCCATCCAGATGTACCTTGAAGTTTTGTTCAATCGTAGCGGCAAGAAGGGCTCCACCGCCCTGATTGTAAGCGGCATTCAGCTTATTATCTCTATGACCCGGAATAGAAACATAGCAGTCACGCATGATAGAAGTAAGCTTTAAAGACTTCTGCTTCTGGTTAATGGTAGCAATCATCATGGAATCAGAACGTCCTCTGGTACCATCATTTATCTTCTCCTCACCGATTAAGAGAACATTGATTACATTGCTGTCTGCCGGCTTTACATCTGCATTTTCATCCAGCTGAAGCGGCTCTCCACTTTCTGTTACCAATTCTTCACCTTTCTCATAATTTAAACGATCCAGGAAATAGTTTCCTGTAATTACAACTAAAAGGCAGATTGCAGCAAGTACACCTACTACAATACCTATTATTTTCTTTTTATTTACCGGCTTTTTCTCATTTCTTTTTGTCAATGGAATTCCCGGTTCCTCATCCGGGCTATGAAGGTTCTCCCGACGCTCCTGCTCCTTATTTTCCATCTCAGAAGTCACCTGCTCTCCCAGGCTCTTGCTAAGCTCCCGCATAAGGCTGTCAGCAGAATAATCATCGTCAAAATGGCTCATTACTCGACCTCTTTTCCTATTTTTAACGTTTTTAAGCTTTTCTAAAACACTTTAGCACCATTTTTTCAATTCGTCAACTAAAAACGACATCTAAAATCCTTAAATTTTACTTAACTTTTTAATAATCTGCCGGAAATACGATGTCCATCTGCTTTCTTGCATCATCCAAAAGATGAATGGTATCAGCAGAATACCTGTTATACTCTTCTGGTGCTTCCTCCCCCTGAATCATCTTAAGAAAAGCATTTATCTCATAATACATATCTGGCTGTATCATATCCGGCTGAAGCACCTCTTCTTTGCCATCCCGGAAGATAAACCTTATTTTCCCGGGTGCTGCTAAGGGATAAAATACGATATTTCCCTTTTCTCCCTGTATCTCAGAGGGAATATAGGAATTGGTAATCTTGGAATAAATAATTTCTGTCTGCATCTCCTTATATTTTCCCACTAAAGTTCCCATAGCGTCTATACTTCCCGGAAGCACAAGCCCCTTAGCAGACAGACTGTAGGGTCTTCCGAAAAGGCTGACCAGAAAATGAACACAATAAACACCAATATCCATGATTGCTCCATTAGAAAGCTCCGGCCGGAATGCATTTTCTATTTTTCCTGCTTTGAACTTATCATAACGCGAGGAATACTGGCAATAGTTTAAGTTAACTCTCCGTATCGTCCCCAGTTCTGGAAGCCGCGTTTTTATCAGCTCATAGCCAGGAGTAAATACACAGCGGATTGCTTCTAAAAGCACTACCTGATTCTCTCTGGCAATATAGAACATACTTTCCAGCTCATGGGTATTGGAAGCTATTGGCTTTTCGCAAAGCACATGCTTCCTATTCCGCATCATGAGAATCGCCTGATTTGCATGACAGGAGGTCGGACTGGCAATATACACTGCATCTATCTCCTGATCTGCTGCCAACTGATACAAATCATCATACGCCTTTTCAATATTAAATTTCTCAGCAAACTGTCTTCCTCTCTCCATCGTGCGGGAATATACAGCTTTTATCACTATTTTTTCTGTTTTTTCTGCCCCAATAATAAAACGTTCTGTAATAGCCCCCGTACCAATTACTGCAAACCTTACCTTTTCTTCTGTCATATACCTTTCCTCCAGCCCTTTTCACTGATTTTATCATATTCCTATATAAAATGCAATTCTCTCAAGAATTCCCGTTGACACAAAAATTATTTCAGTTTAAAATAGAAAAAATCAAGGATAATGAATCTATTTTGCACAGGAGGTACTTATATGAGCTTACATTTCATCAAGGAAGCCATTTCTCCAAAGGAGCTTTTAAGGGAATACCCGCTTCCAAAGGAGCATGCTCTTTTAAAAATAGAACGTGATAAAGAAATCAAAAAGGTATTTACCGGAGAATCAGACAAATTTCTGGTCATCATTGGTCCCTGCTCCGCAGATAATGAAGATGCTGTCTGCGACTACATCTGCCGCCTGGCTAAAGTGCAGGAGAAGGTAAAAGACAAGCTGATTCTTATTCCAAGAATCTATACCAATAAACCAAGAACTACCGGCGAGGGCTACAAGGGTATGGTACATCAGCCCGACCCGGAAAAAAAGCCGGACTTATTTGAAGGTCTGATTGCCATCCGTAAGATGCATCTTAGAGCTATAGCAGAAACCCATCTCTTTGCAGCTGATGAGATGCTCTATCCGGACAACTGGTCCTACCTAGAGGATATACTTTCCTATGTAGCTATTGGTGCCCGCTCTGTAGAAAACCAGCAGCACCGTCTGACCGTCAGCGGTCTGGACATCCCATGTGGCATGAAAAATCCAACCAGTGGTGATTTTTCTGTTATGCTTAACTCCTGTATTGCAGCCCAGGGCCGCCACACCTTCCTGTATCGCGGTTGGGAGGTAAAAAGCGATGGTAATCCTCTAACCCACACGATTCTGCGTGGTGCTGTCAATAAGCGTGGCATCTGCACTCCGAACTACCATTATGAGGACCTGCAGCTTTTATTAAGCCGTTATAATGATTTGGACTTACAGAATCCGGCTACCATTATTGATGCCAACCATGCCAACTCCAGCAAGTGCTACTATGAGCAGCCTCGTATCGTTTCTGAGGTTCTGCATAGCCGCAGGGTATCAAAGGATATCCACCGTCTGGTCAAGGGTGTTATGATAGAAAGCTATATCGAACCTGGCAACCAGGGTATTCATGACCATATTTATGGCAAGTCCATTACGGACGCCTGCTTAGGCTGGGATGAATCCGAACAGCTGATTTATTCCATTGCAGAGAATGCATAAAATGAAAGTATAAAACCACCTTCTAGCAGCTTTTATCAAAGCTCTCCGGAAGGTGGTTTTTTATTTAGAATGACACCTCAAAATAATACCAGTTATCTTCCAGTTTTTCTACATAACACCAGTTATCTCCATCCTCCTGAGTCCATTTTAAGCCTCGTCTTTCCTTTTCAAAGGTCAGAGAAGCTCCTTGATAACCACGGGCTTCATCATCCTTAGAATAATAAAAGCCTTTTACCTTTGCTGTAGAGCCAAAGCCCTTATAATAACAGGTAAAATCCACCTGTCTGTGATTCCAGAGGTTCGCCTCCTTAATTCCCTTTGGCATTTCCTCTGTTTTTTCCGTACTGCCATTTTCTAAAAGCTCTTCTGCTATTTTCATGCAGATTTTTTTGTTTTCCTTCCAGCATTCTAAAACCTCCTCCTGGCTGCTTTCTGACACCGCATAAACAGCTGTCACTGCCAGGAGCACCACACATAGCAGAGGAAGAATCCATTTTTTTAATTGCTTCACGTCTACCGCCTCTTTTCATGTTCTTCGCTCATTATATAATACCGTCTTATTTTCTATCTTAATTTTTTCTGAATATTCGTTAAAAATTTTTTTGACACATCTTACAAAGCTTAAAAAGAGGTATCAAGAAAAAGTGCAAATATCTGCCTTAAAATCCAGGTATTTGCATAGGCTTCTAAAATACATCCCGTAATTAAAATAGCCAGTACCGCAAATACCGCCGGAAGCTCTTTATATAGCCCAGACGCTCTTTCATGCCCTTCCATGCCAAGACGGTAGCCCTTACTCAAAATGGAAAAATAGGCTGGCACATAAAAAAAGCATTGTGGGAAAAATAAGCTGACAGCTAACAGACTCCCTTTGATTCCAAACTGAAAAAATACACTTCCAATCAAAAAACCGGATATGCAGCCTTTATATAAAAGAAAACCTCCAATATAAGGAAGTCCCAAAACAGAAATAGAAAAAACCATTAAAAGTCCCAGTCCCTTTAACTGCCTTCCCAGAATTTTCTTTAATAGAGGCATATAATCTATCTCTTCCTGGCTGATATTATTTCCAATCTGCTGGAAAAACTCTCCCGTCTCAACAGGATGACTTTTATATACTCCCTGAGAAAACAGAATTCCTGCTATGATACCAATTCCAAATAAAACCGCAGCTATCTGATAAAACTGCGGTTTTTTTATTTTTAGCAGACCTGCCCTTTTTCTCATAAAAAAATCCCCCTTTGCTTCTATTCTAAAGAATATGAAACAAAGGGGAAAAACATTACAATCCCATTTTTGCCTTATATGCTAAAATAGAGGTTATTGTCTTATTGTCTACAATTTTTCCTGCCAAGATCATTTCGGTAATCTCCTCCATGGAATGACGCTCCACATGAATAAACTCATCCTCATCCAAATGCTGCTTGGATGGATACAGACAGTTTGTATAATAAATTCCTATTTTTTCATTGGAAAAAGCAACTGTTGTATAAATGTCAAACAGATGCTCCGTTTTATCATACTCTGTACGATAACCGGTTTCCTCCTCCAACTCCCGGACAGCACAGGCTTTCCTGTCTGTCTCTCCAGGATTTAAGCCTCCCGCCGGAATTTCTAGCGTATAATTATCAATTGCATTTCTCCACTGACGCACCATCAGAACATTTCCAGCTTCATCTACCGGTACAATCGCTGCTGCACCCTTATGGTCAATAAAGTCCCATTTTGCCAGATTACCATTTGGTACCTCAACATAATCGGTATAAAAATCAATAATGGTTCCCTTATGACTTAGCTCTCTTTTTATCCGTTTAAATTCTTCCATGAAAATACTCTCCTTTGTCTGCTATTTCATAGCCTCTGCAAAATCCTTTAAAACTTTGCAAATCAAATCATACAGCCGTTTGGTAGAAGAAATGGACAGCCTTTCCTCAGTGGTATGAATATCTTTCATATTCGGACCTACCGAAATGATGTCAACATCTCCCATCTTTTCAGCCAAAATACCACATTCCAATCCTGCATGAATAGCTTCTATCTTCATTACTGAGCCATACATCTCCTGGTAAGCCTTTGTATAGATTTCTCTCAATCGTGAATCTTTCTTATATTCCCAGCCAGGATATTCCCCATCATAGGAATAAGTGCCGCCAAGCTGCTTTGTCAGAATCTCCAGCTTATTGCTTATATAAAATTTATAGGTAGCCTGGGAGCTTCGTACACCATAATCAAAGCAATATTCTCCATTTTCCTCTGAAAGAACACCAAGATTCAAAGAGCTTTCTACCAATCCCGAAATATCAGAGCTCATAACCTGAATACCATTTGGAGTATCCATAAGCATGCAGATAATTCGCTGCTTGGAGTCCTCATCCAGACAGCTATATTCCCTTTCCTCTCCCTGTGTTGTCAGAATTGTAAGATCCGGCTCATTGGTCCGGCACTCATTTTTATACTTTTCTGCTAAGAACTTAATTTCATTTAAAATAGTATAAACATCGGCTTCCGCTGCTAAAAGCTCTGCCGTTGCTTCCCTTGGAATGGCATTCTGCTTTGTACCACCCGCCAAAGAAATAATCTCATACGACTGCTTTTTTAAATCATATAAAAGCCGACCCAGCAAAATATCGGCATTAACACGATTCTTGTCAATTTCAGAGCCGGAATGACCACCTAAAAGCCCCTTAATAGTAACCGTAAGCTTCTTTCCTGTCTTCTTCTGTGTTGTAACAGGAATCCGGCAGTGAGCCGTCATTCCACCAGCACAGCTTACCAGAAGAGTATCATCATCCTCTGAGTCAATATTAATCATATGTCTTCCTTCCAAATCAAAGGTATCTAAGGCTGTAGCTCCCAAAAGACCGATTTCCTCATCGGTGGTAATTACTACCTCTAACGGAGGATGTACCAGAGTATCATCATCAAGAATCGCCAGGGCATAAGCAATCGCTGCCCCATCATCTCCACCCAGGGTCGTATCCTTTGCAGCCAGATAATCTTCCTCTACATAAAGCTGTAGCGGATCCTTAAAAAAATCATGGGAGGATTCACTCTTTTTTTCACACACCATATCCATATGTCCCTGCAAAATCAGCGGTGGACAGCTCTCATAGCCAGCGGAAGCAGGCTTTTTAATAATTACATTTAAGGCTTCATCCTGGCGGTAAGTAAGGCCATGCTCCTTTGCAAAGCCAACCAGATAATCACTAATTGCCTGACAGTTTTTAGAGCCTCTTGGAATATTACTGATTTCCTCAAAGTAGTAAAAAATCTTTTTGTAATCGATGTTTTCCAAAACCATAGTATTACCTCATTTCTTTTTATATCTTAATTCTTAAAGCTGTGAATTGGTGCCGGAATTATTCCTCCACGGTTCACAAAAGTCTCACAGCTGAAGGAATTGACTGGCATAATTGGAGCATAGCCTAAAAGGCCGCCAAATTCCGCTGTATCTCCTACTGTTTTTCCAATTACCGGAATCACACGGACTGCCGTTGTCTTCTGGTTTACCATACCAATTGCCATTTCATCAGCAATCAGACCGGCAATCGTCGTTGCCTTGGTATCTCCCGGAATTGCAATCATATCAAGACCCACGGAGCATACACAGGTCATAGCCTCCAGCTTTTCCAGAGTCAGAGCACCTTCCTTTACAGCATCTATCATACCCTGATCCTCACTGACCGGAATAAAAGCACCACTTAAGCCGCCCACATAAGAAGAAGCCATAACACCACCCTTTTTCACCTGATCATTCAGGAGTGCAAGAGCCGCTGTTGTACCAGGCGCACCGGCTCTTTCCAGCCCCATCACCTCAAAAATCTCAGCAACACTGTCACCGATAGCCGGTGTCGGTGCTAAAGATAAATCTATGATGCCAAAAGGAATTCCCAATCTTTTGGAAACCTCCTGGGCTACCAGCTGGCCTACACGGGTAATCTTAAAGGCTGTTTTCTTTACCGTTTCACAAAGAGTTCCGAAATCTGCTCCTTTTACCTCCTCTAGGGCTGTCTTTACAACACCAGGACCACTGACACCGACATTAATAACGGCATCGGCCTCTGTCACACCATGGAAGGCTCCCGCCATAAACGGGTTATCATCTGGTGCATTGCAAAATACTACCAGCTTAGCACAGCCTAAGGAATCATTCTCTTTTGTATATTCAGCTGTTTCCAGAATGATATCTCCTAAAAGCCGCACTGCATCCATATTAATACCTGTTTTGGTAGAACCAACATTGACAGAGCTACACACCCTGTCTGTAACTGCCAGTGCCTTTGGAATCGAACGAATTAAGCTTTCATCACTTTTTGTCATTCCCTTCGAAACCAGAGCACTATAGCCTCCGATAAAATTGACCCCTACCTTTTTGGCGGCCTTATCCAGAGTCTTTGCAATCGTCACAAAATCCTCCGGAGAGCGACAGGCATTAGCACCTACTAAAGATATCGGAGTAATGGAAATTCTTTTATTTACAATCGGGATACCATACTCCCTTTCTATCTCCTGTCCTACCTTTAATAAATCTCTGGCTGTGTCGGTAATCTTAATATATATATTCTCATTTACCTTATCCAGATTACTATCTGCACAGTCTAACAGGCTGATACCCATTGTAATGGTTCTTACATCCAGGTTCTCCTGCTCAATCATTTTATTTGTTTCAAAAACTTCAAATATATTAATCATAAGAGCCTCCCATTAAATCCGGTGCATTTTGTTGAAAATATCCTCATGCTGAACCTTAACCGTACAGGAAAGCTCTTCTCCGACTTTTTCCAGCTCCTCTGCCCAGATCTGGAATTCCTTTGTCGCCTTATTTCCATCTACAATCATCATCATATTAAAATACCCGGATATAATGGTCTGGGTGATATCCAGAATATTAATGCCATTTTCTGCAAGGTAGGTGCAAACCTTTGCAATTATACCAACACTGTCTTTTCCTACTACGGTAATAATTGTCTTTTTCATTCTTGTCCTCCTAAAAACCTTGATTAAACAGATACCAGCCTTGACGGCTCATCCCGTTTTGCTACCCAGATATTTAAGTTCTCTGATGGCAGCAGGCCATTTTGCTCCAGCTCATATCTTACTGTTTCATAAGCCAGCTCGGGATAATTATTTTCTTTGCTTAAATGACCTAAAAAAATATATTTTAATCCGCTTTGAACTAAATCACATAAAAGCCGTCCCGAATTATCATTGGACAGATGCCCCTTATCTCCTAAAATCCGCCGCTTCAGCATATAGGGATAGGAGCCTACCTGAAGCATGTTAATATCGTGATTCGCCTCCAGAAGAAGTATCTCACAGCCTTCCAGCCGGGAAATGATATAATCATCATAGGTTCCCAGGTCAGTAGCTACCCCTGCCTTATGCCCTTCACCTTCAAAGGTATAGCATACCGGATTGCTGGCATCATGGGGAATCGAAAAGGGATTGATTTTTAAATCCTCTATGTATATCGGTTCATCTGGTAGAATGGGATGAAATAGCTTAATATCAATCTCTCCCAGGTTTTTCATATCCTGGATATACTCCAGCGTTTCCCTTGTGCCATAAATGGGAATATGATATTTTCTGGAAAGTACTCCAAGGCCGCTTACATGGTCTGAGTGCTCATGGGTAATAAATATTCCCTTCAGCTCCTGCGGCTCAACATCAATACTTTCCAGTCCCTTTACAATCCTTTTCTTGCTGATACCGGCATCCACTAAAATCTTGGTCTTATCGGTTCCAACATAAACACAGTTTCCACTGCTTCCGCTGGCTATACTACATAATTCCATATATTTCCTCACTTCTTGCTTCTATTGTTTCCAGGAGATTTCTATCTCCGCACCTGCTTCTATAGGTGTCGTAAACTCTGCATCCATACCGTTTACCCTCTTAATAAGCTCTGAGCCCTTTGCTTCTGATAAATCAAAATCGTAAAAATCAAGAACATCTACCAGAATATAGGCTGGCTTATTTTTCAGAGTCAAAAAGGTTCCGTTGACGGTTACCGGTATTTCCTTTGCTTCCGGTTTTTTCTTCTCAGCAGTCTTTTCTGCTTCTGTTAAAACTATCTCCGGCAGTTCACTGGAAATCGTAAAGTTCTCATATACTCTCTCCTCCATATCGGCCAGTATATTATTTACATAATATTCGCCCTCCGTTGGAAGATCCATAAATTCCAGTACCTGCTTCAAGGTATAATAATTGAGAATTTCTATTTTGTCCTCATTCTGAATACTGTAGTACTCTGAAACCAGCTCATCGCCTACCTTGACAAACTTTGGACATATAATATTCTTCCCATTAAAGAAAAATTCAATCGTTCCCTTGTACTCTGGCAGCTGACGGATTTCATAAACAGCATCATTACCTACGGTAGAAAAGGTAATTTCAATCTGGTCATTAGCCTGGATTTCACTATTGATGCCGGCTGGTCTGCCATTTAAGGTCACGACAGCCGCCTCACCCTGCTCGCCACGAACCATTTTCTGCTTGCCATCAACATAAAACTCCAAAGCCTTGCCTCTCCGTGGGAATAAAAGCTCATTTTGAATACCCATCTGCATAGCAGCATCCATAATCGTTAAATGGTCATTATCATACAGCTTTACTCTCTCTCTGTTCACCGTTACGAAAATAAAGTTATTTTTCTGCTCATAGTAGTTAAGACAGATACCGATTGGCGTTACCAGCAAGGAATCCTTTTTTATCTTTTCCTGTAAAAATTCAACCTGTCCTAACACCTCTTCCCCTCTGAGTGCAACTCTCTCCTTTGCAATATTCAAATGCGAAGCCAAAGAATCCGTGAAGCCTGGTACCTTTCCGCCACCACCTACCACAAAAACTGCACTGACCGATTTTCCTCCATTTAATTCCTTAATCTTAGCAGCTACATTTTTTGTGATATTTTCCATCGCAGGCTTCAGCTTTGCGATAACAGCTTTTCCCTCTATTTTATTAGAAAGCCCTATAATATCCTTATAGGTAATCTGGCGTTTGGAACAGCTCCTTTTTATCTTCTCTGCTGTCTGAAAATCCGTCAGATATTCCTTTGCCAGAAGCTCTGTCATCTCGTCACCTGCAAAAGGCATCATGCCATAGGCCACGATTGCTCCATCCTTGGTAATACAAATATCGGAGGTACCTGCTCCTACATCCACCAGAGCAATATTTAAAAGACGGAATTTCTCAGGAATTGCCACATTAATCGCCGCAATTGGCTCCAGAGTAAGATTGGCTACATACAGTCCAGCCCGCTCCACGGCCCGGTAAAGACCATCAATAACCTCCTCCGGTAAAAAGGTAGCCAGAAGCTCTGTACTGATTTTACTTGCCTTATGCCCCTCCAGATTGGTAATCGGATAGCCATTCAGAAGATATTTAATTACGCTGTAGCCAACACAATAATAATTGCTTTCTTCGGACTTAGTATTGTCACGGATGATTTCATAGGCTTTTTCCACAGCAATCATATTTAAAGAATAAATATGCTCATCGCTAACCTCCGTTTCTTCCGAAAATTCATAATCAGCCGATACTGTTATTGTCTTAAGTACACGTCCCGCAGCTGCAATGCAGACTTCGGTTAATGGCCGGTCAATCTCCATTTCCAGTTCTCTCCGCACAACACCGATTGTCTCAGATACCTTGGCAATATCATGAATCTGTCCATCCAGCATGGCCCTGGTCTCATGCTCCTTTACAACCTGTGCAATTACCTTAAAGCGGCCGGCTCTATCCTTATAGCCGACTGTACCTACAATGCTTCGTGTACCTATATCCAAACCAAATACCAGATTATCCGGATATCTTGTTCCTTCCATTCTTTCTCCTCTCGCTTCCTTACTTCCCATATAATTCTCTTTTGCATAACTAGGGTAATTATAGCATAATGACTTTTATACTTCCAGTATAAATTTATCCACTGCTTCTTTTAGCTGCTTCTCCAGTGCTTCCTCGTCTCCATTATTGCTGATAAGTACATCCACCTGCTTCTTAAGCTCTTTTTCTGACAGCTGCTGTGCCATGATTGCCTCAAATTTTTCTCTTGTATAGCCTCTGGAAGCACGAAGCCTTTCAAACCTCACTTCCTTATCGGCAGTTACCGCAAAGATTACATCACAAAGTCCCTTTTCGCTGCTCTCCAGCAAAATCGCAGACTCCAATACCACAAAGGCACAGCCTGCCTCCTCTGCCGCATTTATCTGTTCCTTAACTGTTCTCCAGACAAAGGGATGTATAATACCATTTAAGACTGCAAGCTTATCCGGCTGTGGAAATACAATATCTCCCAGCCTTTTCCTGTCTATCTGTCCTTCATCATTCAAAATCTCTTCACCAAACAAAGTAACAATCTGCTGATAGGTTTCACAGCCCTTTTCCATAGCAAGATGACCAATCTTATCCGCTATAATTACTCTGGCCCCATATGCCTTTTCTAATATGGCTGCCGCTGTGGATTTGCCACAGCCGACACCGCCAACCAATCCGATAACCTTCATTTTTATACCTCTATTTCGCCTCATACCAGCTGTTTCCCTGATTTACATCTATTTCCATTGGAACTAAAAGCTTAGCTGCATTATGCATCGCATCCTCCAATATTTTTCTTACCTCTTCAATTTCTTCTATTTTTGTTTCAATCAGAAGCTCATCATGAATCTGTAAAATCAGCTGGGATTCTAATTTTCTTTCCTTTAATATCTCATTCACCCGAATCATGGCAATCTTTATAATATCTGCTGCTGTACCCTGAATCGGAGAATTCATCGCAATCCGCTCTCCAAAGGAACGCTGCATGAAATTATTGGAGCTAAGCTCCGGTATCGGCCGGCGTCTGTGGAAAATCGTCTCTACATAGCCATCCTTTTTCCCCTTTTCTACCAGCCCATCAAGAAAGCTTTTGATTCCCGGATAGGTATCAAAATAATTCTTAATGTACCCTTCCGCCTCCTTTCTCGTAATATTTAAATCCTGTCCCAGTCCAAAGGAGCTGATGCCATAGACAATACCAAAGTTTACTGCCTTTGCATTCCGCCGCTGCAGTGGTGTAACCTCATCATAAGGTGTATGAAATACTAAAGAGGCTGTCATCTGATGAATGTCCTGAGCCTCCCTATAGGCCTCAATAAGAGTTTCGTCGCCGGACATGTGTGCCAGCACCCTAAGCTCAATCTGGGAATAATCCGCATCTAAAAATACATAGCCTGGCTTTGGGATAAACACCTTGCGGATTTCTCTTCCCAGCTCCATCCGAACCGGAATATTCTGCAGATTTGGTTCTGTACTGCTGATTCGTCCGGTAGCTGTTACTGTCTGGTTAAACTTTCCATGAATCCTCTGGTCATCCTCCTGGATATATCCAGCCAGCCCATCCGCATAGGTAGACTTTAGCTTTGTCAGCTGCCGGTACTCTAAAATCAGGTTAATAATCGGGTCCTCACATTTCAGCTTTTCCAGCACCTCTGCTGAGGTAGAGTAGCCTGTCTTTGTCTTTTTTCCAAAAGGAAGCTTTAGCTTTTCAAATAAAATAACCCCCAGCTGCTTTGGAGAATTAATATTAAACTCTTCTCCCGCGAGCCGCCAGATTTCTGTTTCCAGAAAATGAATCCGTCCACTGAGCCGCTCTCCATAGGCAGAAAGCTCCTCCTTATTTATCATAATCCCACGCTTCTCCATATCATAAAGGGTATAAATCAAAGGCATCTCCATGGTTTCAAATAAGGACAGCATTTGGGTATCCAAAAGCTCCTTTCGGACAGCGTCTCTTCCACCAAAGGCTGCATAAGCCTCATAGCATAAAAGTGTAAAAGCCTTCTCCGGCTCCTCTGTCAATGCTTTTTCTAAGCCGGCTTTTCCCAGAAGCTCGCCCTTTGATGGCATCGTAAGTTCCATATAATCTCTTCCTATATCATCATAATTATAGGTGTCCTTTAAAGGATTTAAAAGGTAGGCTGCGATTGCCAGATCAAATACCTTATCCTGACTTTCAAAGGGCAGAACAGACAGCTTTTCCTTCAGCTGAAAAATACCAACTTCCTGCTTTTCTTCTTTTGCCTTTCTAAATCTCTCCATGAACAGTCCTAAAACAGTTTCATTACCGTTAACACAGGCAGCTGTTCTTTCACCATCACTGATACCAGCTGCCAGAAGCTTATCTCCTGCTGTAATACAGGAGATACCAAACTCTCCCTTAATTTCAGAAAACAGCTTTTTAGCTGCATTTTCCTCCTCTAAAAGGATAAAGCTCTCCTCCAGCTGATTATCCCTTGCCATGTCACTGTCAAACCGGCTTAAAATACTCTTGAATTCCAACCGCTTTACCATGGAAAAGGCCTCTTCTGTATATAGATTACCAATTTTCCCTTCGGAAAGCTCATATTCTATCGGGGCCTGGGTATCAATGGTAGCCAGCTTTTTGCTAAGCACCGCCATATCATAATGCTCCCGCAGGGATTCCCTTGCCTTTGGCGGAGTCACCTCATCAATATGCTCATGGGCATTTTCCACGCTGCCAAAGGCCGCAATAATGCTGGTTGCTCTCTTTTCTCCAATTCCCGGCACTCCCGGAATATTGTCGGAGGCATCCCCCATCAGCCCCTTTAAATCAATAATCTGTACCGGTGTAACACCATATTTTTCTATTACCTGTTCCGTATTATAGTCCTCGATTTCCGTACCACTCATCTTGGTCTTTGGAATTCGGATTTTAATTTTATCTGAAGCCAGCTGCAGAAGGTCCCTGTCGCCGGAAACCAAGGATACTAAAAAGCCTTCCTTTTCTGCTTTTTTTGCAATCGTTCCCAGGATATCATCTGCCTCATAGCCTTCCTTTGTCACTACCCGGATACCCATGGCACGAAGAAGCTCCTTCAATGGCTCCACCTGCTCGTGAAGCTCTGCCGGCATAGGCTTTCTAGTGCCCTTATAGGCCTCAAACATCTCATGACGGAAGGTCTTGGCCTTTACATCAAAGGCTACCGTCAGATAATCGCATTTCTCCTCCTCTAATATCTTAAACATGATATTTAAAAACCCATAAATACCATTGGTATGAAGTCCCTCTGAATTTGTTAAATCCGGCACTCCATAAAAGGCCCGGTTCAATATACTGTGTCCATCAATCAATACTAATTTTTTTTCCATTTTTCCTCATTTCTGCAAAATAAGCTTGCTAATTTTATTTTTTTCTTGCATTTTATACTCCATTGTGTTAAAATAATTTCGCTGACATTTTCAGTATGCCGCAGTGGCGGAATGGCAGACGCATCAGACTCAAAATCTGACGGGGGCAACCTCGTGCCGGTTCAAGTCCGGCCTGCGGCATTTTAGGAGATTTCTAAGGAAATCTCCTTTTTTATTTGATAGGAAAGTTCGACCTGCCGAATAAAAAACGCTCTGGCGTAGATTTTATTTCGCATAAATTTAATTTTACACTTAAACGTTAGATTTGTAAATGGAAATTGGAAAAGTCAACACGACAAACGCATGAATGTGTTCCTCAACCACGCCTATGCACTAAGTTCAAAAATTAT
>NZ_LNAM01000150.1 GCF_001461035.1 Acetivibrio ethanolgignens | reverse complement strand
TAATTCCCCTCATGAATGAGGGGCTAGGGGAGTTGATGTGTCGAAGACACTTTTTTATGAGATGAGAGAAAAGATAGAGGAGGCTCTCCAGGAGGGAAAGGTATCACTTATAAAAGAATTTTTAAAGAATTATGAAAAAAATCTCAAAGAAAAGTATGTGCTGCACTGGCAGTATATAGATATGGTAAAAGCACTGCTTTTCTGGGAAACATCAGAAAAAGAATGTGTTTTGTGGCTGGAAAAAGCAATAGAAAGGACATTGCCATTTATAAGGGAGAAAGATATTTGGAACCTGGCAATGGGACGAGATGAGCTAATGCTTTTGATTTTATGGGGAGAAAAAAAGAAACAAGGAAAAAGACGAATTGCTTTTATGCAGAAAGCTCTTACTTATATGGAAAAACAATGGAAGGATATAGAAGAAAAAGGAAAGATTTATCCTTATGCAGCAATGTTATTAGAAAGAGAACTAATAAAAGAGAAACTTTGGCAGGAAGCAGAGAAAGTAGGGGAGGATGCGGTAAAACTTCTAATAGATATAGATTCTATTTGTTATTTGCGAGAGCTTCTTCAGCTGCAAATATTTGTGAAAAATGAATTGGGAAAGACTGAGGAAGCAAAAAAGTTTACAGAAGAGTATATGATACTTGAGGATATTTGTAAAGAATATGGTTATATAGATGAAAAAACAGGAATACTTGTACGTTTAAAAAAGCAGTTTTATGTTGAAAAAGAGGTTATTCGCAAAAATCGAATTGGTAGAGGCTTTACGCAGGAGCAACTAAGTGAAGGAATTTGCGAACCGGAAACACTTGCCCGTATTAAAAAGGGAGGAGGGCTCATGAACGAAATTTTGGGAAACTTACGGAGCGTTTGGGGTGGAGAAAAGAAAAGCGAAGTACAGAGCTTGCTATTTGGGATTTTAAAAAACTGGAAAAGAAGTGGAAAATAGACTGGTTGATGGGACATAGAAAATTTAAAGAAGCAAGGAAGGAGTTAGAACTTTTTGAATGTGGAGATACGTTGGAAGGCAGACAATATTTGCTTTATATGAAGACTATGGTTCGAGTGCAATTAGGAGAGCTTACTTATCAGGAAGCATTAGAAGTATTTGGGGAGGCACTTTCTCTTACATTGAAAAATTATGAAAAGTTATCCTTTAAAGAGTATATTCTAACCAGACAAGAAATGGTAATATTGAATGGAATTGCATTGGCACACATTGAAATTGGAGAGAAGGAGCGTGGAATAGAAATATATGAAGATGTTTTGACAGGGTGTGACCAAAGCAGTGTGAAAAACCAACATAGAACAACAGGAGTATTAATTTTTATGGAAAATCTGCCAGTCTACCTGGAGGAAATGAAGAGATATGAAGAGGCATTGGAGTGGCATGAAAAGGCAATAAGATTGGTATTGAAATGTAGACGAGGGCTACTGTTGGATAAAATACTCGCAAATAAAGCATATGTTTGGGAGAAGCAGGGAAGAAAAGAAGAAGCCTGTTTACAGCTATATAAACAGGCATATTATATTAGTATTCTAATGGAAGATAAGGTGATTGGCAGTGGGATTAGAGAGCATTGTCAGAAACAGTATGGAGAAGAAACCTGGGCAAGGGTAATTTCTGGCGAGAATAATTTTTGAGATTTAGGGGAAAGAAGCTTATTGACAGAGAATAAAGAAAGCACATGGATACCTGTAATTAATAATAAAATAAGTAAATTTTTTCTTTTTTTCATAATAATTTCTCCCTTTTAATAAAATAGTTTAATAATAGTATACATAAAAAATGAATGATTAGCATGACGTTTTTGGGGATTTTTGAAAGTCTCTAAAAACGTCATGTTTTATTGGACAGATAATTAATAAAATAAGTATAGATATTTTGTAAAAATTAGCAAATGCTAGAAAGGATGAGTATTATGAAAAAGTTTACAGCTAAAGTTTTGAGTGTTATACTTGTATTGTCAATGGTGTTGGAGTTACCAGCAACAGCTTTTGCCACCGAATATGGTGTTGCCTATGATTTGTCTATTGGAACTCAAGAGGATATAACATATGCTAGAAATACATATAATGCACTTGATTCAAAGGCAAAGGTTATTTTTGAGAAAGCTCTTGCAAGAGATCCCAAATTACTCGAGTTCCATAAAACTTATGTCGACCCTAATTTTACGACTCTTAGAAAAATTCCTATAGCACGTGTTGCTGTTTCATCTATTGATCCAATGACAGTTCTGTCTGCTCAGCTTGCGACTCTTGGTTTGCCTTCAGCAGTAGTTTACTCATTAAAGGCTATGGGAGCGGGGATGGTAGCAGCCATTGCAGATGGACCACTTCCGGTTGGAGACATTTTGCTTGCGGCGGCTACAGCTAGCACAGCTGTGGTTATTGCTGCTAATTGGGACACCGTTTCACCTAAATTTAATCGGATTGTTAGTGCTTTTCAGAAAGCTTTTTCAAGCACTGGCACCAATATTTCATCTGCTTTTACAAAGATAAAAAGTGATGCGAAGGAGAGGGTGGCTAGAGCAGAAATAAATCAGATTAGAAATAATATACCCAAAAGGCTTCTTAAATCAAATGGCGATGTAGATATTTCAAGGTTTAACCGAAAGAAGCCGGGTGGGCATCGACCAACATGGATGGGACCCCTTGGCTGGTATATTCAAAGAGATACAGCTGGTCATGGAGGACGCTATTGGAAGCTGTTTGATTATGTTGGAAAAAGAATAGCATCTTTGGCACAAAATGGTAAAATATTAAGCAAGTAGTGATAAAAACAGGAGGGGACATGTATAAGCAGCAAGATAGCTTCTTTGATAAATGGGAGAGCTTTGAATTTCCGAAATCTAGCGATGATTTATGGAGTTTTTTAGCTGAACATTATCCGGATGACTGGTATATTCTTGATTATATACCTGTTCAGATGAAGGATAATAAAAAATATTCACAGATAGAGGTATGTTATTCCAGTGAGGAGTATGGTGCCGATTATAGTAACTATAATCGTATTGAGGAGAGCTTTCTTCGGGTTTTGACTCTACTGTGGGGATTTTATGACAGTAGATGTGAAACAGAAGTAAATCCAGACATTTTAAATAGTGGCATTGAGTGTATAAGTAGTAAAGATATATCTCATGATGGAACAGAGATTAAGTTGGTGAGTATTGAAAGCCTGTCTGCATATAAACGGCTTACACAACTTTCTTTGCGGGAAAAAACGACTCATATTATTTTTTTCGCAGAAGCCGAGCTTATCATCTGGGTGGGTGGCTTGTATGCAGAGGTATTTACAAGGAAGAAGGATACGATTAATCTGCTCACAAGAATAGCTACCACCGAAGGTCTGTACCTTTGGAAAAAGGAACCTTAATTGTCTTTTAGTAGTAAAAGCTTGACAGAACGCTTAAAAAAGGATATACTGTAACAGCGTCATTGACGTACTGTATTTGTCATAACATTTCCGTGCAGCTGGGGAGTTAGCGGTGCCCTGTACCTGCAATCCGCTATAGCAGGGGTGATGTCCGGTTTCGGGTTGGTTTTTCTAATGCAGCCCTCTATAAGTGGCGTTGACGTTTGGGTCTTACGCAATGGGAATTCATGAACCGTGTCAGGTCAGGAATGAAGCAGCACTAAGTGAAACCTCCCATGTGCCGTGAGGAAGCCTGGGCTGAGCAAACTGTAGAGGTAACGGTTAGGAAAATTGATTCAACGCCGGATGCACGGATTTTTTATTTAAATTTTTTATTCAATAGGATATTTTAGCCAGAGGCTACATGAAAAGTGTAGCTGCTGGCTTTTTTTGCAGTATAGGAAGTTCGTCCTATAGAACAAAAAATTTTACTTTAGGCTTTATCTTAGCGGAAGAATGCATTATAATAAGAAATAGATTAAATTCCAAAGGAGAACCGGTATGGGTATCGATTTGAGAGTAAATACTGTAAATCAAATTGCAAGGGGAGTTACGATATACAGCGAAGGAGAACCTGTTGAGTCAGTCTGCCTGGTGCTGAAGGGCAGAGTTCTGGTAGAAAAACGGGGAGTCCGTTTGGTCATTGGTTCTGGCAATTTTTTAGGAGTAAGTGACCTGGAGGAGGGCGTTTATGGCGTATCCTATACGGCCTTCGATAATGCGGTTGTATTTCCTTTTGCAGCAAGAGAAGGTAGCGATATTGAGAATATTATAGCTTCTAACCGAGAGTATGGAAGCTTAATGGTGGCGTCCTTTAGCAAGTACATCAAAGAACTGAAGGATGTACAGAAAAGTCTTTTGATAGGGGCAAATGCACTGTATACTTTTTTAAAGGTGCAGTATGATTTGTATAAAAAAGGCTGCCGGGAAAATGGATATGAGATAAAGCTAAATCAGAATCTGGAAGTAATGGATGCTTTTTCAGCAAGTCATATGGCATCAGCAAGACAGTTAAATTACTATGTGCAATGTGCAGATACGCCGATAGATGTGCAGAAAGCCTTTTACAGAAATAGCACAATATGTCTGTACCATATCGAAGAGCAGACGGTATTGGTACGAGAAATTATTGAAGAGTCTGTGGAGACAGCAGAGTATTTTGACAGCCTTAGAAAGGAGCTGTATGGTGTCGATGGGGACAACCTGTTCCGTCTGGTATCAGGACTTTTAATCCAGCTAAAGCAGTGTGGGAAAAAGGTTTCTATGCAGCTACAGGATTCTCTGGATGAGATTATTGAGCAGCTTAACCAGACCGAGGATATTTTGCTGAATAAAGCAGGGATTCCTCTGGATATTAATCGGGATGATCTGGAGGATACTTACTTTAAGGTGCTGGCAGGTGCCGGTGCCGTAGAGGCAGAGCCGATGTCGATGGTAGACCAGGTGGCCCGTCTGGAGAATTCAGTAGATCGGATTCTGGGCTATGGTGAGCTTGAAGAGGATAAAGCAGAGCGTCTTAAGGAGCTGGTAGACAAATTCTATCACATGAAGGATAAGACGGCTGCAGATGATAACAGTAGAACTCTTAGAAGAGAAATAGTGTCGATTTATTACGGTCTGTATGAAAAGGTGTTTTTCCGTGCCGTAAAGGATAGCGATTGTCCGATTGCAGTAGAGCTGTTTTTGAAATATGGTCTGTTTGATGAACGGCTTTTGACAAAGGAAGAGCTGGTTGAGCTTGTTAATCTGGAAAAGGATGAAAGAGGTAAGCCTTGCCATGTATACAATATGAAGGAATGGCTAACTCTGATTTATGAGGGGAAGCGTCTTCCATCCAAAAGTGAGTTTGACCTTGATTTTGAGGAGCATTTAAGGGAGCTTAAGAAAAATAAGGAAATTACAGGAGAAGAGGCAAAGGAGCAGCTTAAGGATCCGGTACGCCGGGTACAGTACGAGATTCGTAATATGTTTGCTTATAATAACCGTATTGTTTCCGGACAGATTACAAGCTTTGTACCATTCCTGTATGAAAATTCCTTTATTGGCGGTCCGGCAGGCTGCCGGCTGACAGCACAGGTTATCAATGAGGCTGTTGAGAAAATCCGGTCAATTGATTATTCCCTATTTTGCCGGGAATCTCTGTATGAGAATCAGGAGGCTGGTATTAAAAAGGAATACGTTGTTAAGGAGGTATTCCCGGATATTATAGTTATGCCAATCGGTGGAAGCAATGGCGTCATGTGGCAGGAAATCAGCGGCAGAAGAAGAGACTCCAAGGGAAGATTTTTGCTTCCGGCCTTTATGAATGGCCGACTGGAGGAGGTTCTGGTGCAGATGTGCGGTCGGTTCCGATGGGAGATGTGCCGTACAATCCAGGGAGCCATGTGGAATAATATTAAGTATAAATCTCTTACCAGTGAATATATGGATTATATCCAGTTTTATAGAAAAAACAGGGATTTATCCGAGGAACGAAAGGAAAAAATTAAGCTTCAGCTACAGAAGGCAAGAAGCAGTGCAAAGGAAGTATTTGTACAGGATTATGAAACCTGGGTTAAAAATGAGTCCCAGGGCTCTATCCGTATGAATAAGGTGGCAAGAGAGATTCTCGCATTCTATTGTCCGTTTAGTGTAAACATTCGTGAAAGTGTAAAAAATCAGCCTATTTTTGCAGATGCTATGCAGCGGTATATCCGGGAAAAGGCAGCAAAGGTAAAGGAAATTGATTTGCGTTATCGTATGTTGGAAAAGGAAGGTGTTACGATACCGGAGGAACTTATAAGAACACAGGAATATTATCGGGATAAGTAAAAGGAGAACCGTTAATGAGTAAATATGATAGCATGATGAAGTGTGCAAAGGCACGGAATCTTGTAAATGATAAGAAATTTGGTGAAGCATTAGGGGCAATAGATGATGTGCCTTTAGAACAGGTGAAAGTGATTGCCGATTTGAATTTGATTGCCGATGTTTTTATTAAGAATGAGAAGTTTGATCGTGCTCTCGAGGTATATCAGTTTTTGTATGGCAGGGTACAGACAAGACGAATTTTGTATCAATTGATTTATCTGTCTGTAAAGTGTGGACAGATTAAGGAGGCAGAGGAGTATTACAGGGAATATATTGCCCTACCTGCTCAGTCCAGTGACCGCCTGATTTTGAAGTATTTTCTGGATAAGGGACGGGGAGCTGAGCGAAGGCAGCTGATTGAAGACCTAAAGGAATTAAAGAAGGAAGACTATATTGAAGAGTGGGCTTATGAGCTGGCTAAGCTGTACCACAAGGAGGGCATGGAAGAGGAATGTATCAATGAGTGCAGTGACATTATTATGTGGTTTGGCGAAGGCAGAATTGTGGAAAAGGCTATGCTTTTGAAGCTTCATTATATGGATGGGCTGGATATCTCTTCTCCAAAAGCGATAGAGGAAACCAGGAACCTGGCAGCAGATTTAAAGCTGGCAGCAGCAATAGCGGCTGAGAATGATAAGAAACGTGCTGACCTTTATGAAAGGGATGAAGAGATACCGGAAGAGCTTTCCGAGGAGGAAGCGGTTTTTGAACTACAGCAGACAGTTGCTGGGCCGGAGCCACCTATAGAGGTAGAGGGTAGTGATAAACGGACAAAAATGCTGAAGCTTCTGGATGAGATTTCGGGAAATGGAAAGCTGCCTCATTTTGCTCTTATTGGTGAGGATGAAGAAAAAATAACAGATTTTGCAAAGACCATATCAAAGGGACTCGCGGCAAAGCAGGTAACAAAAGCGGCGAAGCTAGCACGCATTAACAGCTCCCGTTTAAATGAAATTAACCTGTCAGATAAGCTTTCACAGCTGAAGGATGGATGCCTTTTAGTCAGTGACGCAGGGAAGCTCTCTATCAATTCTCTGCAGAGCTTAAACCAGATGATGCGGAAAAGAGAAAATGGAATTGTTGTAATTCTTGCAGATGAAGAGGATGGACTGGAGTCTGTTCTTCGCAGAAACAGAAAGCTGCAAAGTATGATTGAATTTGAAATCAGAGTTTAGGAGGAGCTAATGGCTATGGAAGGAATGGAAAGGCCGGTATGGGTTATCGGACATATGAATCCGGATACGGATTCTATCTGCTCGGCGATTGCGTATGCGAATTTGAAAAGTAAGATAACGGGTCGCACTTATCTTCCGAAGAGAGCTGGAGATGTGAATACGGAGACCCGGTTTGTATTGGAGCGGTTTGGAGTTCAGGAGCCGGAGTTTGTTTCAGACGTGAGAACCCAGGTGAAGGATATTGAGTACCGCTATACTCAGGGCGTAGATGGGACAATTTCCTTAAAAAAGGCATGGGAATCTATGCGGGCGATTCAAGCTCATACCCTGCCGATTGTAGCCCCAAATGGTAAGCTGGAGGGTGTTATTACTATTGGTGATATTGCAAAGTCCTATATGGAGATTTACGACAATAAGATTATTTCTGAGGCAAGGACACCTTATAAAAATATTATCGAAACCTTGAATGGAGAAATGGTGGTCGGTGATCCTTCCAAAGAGGTGACGAAAGGGAAAATGCTGATTGCGGCGGCAAATCCGGATTTAATGGAAAGCTACATTGAAAAGGATGATATTGTTATTCTTGGAAACCGGTATGAGTCTCAGCTGTGTGCTATTGAGATGGATGCTCAGTGTATTATTGTCTGTGATGGTGCTGCAGTGTCTTATACTATCTGTAAGCTGGCTGAAAGTAAGAGCTGTACGATTATCAAAACACCTTATGATACTTATACAGCGGCGAGATTAATTAACCAGAGTATGCCAATCCGCCATTTTATGTGCCGTGAGGGTATCATTTCTTTTACGATGGAAGATTATATCGAGGAAATTAAGGAAATTATGGCGAAAAAGCGGTTCCGTGATTTTCCGATTCTTGATTTGGAGGGCAGATACGAGGGTATGATTTCTCGCCGTGTTCTGTTGAATACAAAGAAGAAAAAGTTGATTTTAGTAGATCACAATGAACGCTCCCAGTCCGTCAGTGGTGTTGAAGATACGGAGCTTTTAGAGATTATTGATCATCACCGGCTGGGCGGTATCCAGACGATGAGTCCGGTATTTTTCCGCAACCAGCCTCTGGGCTGTACCGCTACAATTGTGTATCAGATGTATGAGGAAAATGGAATTGAGATTGAGCCTTATATTGCGGGACTTCTTTGCTCTGCTATTATTTCGGATACACTGGTATACCGCTCTCCAACCTGTACAGAGGTTGATAAAGAGGCGGCAGAAAGACTGGCAGGGATTGCAGGTATTGATGTAGCTGAATATGCAAAGGAAATGTTTACCGCAGGCAGTGATTTAAGACATAAATCCTGTGAAGAGATTCTACATCAGGATTTTAAGAAGTTTACTTCAGGAGAGATTATCTTTGCTGTAGGTCAGATTAATTCGATGAATGGCGAGGAGCTTCAGGCAATTCAGGAGAAAATGCAGGAGTATATGAAAGAGACCTTTGCAGAACTCGGGGTTTCCATGCTGTTCTTTATGCTGACAGATATTATGGAGGAATCAACACAGCTTCTGTGTGCAGGAGGTGGTGCAGATGAGCTGGCTAGAAAGGCTTTTGGAATTAAAAATCCTGCTGAAGGTCTTAAGCTGGATGGCGTCGTTTCCCGTAAGAAACAGCTGATTCCGACACTGATGATGGCACTTCAGCAGGAAAATAACTAATCAATCTTAAATTGAAGACGGACAGGGGCCTTGAGCTTCTGTCCACCCCTTGACTGTACCTTTGTGGTAATGTTAAGGGTATAGGATTCGTGCTGGGCATAGGCTTCTAAGGGCTCTATCTCAATGACGCTGCTTTCTGCGTCATAATGGATGGATGTATTTAGAATCTTTCCATCGGCACTGGTAACGAATAGATTGACATTGTTCACAGTACGGGCATCTAAGGGTGTAGTAAACTTGACACGCCACACAAATTTGCCTGTTTTAAACCTAAGATTTTGTTTTACTTTATCTTCTAGTCCATCGGACATAGCTTCTATATCAAGATAGTTAGACACATTAATCACCCCGCTTTTGCTCTATTATAATACAAAATACGGTAAAAGGATAGAGGGAATTTTGATAAAATCGGAAAAGAGGAGTTTTATGGAAAAGGAGCTTTGGAAGCCAGGCAATATGCTATATCCCTTGCCTGCTATCATGGTGAGCTGCCAGGAAAAAGGGAAGAAGCCAAATATTATTACGGTGGCGTGGACAGGGACAGTTTGTACCAATCCGCCGATGGTTTATGTGTCCATCCGGCCAGAGCGGTATTCCTACGATATCATAAAGAAAAGTGGGGAATTTGTTGTTAATCTGACCACAAGAGAACTGGCCCGGGCTACGGATTTTTGTGGTGTCCGTTCCGGCAGAGAGGTGGACAAGTTTGCCGAGATGAGGCTGACGCCGTCAGAGAGCGAGACGGTTTTAGCACCGGGAATTTTGGAAAGCCCAGTCAATATTGAGTGCAGGGTCAGAGAAATCCAGGAGCTTGGCTCTCATCATATGTTTTTGGCAGAGGTGACAGGCGTCCGTGTAGATAAGCAGTATATGGATGAAAAAGGCCGGTTTGATTTAAGCTTGGCTAATCCATTGATTTATTCCCATGGAGAATATTTCGATGCGGGCGAAAGACTTGGAAAGTTTGGATATTCTGTACAGAAGCCGAAAAAGGAGAGAAAACGACGTGAAAAATAATATAGTTATGATTGGTATGCCGGGAGCAGGAAAAAGCACGATTGGCGTTATTCTAGCAAAGGCATTAAATTATCATTTTCTGGATTCGGATCTGGTGATTCAGGAAAGAGAAAATCGGCTTCTCAGGGAAATCATTGCTGAGGAAGGTCTGGACCGTTTCGTTGAGATTGAAGAAGAAATCAATGCTTCTATTGAGGTGGAGAAAACGGTGATTGCTACAGGCGGCAGTGTGGTCTACGGGCCAAAGGCAATGAAGCATTTTAAAAAGACTGGAACGATAGTTTATATCAGGCTAAGCTATGAGGCAGTGCTGAAACGGGTGGGTAATCCGAAAAAACGGGGAGTGGTCTTAAGAGAGGGTCAAAGCTTCCAGGATTTGTATGAGGAAAGATGTCCTTTATATGAAAAGTATGCCGATGTGGTTGTCGAGGCAGATGGCTTGGAAATTGGTGAATTATTGGAAAAAGTAAAAAGCCATTTTACAAATGAGGAAAACAATGGTATAATCAATTGGATTAGGGGAGATGTGTTGGAAGGCAGTGGAGACTGCTGACTGTTATGGGAAAATTATTATAGATTAGCAGAGGTGTCAAATGGAAGAATATATTATGAAAGGTGGAAAGCCCCTGGTAGGAGAGGTAACCATCGGAGGAGCAAAAAATGCTGCACTAGGCATTTTGGCAGCAGCCATTATGACAGATGATACAGTTACACTTGAGAATTTGCCAGATGTCCGTGACATCAACGTTCTTTTAAAGGCAATGGAAGGTATTGGTGCCAGAGTAGAACGAGTAGGAGCCCATACCGTTAAGATTAACGGCAGCAACATTGGTTCTGTCAGTATTGATTATGAATTTATTCGTAAAATCAGAGCGTCCTATTATCTTTTAGGAGCTTTATTAGGTAAATATAAAAAAGCACAGGTAGCACTTCCTGGCGGCTGTAATATCGGAAGTCGTCCGATTGACCAGCATATTAAGGGCTTTAAGGCACTGGGGGCAACGGTGGAAATTGAGCAGGGTGGTATGATCGATGCAGCTGCAGAGCGGCTGGTTGGAAATCATATCTATCTGGATGTTGTCAGTGTAGGTGCGACAATTAACATTATGCTTGCCTCCTGTATGGCAGAGGGTAAGACGATTATTGAAAATGCTGCGAAGGAGCCCCATATCGTAGATGTGGCGAATTTCTTAAATAGCATGGGAGCCAATATCAAGGGTGCCGGTACGGATGTTATCCGCGTCAAGGGTACAGATAGGCTCCATGGAAGCGAATATTCTATTGTGCCGGATCAGATTGAAGCAGGTACTTTTATGGTGGCAGCGGCAGCGACCCGGGGCGATGTTCTGATTAAAAATGTGATTCCAAAGCATCTGGAGGCGATTTCTGCAAAGCTGGTGGAAATTGGTGCTGAGGTAGAGGAGTTTGATGATGCAGTCCGTGTGATTGCAAAGAAGCGTCTTAAGAATACTCATGTGAAGACACTGCCATATCCGGGGTTTCCGACGGATATGCAACCGCAGATTGCTACCCTTTTAGCACTTTCAGAGGGCACAAGTATTGTTACGGAGAGTATTTTTGAGAACCGTTTCAAATATGTAGATGAGTTAAGCCGTATGGGTGCGACGATTACTGTAGAAGGCAATACTGCTATTATCAATGGGACAGAGAAATTTAACGGAGCTATTGTTTCGGCACCAGATCTTCGTGCTGGAGCAGCTCTGGTGATTGCGGGACTTGCTGCTGAGGAGGGCTATACCTTTGTAGACCAGATTGAGTATATAGAGCGGGGGTATGAGGCCTTTGAAGAGAAGCTGTCTGCTCTCGGTGCTACGATTGAGAAGGTAAATGTTGAGGATGAGAAGGCCATCCAGAAGTTTAAGCTGAAGGTAGGCTAGGATAATTTAATAGGCTTTATTTTGTAAGGAAGCTTACGTTTAACAGACTAAGCCTCCTTACTTTTTGTCTTTTCCGGTTGAAAAAAGCGTATAGAAAATACCTCTTGACAAATACTTTCCCTAGGAGTATAGTGTTAATATACCCCATGGGGGTATGAGGAGGAAGGAAAATGAAGGAAGAAACCTATTTAATTGAGGGAATGACCTGTGCATCCTGCAGTGCTGCAGTAGAGCGTGTGACGAGAAAGCTTCCGGGAGTTGAACGAAGTGATGTTAATCTGGCAACGAACCGCATGGTTATTTGTTATGATGAGACCCAGGTAAATCCCGATAAAATAAAAGCAAAGGTAGAAAAAGCCGGCTTTGGTATTAAGGAATATGAGGAGCCTTTGAAAAGAGTAGAAAAGGCTTTACCAAGGGAGGAAAATGATCCTGAGGAGGCCCAGATAAAGGATGCAAAGCACCGGCTGATCGGAGCTTTTGTATTTGCGATTCCGCTTTTTTATATTGCAATGGGACATATGGTGCCAGGTGGCACACCTCTGCCAGAGCTTTTATCCATGGACAAGTATCCGACAAATTTTGCAGTGATACAGCTGATTCTTACAATACCGGTATTGTATTTTGGGAGGAGCTTTTATCTAAAAGGTTTTAAGACGTTGCTTCACGGCAATCCAAATATGGATTCTCTGGTAGCGATTGGAACAACCAGTGCTTTTTTTTACAGTCTGGTTATGACCTTTATGATACCCTTGGATATGAAATATGCCCACCAGCTCTATTATGAATCTGCAGCCATGGTAGTGGCACTGGTTATGTTTGGAAAATATCTGGAAAAGAACAGCAAGAAAAAAACAAAGGGTGCGATAAAAAAGCTGATGGAGCTGACACCGGATACAGCGATACTTAAGACAACCTCGGGAGAAAGAGAGGTTTCTGTGGAGGAGCTTTCTCTGGGTGATATTGTGATTGTGAAGCCGGGAGCAAGACTTCCGATGGATGGAAGAGTTGTAGGTGGTGAAAGCAGCGTAAATGAAGCTATGCTGACCGGAGAAAGTGTTCCGGTAGAAAAAGCCCTTGGCGATGAGGTAATTGGTGGCAGTATCAATTATAACGGTGTTATGGAGGTGGAGATTACCAGAACCGGTGCAGATACCACTCTGGCAAAGATTATTAAAATGATGGAGGATGCCCAGGGGAAAAAAGCACCGATTTCTAAAATTGCAGACCGGGTAGCAGGAATATTTGTGCCGGTGGTTATAACAATTGCACTGGTAGCAGCTATTGTCTGGCTTCTGATGGGACAGGATATTTCCTTTGCTTTAAATGTTTTTGTATCGGTGCTGGTTATTGCCTGCCCTTGTGCTCTGGGGCTGGCGACACCGACAGCAATTATGGTTGGTACAGGACTGGGAGCCAGTAACGGTATTCTGGTACGTTCTGGTGAGGCACTGGAGCAGGCACATAAGATAGATGCTATTGTTTTGGATAAGACAGGAACGATTACAGAAGGAAAGCCAAAGGTTACTGAGATTATTTCTGATAAAATGGAAAAACGCGAGCTGCTGCGGCTGGCTGCTTCTGTAGAAAGGGCCTCGGAGCATCCGTTGGCAAAGGCGGTTGTAGCAGAGGCAGAAAAAGAAGGACTTGAGCTTGAAAAGACAGAAAGCTTTGTAAGCTTGACTGGAATGGGAGTAAAAGCAAAGCTTTTATATGGTAGCGAGCTGCTGGTGGGAAGTCGCCGCCTGTTTGAGGAAAATAAAATTGATTTGACAGCCTACGAAGCTTCCATGGAGCGGCTGTCCGGTATGGGGCAGACACCGATGCTGGTGGCGATAGATGGAGAGGTAGCTGGTATTGTCAGCGTGGCAGACGTCATGAAGGAGACAAGCCGTGAGGCGATAGAACGGATGAAGAGCTTTGGGCTTAAGGTATATATGCTGACCGGTGATAACAGAAAAGCAGCAGAATACATTGGAACGCAGGCAGGCGTAGATGAGATTATTGCGGAAGTACTTCCGGATGATAAGGCGAAGGTTGTAGAGGATTTGCAAAATCAAGGAAAACGCGTTATGATGGTAGGCGATGGTATCAATGACGCACCGGCACTGGTACAGGCAGATGTAGGCTGTGCTATAGGAAGCGGAAGCGATGTAGCGATTGACTCCGGAGATATTGTGCTGATGAAATCTGACCTGCGGGATGTGGCAAAGGCAATTCGTTTAAGCCGCCTTACAATTACCAACATCAAGCAGAATCTGTTCTGGGCATTTTTCTATAACAGCATAGGTATTCCGGTAGCGGCAGGAGCTCTTTATCTGGTAAACGGAATGCTGTTAAGCCCGATGATAGGAGGCTTTGCGATGTCTCTAAGCTCGGTGTGTGTCGTAACAAATGCTTTGCGGCTTAGAACAAAGAGGTTGTAAAAGAGAAAAGAGGTTTGGTATGGAACAGAAAAAGGAAGCAGTCTGCTGTGAGTGTCACAAGCGTAAGCACAGAGAGGAAAAGGAATACAAGGATTTGATAACCCGGCTGAACCGGATTGAAGGACAGGTTCGCGGCATCCGGGGAATGGTAGAAAATGAATGCTACTGTGTGGATATTCTGACACAGGTATCAGCAGTGCAGTCAGCATTAAACAGCTTTAATAAAAAGCTTTTGGAAAACCATATTAGAACCTGTGTGGTAGAGGATATTAAAGCAGGGAAGGAAGAAGTAATAGATGAGCTTTTGAATACTCTGCGGAAAATAATGAAATAAACAGGAGGAAAGAAAAGTGACAACATTAAGGGTAGAGGATATGCACTGTGGAAAGTGCGTAGAAAGAATCAGTAAGGTATTAGATGCAGCAGATATTAAGTACAGTGTATCTCTGGAGGATAAGTCAGTAACCATTGATGGCCGTGAGCATTGTGTAAAGACGGCGATTGATGAACTGGAGGATATTGGATTTACTGCTGTTGTAGCAGAATAGAGCTTATGCTAAGGGCTGCTGTACCTGGTTTTCGGGTGCAGCAGCCTTTTGCTTCTTTTTGGGAAACAACTTGTCAAACTGCATTTTCTAAGCTTTGCTTGATTTGTTTTGCCTGGTTTAATAAAAATTTATAGCGTTTTTGGGCGGCATTCCATTCGTAGATATAACAGTCAATTAAATCCGGATCCTGTACATTTTCAAAATTGGAATATGCTGCTTCCATTGAAGATTTTGTCATGGAAAGCTGGTGCTGAATTAGTTCCAGCTCCAGCTCCAGGGGGCTCTTTTCTTGTTTTAGAAGGAATCTTTGAAGCAATTGAACCATCCTTTCTGGAAACTTTTGTATTATAAGTATAGGCATATATTTACAGTTTTATTCTAAAAAGAAGCATATAGAATGGAATTGGAAAATATAATAATAAAAAAAGAGGACAGGATAAAAATGAAAAAAATAGAAATGCTTGTAAACGTTTTGTTGCGGGCTGTTTTTGGAGGAATTGCCATCTATGCCCTAAATACTATTTTTCAGTATATTGGTTTACAGATGGTTGTAGGAATTAACGTTAAAACGATAGCAACAGTAGGTGTCCTTGGCTTTCCGGGCCTGCTTCTTTTGTATGGTATTTTGTTTTGTCACAGCTTTGGAGCCTATTGACAAAATGAAAAAGCTGTGATAGTATAGACGCTACAAGAAAGGAGGAGAGGGTTTTTACAGAGGTTTTAGCTGTGGCACTTCTTATAGCTGCTGCAGTAGGGGATGTGCAGAGCTGCCGGGTGTCTAATCGTATTATACTGGCAGGACTGCTATTGGGAGTTTTTACAAACATACGACAGAACGGATATATGGGAATTTTCCCCTTCTTCCTCGGGATGCTGGTTCCTGTATTACTGCTTTGGCTTTTATTTCGCTTTCGGATGCTGGGAGCTGGGGATATTAAGCTGTTTTCTGTAATTGGAGGTTTGTATGGAGCTTCCTTTGTTCTTAGGGTTATCGTCGCTGCCCTTTTCCTGGGTGCGGGGATGTCTGTATTTCAATTACTCAGATATAAGAATCTGAAGTTTCGTCTGCAGTATCTTGCAGAGTATGTTTCCAGGTATTTAAAGACAGGAGAGATTGTGCCCTATTACCAAAAAGAAAGAGATGGAGATACGCCGGTGGTGCATTTTGCGGTGGCGGTTCTGGGCGGATTTCTTTTGTGTATATTGAGAAAAGGAGGGAATCTTTGAATCAAGGCATATTGATTATATGTGATCGAGAGGAGGCCTATGCACGCCGGTTGATGGATTTTATAAACCGGAAGGGAAAGACCTTTGAAATTTGTATTTTTACGACTGTTCAAGCGTTGCTTTCTTATATCAGCACTCATGAAGCGGATATTTTATTGATTGAGGAAGAGCTTTGGGAGGATAGGATTGCGACACAGACAAAAGGAAAGATACTTCTTTTGTCGGAAGGGACACAGGTAGGAGAAGAGCTTGGATATCCAGTAGTTTATAAGCTGCAGCCGGCAGAAAATATTGAAAAGGAAATCATGAGCTGTTATGCGGGAGAGAAGCTTCGTTTTTTGCGGGAAACAGCTGTGATGGGGAATGTTAAACTTTGGGCAGTGTATTCACCGGTAGGTGGGTGCGGAAAAACGACGCTGGCACTGGCATTGGGACAGTATCTTTCCAGAGAGAAACGAGTACTTTATCTGAATATGGAGTGCTTTGGAAGTCTTATTTCGGAGAATGGTTATCCGGGCGGGATGACAGACCTGCTCTATTATGTGAAGGAAAGAAAGGAAAATCTTTTTATGCTGATAGCTTCTTTGACAGAATGCTGTCAGGGAACAGAGTGTATTTTTCCGACAGACTACTATGGAGATATTACTTCTCTGACAGAAGGGGATATCAACTGGCTGATAGGACAGCTGGAAAAGAGTAGCTATGACATCATTATATTTGATATTGGGTGTATGGCTGCCTGGGTATTTGGATTGTTGGCAGGGTGTAGCCGGATTATTGTTCCAAGGCTTAAGGAGGAAGAAAGTCTTGGAAAACAGGCTGCTCTGGAACGGAGTCTTCGTACCGAAGGTAGGGAGGAGCTTCTTACACATATGGAAAGAGTACGAGTACCGAGACTTAACAGTCCGGAAATGGAGCACTTTTTATGGAAACTGGCAAACAACAATTAGATGATTTGAAAAAACAGTGGCAGGAGGAGTTGAAGGAAGAGCTGTGCAGTCTGCCAGAGCTTACAGATGAAGCGGTAAAGGAACAGATTGAAAGGCTGGTGGCAAAAAGAGGAAGAGAAGCTTTTTTAAATCTGGAAGAACGGCGGCAGCTTGGCCGGGAGATTTTTAACAGTATTCGACGGCTGGATATTCTACAAGAGCTTTTGGAGGATGAAGAGGTCACGGAAATTATGGTAAATGGACCGGAAAGCATATTTATAGAAAAGCACGGCAGAATAGAACAATGGAATAAAAGGTTTGAGTCGGAGGACAAGCTGATTGATGTAGTGCAACAGATGGCGGCAGCTGTAAACCGCCGGGTAAATGAGGCAAATCCAATAATGGATGCCCGGCTGCTTGACGGCTCACGGGTGAATGTAGTTTTGAACCCGGTAGCCCTGCAGGGAACGGCTGTAACTATTCGTAAGTTTTCCCGGGAGCCCTTCACGATGAAGGTTTTGCAGGAACTAGGAGCTATCAGTTCAGAGGGAGCAGTCTTTTTAAAGGAGCTTACCCGGGCTGGTTACAACATTTTTGTCAGTGGAGGAACCGGTTCTGGTAAAACAACCTTTTTGAATGCACTGGCAGAGGGGATTCCCGGAGAGGAACGGGTAATTACGATTGAGGATTCGGCAGAGCTTGACTTAAAAATTAAGAATCTGGTAGCTCTGGAAGCCAGACCGGCAAATATAGAGGGGAAAAATGAGATCCGGATACGAGATTTGATAAAATCAGCACTACGGATGCGGCCAAGTAGAATTATCGTTGGCGAAGTGCGGGATGATGCAGCAGTAGATATGCTTCAGGCGATGAACACAGGACATGATGGAAGCCTGTCCACAGGCCACGCTAACAGCCCGGAGGATATGCTGCACCGGCTGGAAACCCTGGTGTTGATGGGAATGGATATTCCGCTTCTGGCGATACGGCAGCAGATTGCTTCTGCCCTGGAAATTATTGTACATCTGGGGCGGCTTAGGGATGGTTCCCGTCGGGTACTGGAGATTACGGAGGTTGTCGGCTTATTCGGAGAAGCTTATCAGATGAATTCTCTTTTTGTCTTTGAAGAGGAGGGGATGGATGAAGAAGGGAAAATTAAAGGAAGTCTTAAAAGGACAGAAAATCCATTTTTGCAGCGGGAAAAGCTCTGCCGTGTCAAAGGGGAAGGTGACGGATTATAGAAGCTATTGCTGCAGTAAAAAAGAAAAGGTTATATATGGAGCAGAGGGAATGGTACTTTTTTGCGGCTTAGGCTATCTGTTTTTTAGAGAATGGCTAATTTCTGCGGTGGTTTCTTCGGGAGCTGTTTTTTATATAAAAAAACGGGAGAGGGAGAAAAAACAGACCAGGAGAGAGCAACTGGGAAAGGAATTCTGTCAGGGAGCAGAAGCTATTTTAAATGCACTGGAGGTCGGTTATTCAAAAGAAAATGCGGTACGGGAAGCGATAAAGGATATGAAAGAAAATGGGAAAAAGGATAGCCTGATGCTTACAGAGCTTGTTTATATGCAGCGGCAGCTAGCAGTGAATCGTCCTTTGGAAGAGCTGTTTCTGGAATTGGGGGAAAGAAGTGGGATAGCAGATATAAAAACATTCGGTGAGGTGTTTGCAGCAGCTGGAAAAAGAGGAGGGAATCTTGTACAGATAATTAAAAAAGACATTACTGTAATGAAGGAAAAACAGGCTGTCCTACAGGAAATCCAGGTACAGACTGCTTCCAGAAGACTGGAGTTTCATATTATGTGCCTGATTGTACCAGGAATGATACTGTATCTACAGCTATTTTCACCGGGCTTTCTGGATATTTTATATCATAATCTGCTGGGACAGCTATTTATGACATTGGTTATGGCTGTCTATTTGGGGGCAATCTGTCTGGGAGAGAGGATGACTGAGATTGAAATATAAGAAAATTGTGGTAAAAAAGGAAATGCTCAGTATAAGCATAACCCTGTTTCTTCTGGCTGTTGGAGGTATCCTTGGAATATGGGGACAAAAAAGAGAGCGGCTGTATGTATTGGAGAGACCTAAGTGGAAGGAGGGGGCAAGAGAAGAAGCTCTGCTGATAGAAAACGAAAAGGGTAAGCAGCAGGAAATCCGGGTAACGGTACAGGAAAGGACATATACAGAAGCAGAGATAGCGGAATTTCTGGCGAAGGCCGAAGAGTATATAAAAACTGCCTGCCTTGGTGAAAATAAAGGCTGGGATAAAATTACGGAAAATCTTTTTCTGGAAACTATGGTGCCAGACTTGCCTGTAGAGGTGTATTGGGATATGGGAGACAATGAGTGCTTTGACAGGCAGGGAAGGCTTCTTTTAGAAAATATACCGGAAGATGGGACAGAGGCAGTGATAATAGCGGTGCTTTTATGTCAGGAGGAGCGAAGAGATGTGGAAATCCCGGTAAAAATACTGCCGCCTTTGTGGACAGAGGAAGAAACCTGGAGGCAGCTTATAGAAAAAAAGGTACAAGAAAGAGAAGGCTCCCAGTCTGAAGAACAAAGGATAGAGCTGCCCTTTGAAGAGGGAGTGCCAGTGGCTTATTACGCTGTGGAAAACAAAAAAAGCCGAGGCGGTGAATGGCTTTTATTTTCTCTGGCAGCCGGGATATTTACCTATATAGCACTAAGGAAAGAGGAAAAAGAAAGAAAAGAAAGGCAACGGCAGAAGCTTTTGGGAGAGTATCCGGCATTGACAGAAAAGCTTTTATTATTTCTGGAAGCTGGAATGAGCATACGAAATTGTTTTTTTAAGCTTAGGGAGGAGGCCTGTGGACGGGCCTTAGAGGAGGAACTTTATAAGACATGTCAGGAGCTGAAAAATGGAGTGTCAGAAAAGGAGGCCTATCTTCATTTTGGAGATAGGATTGGTCTTTTGCCTTATATTCGCCTGGGGGCTTTACTGTCGCAGAATCTTAAGTCCGGAACGGGAGAGATTCTAGAGTTTTTAGAGAGGGAGTTGGCAGAGAGTTTTTTTGAAAAAAAGGCACAGGTAAAAAAGCAGGGAGAAGAGATTGGAGTAAAGCTTTTGCTTCCCATGGGTATACTTTTGCTTCTGACATTGGGGATCATTATGGTTCCGGCATTTTTACAATTTTAAGGAGGAGAAAAATGGGAGAAGTTCAGGCGTTTTGGAAGGAAGAGGATGGCGTTGGTGTAGTAGAAATTATTTTAATTCTGGTAATCTTAATTGGCCTCGTTCTGATGTTTAAGGAAGAGATAGGGAAAATTATTGATAAGGCATTTAAAAGCATTCGTGATGATAGCGGGAAAATACTAAAATGAAAGGCCTGCGAGGAGAAATTACAGTATTTTTAACCCTTCTTTTGCTTTTGTTTCTTGGTTTTTTTACTGTGCTTCTGGAACGGCTTCGAGTCGAGGGTGCAAGAACTGCAGGGGAAAGAAGCTTAAATCTGGGGCTTAGCAGTGTATTTACCGAGTATTATGAACCTCTTTGGAAGGAATATCATCTGTTTGGACTGTCTCCAGAGAATCTGGAGGGGAGAGTTCGGGAGTATATGCTGCTTTCTTATGGTTTGTCCTGTAAAGAGCTTACTATAGAGGAAATTGTGTGGGGGACGGATTACGATGGAAAGATATTTCTGCATCAGATAGAAGCCTATGAAAGGTATCGGAGTGGGGAGGCGTTGCTGGAAAGGAATTTTGTTGAGAAATACACAGAAGCGGCAGATAAGGTCTTGGCAGAAAATGCTTCAAAAGGGGAAGCAGCTCTTCCGGAGGATTGGAAAGGAACTGAGGAGGGGAGAGAGGAACGCCGGAAAATGGGGAGTTTGAAGGCGGTCTGGGGGAGAAGTATCATGGAAATGGTTCTGGATAACCCGGCAGAGCTGTCTGCAAAAAAGCTGAAGGGTGGTCCAGCAGTTGGAGAAGGGAGATATTCCTTTTCTTCTACAAGGCCGGAGAAGAATCTTGGACAGGTAAAGAGGTTTTTACAAAAGCGGATGGTTGAAGAAGCAGAACTTCGGTATTATCGGGAGCACTTTAAATCCTATTGTAAAAAAACAATAGAATTTCAAAGGCCGAATTCACTTCTGGATTATGAGCTGGAGTACCTGATGGAGGGGAAGAAAAGCGATAGGGATAATATGGAAGCCTGGCTTCGGAGACTGGTGCTTACAAGAACAACGTTGAATTATCTGATGATTAACCAGGACAGTCAAAAGAGCCAGATGGCATATGAGATGGCCTTGACGGCCTTGGGCTTTACCGGACTTGAGCCACTTATCCGGGCAGGGCAGCAGTTTATTTTACTGGGTTGGGGATATGAGGAGGCTTTAGTTGATGTCTGTATTCTTTTACAGGGTGGCCAGGTATCTTTGTGGAAGGGAGCGGAGGAATTCAGCATAAGCTTCGGGGAGCTTTTTTCCTTTTCCAAAGAGATGGTGCGAAGAAAGGCCAGGGAGCGGAAAATAGAAGGAATCATGGATTACGAGGCCTATCTAAGCCTGTTTCTTAGCTTTAAAAAAGAGCAGAAACGAAGGCAGGCTGCATGGTATTTGATAGATGAGAATATCAGGCTTCGCTATGGTGAGGAGTTTTCTCTTCAGGATACGGTATTTGGAGTACATATGAGAGCAGAATACCAGCTGCCGGGAAAGCTTGGAAGAGACTGGATTTTAGAAGCGAAAAGGCACTACTCCTACTAGGAGATGCGGCCGGATGAGGATATTTTTTGTACAAAGGAGGGAAGGAGTGTCAGAAAATACGCCTAAAAATTTTATAAAAGAAGAATATCCCCTGGTTTCATCCGGAAAGGGGTCACTTACGGTAGAAGCGGCCTTTGTTCTTCCAATTTTTTTATCTGCCATGCTGGTGTTCTTGTACTTTATGAGAATGGTACAGGGATATGAATGGATCCAGGAAGGGCTTACAGTGACAGCCCGTGCGGCATCTCAATATGGAATACTGGAAAAAAGACGGTTTTATCAGTATATGGAGGAGAGAAAAGGCCAGCTCATCTATATTGAAGATGGAAAAGAGGGAATTTCACTGCAGGGCTCCTTCATTGTACCGGGAACAGAGCAAATAGTAGTAAAAGCGGAGTATAAAGTACGGCTTCCAATACCTTTTTTTGCTGGAGAAGGGATTACAATACATCAGATGGTAAAAAGCAGAGTTTTCAGCGGTGTTGGGGTATGGAAAAGAAAAGCTGCAGGAGAAGAGGAACGGGTATATATTACGAAATATGGTACAGTATATCATCGGTATAAGGACTGCAGCTTTTTGAATCCTTCAATACAGATGGTAGGGAAGGAGGAAGTATTCCGGAAAAGAAACAAAAAGGGAGGAAAGTACTACCCTTGTGAAAGCTGCATAAAAAAGAAAGAGGCTATGGAGTCGGCACTTTATATTACGAAGGAGGGGGAGTGCTTTCATTCCTCTCTTGGGTGCAAGGGGATTAACAGAACGATTTATGAGATTCCGCTTTCAAGGGCAGTAGGGCTTCGAGCATGCGATAAATGTGGAGGATAAAGGATGCAGGATATTTTGATGGGGATTTTTTTAGGAGGCTGTGCCTGGACAGATGGGAGGAGGAAGGAAATCAGTTTGTTTTGGCTGGCTGTCTGGATGGTAGTCGGTGGAATCTGGCTGGCAGCAGGACTCTGGAGAGCAGGCCTTGGTTCACCGGAGGAGCTACTTGGAAGAATAGGTGGTATTGCCGTTGGAATTTTTCTTTTAGCTGTCTCAATCTTAAGTCATGGACAGGTGGGCTTTGGTGATGGATTGGTGTTTTTGGTGTGTGGGCTGTTTCTTGATTTTTGGGAAAGCAGTCTTTTGCTGCTAGGCGGTCTGATTTTGCTATTGGGAAGATTCTTTGCAGGCTTTCTTTATAAAAGGCTCACAGGAGAGAGAGATAGTCCAAAGGAACAGCCGCTAATGCCGTATGTTTTTTTGGCATATGTGGGAGGTCTTTTATGGAAGCTGTAAAAAAGGGAAGCTTTACAGTGGAGGCTGCCCTTATTATGCCGGTAATTCTTTTAGTAGTATTCGGGGTATTGAGGTGTGGCCTTTTGCTGCAGGAGGAAATTGTGCAGGATCTGGAGGTGCTGCAGATTTTTGAGAGAAAAGAAATGGAAGAAAAACATATTGGAGATACGGAAACGGGAAGACCGGATTACGAGAAAATATTAGAAACACCGGAAAGAAAACAGCCAGAGGATGCCTATGTATTTCATCCGGCAGAATACAAAAGGAGGACAGAAAAATGGCAGAGATAGAATATAGGAGAGATATGGGGCGGAATTATATACTTCTTCGGGAAGAGATTGCTTTAGAAGAAGGATATTTTCTAAAGCTTATACAAAATAATACAATAAAAGGAATTCTGCCTCTTGAAATCCGTACAGTAAATGCAGGCAAGGAATGTCTTTGGGATGTTACGGGAAAGCAGTCATTGAAGGCTGTTTTTGAAGGTAGAGGCATGGACAGGGCATTTTTGGAGGAAATCATAGGGAAGATTCAGGAGGTAATAAAAAGAGGAGAGGAATATCTTTTGCGTCCGGAGGACTATGTATTGGAGGCAGAAACCATTTTTCTTGACCGTTTGGATTTTTCTCTCTATTTGTGCTATGCTCCGGGCTATCAGTGCCCTATGGAAAAGAAATGGAGAGATTTTACAGAATATTTAATGAATGTGGCGGATTACAAGAATGAGGATATGGTTTTGTATGTTTACGGATTGTATAAGTCTGCCCGGCAGCCGGAGGGCTTTGTCGGCCCACAGCTGGTACAGCTGGAGCGAAAGGAAAAGGCGGAAAGGCTCCAAAGGATTTGTACCGATATACCGGAATTTGAAGAACGGATTGAAGAAGACGAAATGGTAGAAAAATATCCGGTAAAAATCTATATTATGGCAGCAGGAATAATAATAGCAGGACTTTTTGTGGCAGGTGCGGGATTATTTCTCTGGAGGCCACAGCCGGTGCAGGCGGCAGTCTTTCTTATGGTTGTAGGAGCTGTGACAGCTTATGTATGCAGCCGTCTGTTTTTGCCGGAAAATAAAGAAATAAGGCTGGAACATCAGGTGGAATATATTCCGGCGAGGGAGCCTTTAAGGGAGGAAGCTGTTTTTGAATGGGAAAGGCAGGAGGAAGAAAATACAGCTATACTGGCTAGCGAGGGGATGGAAAGAAAAAGCTTTTTAAGGGCAGAGGACAAATATAAATATCAGGATATTGAATTGATAGAATTTCCCTTCTTTTTTGGCAAGCTTAAGACACAGGTGAATAGTTCTATTGAAAGCCCGGCAGTCAGTCGCTTTCATGCAAAAATAGAATATCTGGGAGGAGAATATTATCTGGTTGATTTAAATTCTACCAACGGAACTTATCTGAATGGAGAGCGGCTTAAAAGTAATGAACGAAGACATTTAGAGCCGGGAGATAAGGTAAGGTTTGCTGATGTAGGGTATTATTTTGAACCAGTCATAGATTAAAAAATTTATATATCTTTTAGAGAGTTTACAAGCATTTTTAACAAATTTGTGTTATACTAATCCTAGATTGTGTACGAAAGAAGGGTAAGAGATGGAACTGCCGATGTTTTATAATCAGGAAGAAGAGTGGAGAAGAGCACTTTTATTATATGATGCTGCACTAAAGGAAGTAAGCACAAAAATAGAAATATTAAGTAATGAATTTAAAACCGTAAACAGATATAATCCGATTGAGCATGTAACAGCCAGAATCAAATCCCCGGAAAGCATAGCAAAAAAGATACGACACAGTAACAGGGAGCTTACTGTGGAGAATATTGTAAAATATATAAATGATGTAGCGGGGGTTAGGATTATCTGTTCCTTTACATCAGATATATACCGTATTGCCAGTGCCATCACAAAGCAGAATGATGTACGGGTCTTAAAGATAAAGGATTACATAACACAGCCAAAGGCAAATGGTTATATGAGCTATCACATGATTGTAGCAGTGCCGATTTTTTTGAGTAATGAAGTGATTGATACCAAGGTAGAGATTCAGATACGAACCATTGCGATGGATTTCTGGGCAAGCTTAGAGCACAAGATATATTACAAATTTGAAGGAAATGCACCGGAGCATATTAGAAAAGAGCTGAAGGAATGCTCGGATATAGCATCCTATCTGGATCAGAAAATGCTATCCTTAAATGAAGAGATTAAAAAATACAATCAGGAGGAGCTTGTTCTGGAAGAGGACTACAAAGAGATCGAGGTAGAGACCTATTATTCTGTCTTAAAAGAAGACTTTGGAAAACTGGCAGATGGCTAGGAAAAACTGGAAAATAGGGGTTGTCAGAGGCTTTTTTTGACGTTATAATGAGACTAGAAGTCTACAAAAGATGGAGGTATCTTACATGAGCCTAATGGATAATGTGAACAGTTTACGGCAGGAAACCCAGACTGCGGTGGGACAACTGCTAAAGACAGTAAAAACTGCTGGTTCGGAAACTAATAATGAAGAATATAGAAGGCTTTTGGAGGAGTGTAAAAGCTGTCTTTTAGAATGTCGGGAGCGTTTAGAGCAGCTGAGTGCAAAGGGAGAGGATCAGATGGCAGCAATACAGGTTGCTCTGGATTTGACCTACATAAAAGAAGAACTGGATGGCATTGTACAGGTTCAGAAAATAAGCAGCGATAAGATATCTAAAATAGATACTACGATAATAGAACCAATTAAGAAAAATTATACAGCAAACAGAGTTGCCACAGTAGAGAAGCTGGATGAAGTTCTGGAAACGGTAAACAAGAAGAACCAGGGTCTCAGATACGTGCTGGGATTTTCGCTGCTTCTTAATATGGCAAGTTTAGGTGGTCTGATTTTTATTATTTTATGGATTTTGCAGATATTATAATGTATAAAATAACAGGAAAAGAGGAATAAAAATGAGTGATGCAGTAATGCCATCCATGGCAGAATTTGAAGAAGAAATCAGTCGTTCCATGAAAAAAATAAAGGAAGGAGATATTCTCTCCGGAACGGTAATCGGAGTAAGTGATACCGAGGTTATGCTTGACCTGGGGAGCTATACTGAGGGCATTATCCGCTTAGAGCAGTTAAGTAATGACCCACGCTTTTCTATTAAAGCAGATATTGCTGTAGGAGACGTAATAAAGGCTATGGTACTGCGGGAGGACGATGGACAGGGAAATATTCTTTTATCCAAAAAACAAGCGGATGATATTCTTGCCTGGGACAAGCTAAAGGAGCTTTTGGAAGCAAAGGAAGTTGTTTCTGTAAAGCTTCAGTCCGCAGTAAATAGTGGTATGATTGCATATCTGGAGGGTATCCGGGCCTTTGTACCAGCTTCACAGCTTTCTTTGTCTTATGTAGAGGATTTGGAAAGCTGGGTAGGAAAGACGATAGATGTGATTGTAATTACTGTTGATGAGGACAAGAAACGGCTTGTACTCTCAGCAAGAGAGCTTCTGTGGCAAAGGGAGCAGGAGGAGAAGCAGCAGCGTCTTAATAGCCTACAAAAAGGATTAGTGACTACAGGTGTGATTGAAAAGATTGCTCCTTATGGCTGCTTTGTGAATATTGGAGAGGGTCTTACCGGCCTTGTGCATATTTCACAGATTTGTGGAAAAAGAATCCAGTCTCCGAATGAGGTTGTAAAGCTAGGTGAAGAAGTAAAGGTTAAGATTGTGGATGTAAAGGATGGAAAAATCAGCCTGAGCATAAAGGCAGTAGAAGAACGTGAAGAGGTTGTTGAGGAAATCGAAAAGGCACCGGTAGAGTATCATTCTGAGGGTGAAGCGTCTACAGGTCTGGCATCCTTACTGGCAGGAATCAAGCTTAATTAAAGAGATATAAGTTTCTTGAGGAGATTTATATAAAAGAAAATATGTAAAAGGGAAAGGTTCGGTTATGGAGAAATATCGCAGTAAAATTGTAGAAACTACTTGTGAACTGGTTCGTATGCCATCCGTATGTGAGGAAGGTGGAACATTCCTCTTTGGTAAGGACATTGATAAATGTCTGGATAAGGCATTGGAGATTTTTGCAGACATGGGCTTTCGCACCTTTAAGGCAGAAGATGGTGCTTATGGCTACGCAGAAATTGGTGAAGGTGAAGAGATGCTTGGTATTCTGGGACATCTGGATGTAGTAAGTGCCCGCATGGAGGATGGATGGAAGCATAATCCTTTTGAGCCGGTAGTAGAAGATGGATTTATCTGCGGAAGAGGAGCCCAGGATGACAAGGGGCCTATTGTAGCAGCAGCTTATGCCCTGAAGGCTGTTTTAGATGAGGGCTACAGGTTAAATAAGAGAGTCCGCTTCATATTCGGTCTGGACGAAGAGACCCTGTGGCGTTCTATTGCAAAATATATTGAGAGAGAAGAAGCTCCTACGATGAGCTTTTCACCAGATTCAGAATTCCCTCTGACCTATGCGGAAAAGGGACTTTTACAGGTGCTATTTAAATCTAAGGAAGCATCAGCTGTTTCCTTTAAGGGAGGACACAGCTTCAATGCTGTATCCTCAGCAGCAGAGTGTAAGTATGAGGAGAAGCTGGAAAATGCGATGAAGGAGCTTGGCTATGCTTACCATGTAGAGGGCGACCGCCTGGTAGCAGAGGGTGTCAGCGTCCATGCTAAGGATCCATGGAAGGGTGTTAATGCAAATCTGCATCTGATTGAGGCTATGAAAAAGGCTGGTTATGAGGATAAGGCAATTTCCTTCATTTCAGATGTGTTTAATGACAAGTTTCGTTTCGAAGGCTTCACATCCGAGGATTTATCTGATTTTTCAGGGCCGGTTTCCGTATGCTTCAGCCGTATGACCGGAGATGAAAATGGTGTTGTTCTCAGTGTGGATTTACGACTTCCTGTTACTCTTGAAAAGCAGAAGGTTATGGATTTGATGGCAGCAAAGGCTGCAGAATATGGTTTTGAGCTGGAGCAGTTTGACTGGCTGCGTTCCATCTATGTTCCAAAGGACAGTGAGCTGATACAGGGTCTTATGAAGGCTTATCAGGATGTGACAGGTGATACGGAAAATGAACCGGTTATTTCTGCCGGAGCAACCTATGCAAGAGGTTTTGATAACTGTGTGGCTTTTGGTGCGATATTTCCGGGTGAGGAAATGACAGAGCATGAGCCAAATGAAAGAGCCTCTATTGATGGTCTTGTAAGGGCAGCAGAGGTATTTAAAAAGGTATTTATTAATCTGGCGACAGAGAAATAAAAATTAGGAAAAATAAGAGGCAGCAGCCCTGACAGAATGGTCAGGGCCGTTGCCTCTTTTATTCGATAGGAAAGTGCGTACTATCTTTATCTCAGTACCCGCAGGGAATTTAAAATAGCAATCAGTGCAACGCCTACATCGGCAAATACGGCAAGCCACATATTTCCTAGACCAATTGCCAGGAAAAGGAGGACCAGAATTTTAACACTCAGCGAGAACACTATGTTTTCTGTTACAATTTTTCTGGTCTTTTGGGCAATAGTAATAGCGGTCTTCAGCTTGGAAGGCTCGTCGGTCATCAGAACAATATCAGCTGCTTCTACTGCAGCATCAGAGCCTATACCGCCCATAGCGATACCGATGTCGGCTCTTGCAAGAACTGGGGCATCATTTATGCCATCGCCGACAAAAAGAAGCTTTTCTTTTCCTTTGCCAGTTTGCTTGTGAATCAGATCTTCAACCTTTGCAACCTTATCTGCCGGAAGAAGCTCAGAGTATACCGTGTCGATACCAATTTCTTCTGCAATCAGCCGGGCAGTTTCCTTTGTATCGCCAGTCAGCATAAGAGTGTGGATGCCAAGGGATTTTAATTCCTCGATAGCCGTCTTGGTATCAGCCTTCAGCTCATCAGAAATCAGGAAATATCCGGCATAGCTGTTATCTATGGAGAGATAAATGACAGAACCCGGTGTTTTTTCCGGAGAAAATGTAACGTTAATACCGTTATTCTCCAAAAGACGTCTGCTTCCAAGGAAAAGCACCTTTCCATCGCAGCGGCCTTCTACACCATAGCCAGCGATTTCACGATAATCAGAAACCTCATATAATGGCTGGGAGCCTGTATAGGCTGCTTCAATGGACTGGGCAATTGGGTGAGTAGACAAAGCCTCTAAAGAGGCTGCAAGGGCAAGAATCTCATCCGCTGTAAAGCCCTCTGCCGGAACTGTCCGGGTTAAGGTAAAGGTGCCTTTTGTTAGTGTGCCTGTCTTGTCAAATACAGCATATCCTACATCATTTAAAAGCTCAAGATAATTACTTCCCTTAATAATGATACCATGGCGGGAGGCAGAGCCAATGCCGCCAAAGAAGCCCAATGGAACAGAAATTACAAGGGCACATGGACAGGAAGCAACCAGGAAACCACAGGACTTGTAAATCCAAGGAATAAAGTCAAAGCTTCCGGAAATCACCGGTGGAAGTATAGCCAGTGCTAAAGCAAGAAATACAACAATCGGCGTATAGACCCGGGCAAAGCGGGTAATAAAATTTTCTGTTGGGGCTTTTCTGGCAGAAGCGTTCTCTACCAGGTCAAGAACCCGGGCAACCGTGGAATTTTCATATCGTGTCGTTACACGAAGCGTAAGTGGCTCTTCCCCGTTCAGACAGCCGCTTAATACATTGTCGCCAGGAGCAACCTTGCGTGGAACAGATTCTCCGGTGAGAGAGGAGGTGTCAATAAAGGAGCTGCCCTCTAAAATAATGCCATCCGTTGGAATGCGCTCCTTTGGCTTAACCAGGATAATGTCATCTAGGGCTAACTTTTCCGGGGCAATGGTCTGAAGACCTTCAACAGTTTTTAAATGAGCAAATTCCGGTTTAATGTTCATGGCTTCGCTTAAATGCTTTCTGGATCTATCGACAGCAAGTCCCTGAAGATACTCGCCAATCTGGTATAAAAGCATAACAGCCAGGGCCTCCGGATATTCTCCAATAGCAAAGGCACCTAAAGTAGCAGCTGCCATTAAAAAGTTCTCATCGAAGATTTCACCATGCAGAATGTTTTTTCCGGCATTCAAAAGAACCTCTTTTCCAAGTAAAAGATATCCAAGGATAATTACAGCAAGGAAATAAGGGCTCTTATCCAGAAGGGCAATGCCAACAAAGCCAATAACAGCACCGATGCCGCCAATAATCAGCTCTTTGGTATCAGCCTCTTCATGTTCGTGACTATGAGCACAGCTACAGCTGCAGCTATCCTGCTCATGACTGTGTTCGTGGTTATGTTCGCAGCTCATAATGAATACTCCTTTCAATTTTATATGTTTACTCCATGACGTGAGAAAGACCCTGGTCAAAGATATGTTTTACATGGTCGTCGGCGAGGGAGTAGTAGACGACCTTTCCCTCTTTCCGGCTTTTAATCAGCTTGGCAGATTTTAAGACCCGCAGCTGGTGGGAAATAGCGGATTGTGTCATGCCTAAAAGAGCGGAAATATCACAAACGCACATTTCAGATTCAAACAGGGCACATAAAATCTTTACTCTTGTAGTATCGCCAAAAACCTTAAAAAGCTCAGCAAGATCATATAAAATCTCCTCCTGCGGCATGCTTTCCTTTACAGAATGTATAGTGTCCGCATGAATGGTATTACATTCGCAAGTCTCAATAGATTTGTTGTTTGCTTCCATAAAAGTAACCTCTTTTCATTTTGATATATGATTAATTGTTCATATGTTTAATATAATCTCTGTGCCTTATCTTGTCAATAGGATTTTTGAAAATTTTGCGAAATCTTTCTGTCGGAAAGGAGTTGACAGTGAAAAAATCCCTTTATATACTTGTTTTAAAGAAAGTAAAAAGTGAGGTAATAAGTATGAAATGGTATGATAAAGCAGTATTTTATCACATCTACCCTTTAGGCTTTTGTGGAGCACCAAGGCAGAATGACGGCATGAGCGAGGAGCATCGCTTTGATAAACTGGAGAAATGGCTTCCGCATATTACAGACTTAGGCTGTACAGCTATCTATATAGGACCCTTGTTTGAGTCCGTGGGACATGGCTATGAAACAACGGATTATAAAAAAGTAGACAGAAGACTTGGATGTAACGAGGAGTTTGCTGCTTATGTAAGGAAGTGCCATAATCTGGGACTCCGGGTGATTGTTGATGGTGTATTTAACCATACAGGAAGAGAATTTTTTGCCTTTCGGGATTTAAAGGAAAAACGGGAAAATTCAGTATATAAGGACTGGTACTGTAATGTAAACTTCTGGGGAAATAATGAATATAACGACGGCTTCTCTTACGAAAATTGGGGTGGCTATAACCTTTTAGTAAAGCTCAATCAGAAAAATCCCGCAGTGCAGGAATATATTTATGAGGTTATCCGCTTTTGGGTAAAAGAGTTTGATATTGATGGAATCCGCCTGGATGCTGCAGATGTGCTGGATTTTGAATTTATGAAGGGAATACGCCGGGTAGCAAATGAGGTGAAGGAGGATTTCTGGCTGATGGGTGAGGTTATCCACGGTGACTACAGCCGCTGGGCAAATCAGGAAATGCTTCATTCGGTTACCAATTATGAGCTTCATAAGGGCTTGTTTTCCGGTCACAATGACCACAATTATTTTGAAATTGCTCATAGTGTAAAACGGCTTCTAGGCCTGTGCGGACAGGTAAAGCTGTATAACTTTGTAGACAATCACGATGTAGCCAGAATCTATAATAAGCTTAATGTGAAGGAGCATCTGATACCGGTGCATATGCTTTTATACACCCTGCCGGGAATCCCTTCTATCTATTATGGCTCGGAATTTGCTATTGAAGGGGCTAAGGAAAAGGGAAGTGATGACAGTCTGCGGCCATGCCTTGATTTAGAAAGCTGTATGGAACGAAAGGAAGGAAAAGAGCTTTTATTTCTTCTTAGAAGGCTGGGGCAATTAAAAGCACAGTATGCCGAGCTTTCGGAAGGAGAATACCGGGAGCTTGTGCTGACGAATCGGCAGTTTGCCTTTGGCAGAATACTGGGAGAAAATGCAGTAATTACAGCCGTTAATAATGATGATAAGGAAGCCGGAATGGAAATTCCGCTTCCGGTGAGAGCTTATCGGGTGCTGGATTTGATGACAATGGAATATCTCCCAATTGAAGATGGAAAAATCAGGATAGCTATTGCTGGAGGTAACGGAAGAATTCTGTATGCTATTAAATAAAACTGTGAAAACTACACAAAATGCAACTAAATAGAAGAAATACAGTTGACAAAATGCACAAAATGTGATAATATGAAAAAGGTCGTTGAAAGGTTGAGGAGAAGATTTCTTTTGTGTTGGGGAACGCAGAGAGGGTAGCTCTAAAAGAAAAAAGGTTGAGAGGCACGTCCATTCGCAGGCGGGATGGACCTTGACTTTCAACCTTTTTTCTTTTATATAATTAAGCCTGTTTCTCAAGCTGCGTATTCAGCCAGTTTAATACATCCTGATAGACCTCTTCTTTTCCGGTTTCGTTTAGAATTTCATGTCGCATATCCTTATAAAGCTTGACGGTCAGATCAGTAAGACCCTGGGCCTGAAGCTTTTCTTCTACCTCGCGGATCCCTTTGCCCCAGTTACCGACCGGATCCATATCACCGCTAATGATAAAAACAGGAAGCTCCTTTGGAACAGCTTCAAACCACTTCTGAGAGGAAACATAATGAAGCAGACGGGTAAGGTCTTTATAAGCAGAGGTGGTGAATAGGAAGTTACAGTATTCATCCTTTTCGTATTTTTCAATTACTGCCTTGTCATGGGTTAGCCAGTCAAATTTAGAGGAAGTGTTTTTATAGCGGCTATTATAGTTACCAAACATCAGCTTATCAATAAAGGGACTTCGGTAGAATTCGCCTTTAAAAGCCTTAATAATGGAGATGAGGAAGGAACCGGCACCTAAAGCAGGGTTTGAACCGGCAGAGCCACAGATAATAATACCATCAATTAAATCTGGATAACGGATTAGATAAGCTCTTGCAACAAAGGAACCCATGCTGTGTCCCAGCAGGAAAAACGGAAGGTCAGGGTATTGACGCTGAACCATCCGGGTAACTCGGGCCAAGTCTCTTGGGAGGAAGGTATAACCGTCCTTTGGAGCAAAATAACCCAGCCTATCCTTAGAAGGAACACTGTTTTTATGTCCCAGGTGGTCATTGCCACAAACCAAGAATCCCTTGCCGGTCAGATAATCAATAAAATCCTCATAGCGTTCCATGTATTCGCACATGCCATGGGAAATCTGAAGAACAGCCTTTGGTGTACATAAAGGGGTATAAATATAATACGTAATGTCCTGGATGCCATTGCGGCTGGCAAGCTTGCCGGTTTCCTTTGTGTAGTTCATAAATACCTCCTGTGATTTATAATAAAAAATGCTTTTCATTTAAAGCATGCTCAATCTCGTCCAAAATCTCTTCGGAATCGGCATCTATTATATGAGAATGGATGTCACCGCCCAGAACCTTTAACGGAACGGCCTGAGAGGACTGTACCCGGGCTACAAAATCATCGACTTCCCTTCGGGAGCTGATATTCAGGCTTCCGGTAATACTTCCATAGATTTCATGTTCTACGATAACATTACGGATGCTGCCGCCCAAATCGACAATCGTATATAATTCGTCCCGGATATCCTCGGTAGAATGGGAAACGGTAAAGATACGGGAAGCTCTGTGGAGTTCTTCTGGATAGAGAAGATAGCCTCTGTTTGTGGAAATAATACGGCACCCGCTGGCACGCAGCAGGGCAATATCCTGTACTATAATCTGCCGGCTGACGCACAGAGTATCAGAAAGCCGTTCGCCGGAAAGAGCAGTATCTGTATTTTTTAAGAGCTGAAGCAGTTTTTTTCGCCTGGTTTCGCCGTCCATAAGTAACCTCATTTCTGCACGGAAGTTTTGTACATCGTGCCCTAATACCAGTATACATGGATAAAAGGGGCTTTGCAAGGGTAAAGGCTTGTGAAAGTGAGAAAAATATTGTATAATTTTAGAAAAAAGAAATGAGGACGAGCTATGAAAATCGTAATTCAGAGAGCTTCGGAAGCTTCTGTAGCCATTGATGGAAAGGTTGTGGGAAGCATCGGAAAGGGATTGGTGCTCTTGCTTGGTGTTGGCTCAGAGGACACCAGAGAGCTTGCAGATAAGTTTTTAGAGAAAATTATCAAGCTTCGCATTTTTGAAGATGCAGAGGGAAAAACCAATCTGTCCCTTGCAGATGTAGAGGGTGAGCTTTTGGTAGTATCTCAATTTACCTTGTATGCTGACTGCAAAAGGGGCAACCGTCCAAGCTTTATTAACAGTGCACCACCAGCGATGGCAGAGGAGCTTTACGAGTACTTCCTTGACCGGTGTAAAGAAAAACTGGGGGCTGTGGAGCATGGTGAGTTTGGTGCTGATATGAAAGTAAGCCTTGTAAACGACGGACCCTTTACCATTGTGCTGGATGATGAAACCATCCTTAGAAAATAAAGATAACTGCTAATGAGAACAAGGAAATCTGCCGAAATATTCTGTAGACAATGTACAGAATATAAGGCAGGTTTTTTTATGAAAATAAATCAGACAAGAAATATAACAGCTGCAGGACAGCCTGGCTGGCTGGAAGAGGCTGTTTTAAACGAAAAAAAAACAAAGGAAGAGGGAAAAGGGCCGGCTGGCATAAAGGCAGTTTCCTATGAAAACAGTCAAAAGACCGCTAAAACAAAAAATCAGAGTGGTCTGACGACAGGGATTTATAAAGCTACGGGAAATGAAGAAGAGCTTAGGAAAAGGATGATAGAAGAAAATATAGGGACAGAGGAAGACTCTGGCGAGGCTCTTAATAAGTCTGCAAATACCCTGACAGAAGAGGATTGTGCTGCTTTGGAGGAAGAGGGTATGACTTTAGAGGCCTATGAGGCTGAGCGTCTTAGCCGGGCAATTCTCCGCATGAAAGAAAACCGCCGGTTTGCAGAGGAAAATTTGGAGTCAAGAATTATTAAGAGTGAGGAGTACGATAAGGAAATTCAGAAAATTGCCCTGAAAAACAAGATAAGTGATGCAACAGCAAGGAAGCTGGGCCAGAAGCTGATAGAGGCGGGCCTTCCGCTTACCGAGGCAAATCTGGAAGCTATGGCACGGGCACTTAGTATGAGTGATAATGTGGCCGGGCTTTCGGATGAGAGCATGGCTTATATGCTGGAAAATCAGCAGGAAGCTACGATTCAAAACATTTACCGGGCTTCCTATGCAGGAAAAACAACTCTTCCGGCAGGGGAAGAGGTCTGGGAGGCTGTAAAGGGACAGATAGAGACAGTGATTGAAGGCAGTGGCCGCCCGGTAAATGAAGAAACGCTGGAAGAGGGACGATGGCTGCTGGATCATGGACTTCCGGTGACAGAAGAAAACTTAGAGGAGCTTGAAAATCTCCAGGGAATTCGTAGCCAGGCAGATGAGGACTATCTTCTGGAGCGGATGACAGAGGCAGTACGGAAGGGAAGACTTCCGAAGGAAGCAAATCTGGATTTGGAAACGATTCGTACACGCCGGCAGCTGGAAGAGATTCGTCTGTCCATGTCAGTGCAGGCTTCAAAGGCTCTGGAGGAAAAGGGGATTGTCATTGATACGGAGCATATGAAGGAAGTGATTGAGGAGCTTCGCATCATAGAAAAGGAATATTATAAATCCTTGCTCTCCGAGGCGGGAGAGGTACCAGAGGAGACATCCACCAGCCTTTTAGAGGAGACACTGAAAAAGGCAGAGGCGGTAGGAAAGAGTCCTGCATACCTATTGGGAAGGACTTTAGAAACCCGTAAAGAAGAAACTCTGGAAACTCTGTATCAGACCGGTGAGGCATTAAAGCATCAGGCTGCAAGGGCAGAGGAGGCCTATGAGCCGCTTTGGACAGCACCCCGGGCAGATATGGGAGATTCCATTCAGAAAGCATTTCAAAATACCGGAACACTGCTTTTAGAAATGGGGCTTGAAGGGACAGAGGAAAATCAAAGAGCAGTGCGGATTCTGGGCTATAATCGAATGGAAATCACAGAGGAGGCTATCGACCGGGTAAAGGCTTATGATGCCAGAGTAAATGAGGTACTAAACGGACTTAAACCAAAGGTTACGGTAGAGCTGATACGCCGTGGTGATAATCCGCTGAATATGCCACTGGATGAGCTAAAAGCCTCTATCGATGAGATTAAAAATACGATAGGGGCAGACAGCGAGGAAAAGTACAGTATTTACCTGTGGAAGCTGGAAAAGCAGAGCGGGCAGATTACAGAAGAAGAAAGAAAAAGCTACATAGGCATGTACCGTCTGTTAAATAACATTGAAAAAACAGATGGTGCAGCACTGGGAGCTGTTTTAAATAGCGGACGGGAGCTTACGCTGTCCAATCTTCTGACGGCAGTCCGTACCCTGAAAAATAAAGGCATCGACCAGAAAATTGATGACAGCTTTGGCGGGCTGGAATCCCTTAGTTTTTCTTCAGAAAGCATTTCCGAACAGATAGAGACAGCCTTTCGCTATACCGATAAAACAGAGTATCTTAACAGCCTGGTAAGCCGCACATTAGAGGAAATTTCACCGGAACAGGTAATAAAGATGGTAGAAGAGGCCAATGGAGCGGTAATGGATATGAGCCTGGAGGCCTTTTGTGAGCAGGTAAGAGCCCAGGAAAAGGATGTAAATCTGGAAACAGAACGGCAGAAGGAGCAGATGGAGCTGGTACAAACTCTTGCTCGGGAGTCGGAGGCAGCAATTGCTTTTCTGGATGCCTATGGCGGCGAAAAGACGCTTTGGAATATCCAGGCTGCCGGAGCATGGTTTGCTGGAAATAAAAACCTGTTTAAGGAAATAGACGAAAAAGCCGATACTATTTCTGAGGATAAGAAAAAGGCTTACCGGGAAGCAGCAGAAGGACTGCTGGATTCGATGGAAGCAGAGGAAGGCTTTAAGGCAGAGTACCAAAGAACGGTAGATATGATGAACCGTATTACAAGAGCTGCCTTTTCGGAGCCGGAGCTTGTATCGGGGGAAGCCCGGATACTTCAAGTAATGCAGAAGGGAATTGCCCTTGCCAGCCGTTTGAGCCGGCAGCAGCATTATGAAATGCCGGTAGTAATCGGCAATGAGGTAAGCAGCCTAAGCCTTACGATTTTAAAGGGAACGAAGGAAAGCGGTAAGGCGGAGGTAAGAATTGATTTTCCACAGCAGGGCGTCGTGGAGGCTGAGCTTACCATTAAGAAGGATGAGATAAAAGGATTTATCCTGTGCGAGACCACGGATGGTCAGCAGTTAATAGAGGGCTGCCTTGAGAATGTGAAGGAAGGCTTTGAAAAGCTTGGACTTACAGTAAAGCAGATAAGTGTCAGTAGGAATAAAAAAGCTGCCAGCTGGAGTGCAAAGGAAACAACGACTGAGGACAGACCGACAGAGACCAGAATGCTGTATCAGGCAGCAAAGCTTCTGGTCAAACAGACCATAGAGAGGACACAGGTGATAGACAATGAAAATTAACCACAACATTTCAGCACTGGTGGCAAATGGCCACTTAAGAAACACAAATAAAGCATTGGATAAAAGTCTGGAGCGTTTATCCTCCGGCTATCGTATCAATCGTGCAGCTGATGATTCTGCCGGTATGGCGATTTCCCAGAAGATGAAGACCCAGATTCGCGGTTTGGAGCAGGCCTCTAGAAATGCTTCTGACGGTATCTCTGTTATTCAGACTGCAGAGGGGGCTTTAACTGAGGTAGAGGCCATGCTTCAGAGAGCCAGAGAGCTTTCGGTGCAGGCAGCCAATGGAACTAACACTCCAGAGGACAGAGAGGCTATCCAAAGTGAGATAGATCAGCTGAAAAATGAAATTCAGCGTATTTCTGATGATACAGAGTTTAATAAGAAGAGCTTATTAAATGGAGATTTAGATAGGAAAACTCATTCGGATAATACGAAGGTAAAGCTGGTTTCCCTTTCTGATCAGGTAAACAGCCAGCAGTATAAGATTACCGTAACGAAGGAAGGAAAAGCAGCTTCCTTGACAGCAGCGAACGAGCCAGCCGTTCCGCAAGCTGGTATGGCAAATGAGGGAACTATATTAATTAATGGAGAAGAGGTAAAGATTAAAAAAGGCGAGTCCTTTGATGAGGCCTTGACCGACATTAAAAAGGTCTGTGACCGGGTTGGAATTAAGGTAGATTATAATGCTGACAAAAAGCTTGTATTTACGGCGAAGGAAGCTGGAAGTCATCGAAGTGTCAAGATTAAGGCAGAGGCTGACCTGGCAAAGGAATTGGGGCTTCCGATAGGAAATAATACCGGAACAGATGCAGAGATTAGCCTAACGACAAAGGTAAATGGTGCTGATAAAGTAAATGACGGCTTTACATCGACAACAACCTATCTGGCAAAGGGCAATCTGGTTACCATTACAGATCAGGATGGCTTTGAAATGAAGATTGAGATTTCAGAAGGGGCAGAGGCTAATGCAGACGGAGTTGCTAACATCACTGTTCTGGATGCCGGTCCTATGACCCTTCAGATTGGTGCGAATGAAGGACAGACGGTAGATATCAGTGTGCCGGAGGTTTCTCCAAAAACTCTGGGAATTGAGAATCTGAACGTATTAACTGTCTCTGGTGCCTCTGAGGGGATTGCCCTTTTGGATGAGGCCATTGGGATGGTATCTGCTATTCGTGCGAAGCTGGGTGCTTACCAGAACCGTATGGAGCATGCGATTGCGAACCTGGATGTATCTGCAGAGAATCTGACAGAGGCCTTGTCCCGTATTGAAGATGTGGATATGGCAGAGGAGATGGCAACTTATACCCAGAAAAATGTCCTGGCTCAGGCAGGTGTGTCCATGCTGTCCCAGGCAAATGAAAGACCACAGCAGGTATTGTCTCTGCTTCAGTAATTAAAAAGGAAAAAATGAGCCTGCGGCTGTGACAAGCGGCAGGCTCAAGCTGTAAATGTGCATAAGAAATGGAGAAGTCTATGGATAGTGAAAAAAAGCAGATGTATTCGGCCAGAATTACACAGGCCAATGCCAGTGAGCTGGTGGTAATTACCTACGAGATTATAGAGGATTGTATTGCAGAGGCCATAGAAGCATTAAAAAGCGGGCAGGCAGGAGCCGGTGCGGTAAAGGGAAGCTTTGAGCAGGAGATAGAAAGAGCGAGAAAACTGTTAAATGAGCTGATGGGTTCTCTCGATTACAGTTACGACATTTCCAGGCAGCTTTTTAATCTGTACCGCTATGCGGATCGGGAGCTTTCTGCCGGTTTGTTTGAAAGGAAGGAAGATCCCCTTAAAAATGCTGGAGGTGTTCTTGCTATCTTAAAAGAAGGTTTTGAAGGGGTAGCAAAGGAGGATACCAGGGGACCGGTAATGGAAAACACCCAGAAGCTGTATGCCGGGCTTACCTATGGGAAGCATTCCTTGAATGAGGTTTTTGTGAATGTAAATGAAAACAGCCGTGGTTTCCGGGCATAGGAGATGAAAGGAAGTTAAAAATGGCGACAATTAAGGATATTGCCAAGGCATTGGATATAGCAGTAAGCACGGTATCAAAGGGGCTTAACGGAGCCAGTGATATTAGCGAGGAGCTACGGCAGCAGGTAATTGACAAGGCTGTGGAGCTTGGATATACAACGAAAAAAATGCAGAAGCAGGAGAAAAAGAAAATTTGCATTTTTGTTGAAAATATGGATTATGAAAGCAGTGATCAGTTTGGCTATGACATTGTAACTGGATTTAAAAAAGCAGCAGTACGAAAGCACTGGGAGGTTTCCCTGGTACCGGCTAACCTGACCCTGCAGGCAGAGGAACGGTATGATAGCTACATGCTGAGAAACGGATTTCACGGCGGCTTTTTTCTCGGATTTACACTGCATGAGGACTGGATTGAGCAGCTTAGTGACACCCATGTGCCGACTGTGCTTTTGGATAATTTCATACCGGAAAATCCCCATGTAGGATATGTGGGAACCGATAGCTTTGAAGGTATCCGGGCAGCGGTAAATTATCTGGTAGAAAAAGGGCATACAAGAATTGCTTTTTTAAATGGTTCTAAAAATTCAATGGTGACGAGAGAGCGTCAGGAGGCTTTCGAACAGGCCATGCGGAATAATGGCCTGAAGCCGGAGGAAAAGCTGATGGAATATGGATATTATGTGCCGGATTGTGCCAGATACCATGTGCCTGGCTTTTTAGAAAATGGTGCAACAGCGATTATGTGTGCCAGTGATTCTATTGGGATTGGAGTTGTCATTGATTTGGAAAACAGAGGAGTGAAGGTTCCGGAAGAGGTAAGTGTGATTGGTTTTGATGATATTCCAGCCGGAGAAAAGGTGAATCCACCATTGACTACGGTCCGTCAGGACAGAAGTGATCTTGGAAAAAGTGCAGCTATTTTGCTGGATGGACTGATGAACAATGTAGCAATCAGTAAGCTTTTGCTGCGGGCCAGGCTGGTGGAGCGGCAGTCTGCCGGAAAAGTGAAGAAAGAATAAATGGCAGAGGAGTTTGCACTGAAAAATCAGAGCGAACTCCTCTTTTTTGACATTATAGGAAATTCCGATTTTGGAAAAGTAATAAAAGAACAACAGTTCA
>NZ_LNAM01000149.1 GCF_001461035.1 Acetivibrio ethanolgignens | reverse complement strand
GTAAACAATAAAAAAACCTTGATTTTTAAGGAAAAAACACTTGACTAAATAGGGAGGAAGAACAATGTCTCAGAATGTTTATGACATTTTAGTGGAACGTGGCTTTATTGAGCAGGCTACCCACGAGGATGAGATCAGAGAATTATTAGGTAAGGAGAAAGTTACCTTTTATATAGGCTTCGATGCAACTGCTGACAGCTTGACTGCCGGCCATTTCTTAACCATTATGGCCATGATGCACATGCAAAGAGCCGGCCACCGTCCTATCGCCTTACTTGGCGGCGGTACTACCATGATTGGTGACCCATCTGGTAAATCCGATATGCGTACCATGATGACAAGAGAAACGATTCAGCACAATGCCGAGCGTTTCCATCAGCAGCTTTCCCGCTTCATCAGCTTTGACAATGACAATGCGATTATCGCAAATAATGCAGACTGGCTGCTGGATTTGAACTATGTAGAATTTTTAAGAGAGGTCGGCGTACACTTCTCCGTAAATAAAATGCTGACTGCCGAGTGCTACAAGCAGCGTATGGAAAAAGGGCTTACCTTCTTCGAATTCAACTACATGCTGATGCAGTCCTACGATTTCTGGAAATTAAACAAGCTCTATGGCTGTACTCTGGAAATGGGCGGTAATGACCAGTGGTCCAATATTCTGGGCGGTGTTGATTTAATCCGCCGTAAGGAAGGAAAGCCAGCTTATGGTCTGACCTTTAAGCTTTTAACTACCAGTGAGGGCATCAAGATGGGCAAGACCATGAAGGGTGCTGTATGGCTTGATCCTGAAAAGACCTCTCCTTACGAGTTCTACCAGTACTGGAGAAATATCGAGGATGTTAAGGTTGAGGAATGCCTTGGACTTCTTACCTTCCTTCCAATGGATGAGGTTCGTCGTTTAGGAGCTTTAGAGGGCTCTGAAATCAATCAGGCAAAGGAAGTATTAGCTTACGAGATTACCAAGATTGTTCATGGTGAGGAAGAGGCGAAAAAAGCACAGGATGCTGCCAGAGCTCTGTTTGGCGGCAGCATGAAAACTGAGGATATGCCTACTACTACTTACCCACAGGCTGATTTTGAAGCTGGTATTGACCTGATTACCCTTTTAGTAGACGCTAAAATGGCCTCCTCCCGTTCTGATGCAAGAAGAAATATTGAGCAGGGCGGTGTTTCTGTAAATGAAGAAAAATGTACTGATTTTGCCCGCAAGTTTACCCCTGCAGATTTTAATGCAGACGGTGCTCTGTTAGTAAAGAAGGGTAAAAAGACCTACCATCTGTTTAAAGCAGAATAAAGGAGGAATCCATATGGCTTGGTGTCCAAAATGCAAAATGGAATATCGCGAGGGAATTACCGTATGTGCAGACTGCGGCACTCCCCTCGTAGAGGAATTTACTGAAAAGGAAGAACAGGTTGCTGTTCTTCTTACAGATAAGGAAGAGCTGGCAAAACGTTTTCATGACTTTTTAGAGTATTCCGGTGTTACAGGTGCCCTGCTTGGCTTTGTCGAAGAATCCAGCCAGTACAGCGTATCGGTTCCTGTTTCCCAGCAAAAGGAAGCCAAACGGCTTTACACTGGCTTTTACCTTGCAGAAACAGAAAAGGAACTGGAGGCTGTAGTAGCGAAAACAGCATCGGCTGATACAGAGTCTGCTTCTGAAGCAGAACCAGAGGAGGAAATATACAATCTCCGAGAATCAGCCTCTGTATATGTAAAAAAAGAGGACAAATACAAGGATCTCTCCTCCACTGCCTGGACTTTTCTTGTAGTTGGTATTGCAGGCCTCATTTTTACCGTACTTAATATTTTTGGTTATTTCTCTATCTTTGGAAATCCGGTTTCCTATACGGCAGCAGCTATTATCTTTTTAGGCTGCCTTTTCGTCAGCGGAAGCTCCTTTAGAAGTGCGAAGGCAGCAAAGGGACAGATTGCAGAGGAAAATCGCTTTACCGAAGAGGTTAAGGAATGGATGGAAAATAATATCCGCGAGACTGATCTTCTTACGGTACAGGATGAGACTGTTTCCGATGAAATTAACTTTTTAAATAAAATAACCTATATCAAAAAAGCGGTTACAGACCAGTTTGGCTCTATGGATGAAGCCTTTCTGGATGAAATAACAGAAGAATTTTATAACAATCATTTTGATAATTAGAATGGAGGAATTGCAATGGCAAAGTCAAAGGTTTATTTTACAAATATGAGGACTTCCTTTAATGAAAATCTTCCTCAAAAGCTGGAACGGCTGATTAAAACTGCCGGTATTGGTAGCATTGATTTTGACAAAAAATACGCTGCCATCAAAATCCACTTTGGAGAACCTGGAAATCTTGCGTTTCTACGTCCTAATTACGCTGCTGTTGTAGCTAAAGTAGTTAAGGAGCTGGGCGGCAAGCCATTCCTGACCGACTGCAACACTCTGTATGTCGGAGGCCGTAAAAATGCCCTTGACCATATTGATGCCGCTTATCAGAACGGCTTCTCTCCTTTTTCCACCGGCTGCCACGTTATTATCGCAGATGGTCTTAAGGGAACCGATGAAGCCTTAGTTCCTGTCGAAGGCGGTGTATATGTAAGAGAAGCCAAGATTGGTCAGGCCATTATGGATGCTGATATTGTAATTTCTTTAAACCACTTTAAAGGACACGAAGCTACCGGCTTTGGCGGTGCCCTAAAGAATCTGGGTATGGGCTGCGGCTCCCGTGCCGGAAAAATGGAAATGCACAGTGCCGGAAAGCCATATGTAGAGCAGGAGCCTTGTATTGGCTGTGGCAGATGTATTAAAATCTGTGCTCATGATGCACCTTCCATTACTGACCGCAAAGCTTCTATTGACCATGATAAATGTGTCGGCTGCGGCAGATGCATCGGTGTCTGTCCTATGGACGCTGTTCAGCCGGCTGGAGACGAATCCAATGATATCCTGAACAAGAAAATTGCAGAATATACCTGGGCCGTTGTTCATGGCCGTCCAAGCTTCCACATCAGTCTGGTAGTTGACGTATCTCCATACTGCGACTGCCATGCAGAAAATGATGTACCTATTGTACCAAATGTCGGAATGTTTGCCTCCTTTGACCCGGTGGCCCTTGACCAGGCCTGTGCCGATGCAGTTAACAAACAGCCGGTTATGGCAGGCAGTATTCTTTCTGAGCGGGAACATATCCATCATGACCATTTTACGGATACTACTCCGGTTACCAACTGGCATGTGGCTATTGAGCATGCAGAAAAGATGGGACTGGGAAGTTCGGAGTATGAGCTTATAGAAATTTAAAGAGTGAATTATAAAAGTGCTGTTATTGTTAGCCCTTAAACTGAAACACTACAATAACAGCACTCTTTCGTCTTATTCTTTCAACATTATCAGATAACTATCTAATCTTGCATTGATATATCCAGCAAACAGCTTTTCCATTGCACCAAGATTATTCTTTACATAATACTCATCAAATGCATTGTAATAAGAAATTCTATCTGTAAATTTAATATCAATCGGCGGATAGCCGGCCTTCATCAACTCCAAATTTACAAGCAACCGTCCTGTCCGTCCATTTCCATCGATGAAAGGATGAATTCCCTCAAATTCAATATGAAATCGTGCAAGCCGTGGAATAATATGCTCTGTACTATTTCTGTATGATTCCAGCAGCTGCTCCATCCTGGGTTGAATCAGATATGGTTGCACCGGTTCATGTTTCGCACCCATAATTCTGACCGGAATCCGTCTGTAAATGCCTCTATCCTCCTTCTTATCTGCTAACACAAGATAATGAATTTGTTTAATAATGCTTTCCGATAAAGGTACCTGCTCTTTTACCAAATCTCTCACAAAATCAAAAGCTTCTTTATGCCCTACCACTTCTATATGATCTTTCAAGGGCTTTTTATCAATGGTCAATCCCCTTAGTACCATATCCGTCTCCCGTAAGGTCAATGTGTTTCCTTCAATCGCATTGGAATTATAGGTATATTCTACAATAAATTCCTCCGTCAGTCGTTCTACCTCTCCTTCTGTCAAAGGGCGTCTGGAATCCAGTTTTATTTTCTTTCTGTCTATAATATCCAACAAGCTTTCCACTGTTTTAAATCGTCCATCCTCTGGCTTTTTTGCATCTGTCGGAATCATCCAGCTTCGTCCTTCCCGGGTAACTCCTGGAATTTTACCTTCCGAGCATAATATGCGTACTCTTCTATCTGAAATGCCCCATTTCTCTGCAGTCTGCTTTACTGTCATATACATAAGTTTACACCTTCTCTCTTCACAAGTAGTATACTCAATTATCGGAATAATATCAATACCATCGGAATAATATTTTTCAGTTAACGGAATAATAAAAAGCCAGAAGATGTGATTATTTGTCTTCTGGCTTTTTATTATTTTTATTTTAATCTATCTTTTTAACAATTATCATTCCATCTCCCAATAAATAGGTCATATCCTTTAAAGCTAACTATGTACTAGGAAATCTTTCCAATTTGTAATCAAAAGAATATCTTCCTCGTAATCATCCAATTCAGCAGTTATCTTCTTAAGTTCATTTTCTTCTACTATCAGTTTATAAATATTGTATCCGATACCTCCAATCGAACCTATTGAACCAATGATACCTGCTATTATGGCCATTGTTATAATAATTGACGTACCACCACTTATAGACGAAGATAAAACACCCAGAACTCCAACAATGAGAGAGGAAACGAGGCCTATACCAGAAGCTGTAAGTTTCTCTATTACACCATTTTCTTCTTTTTCTACATCCTTTTTTAACTTTTCCAGTGCCTCCAATGCATCCTTAAATTTGTAATTTGTAATATTGATTCCTTTCAAAATCTGAGTAATATCTTCTGCCACATTTTCTATTTTTGTTTCTTTAAATTTCTGCAAATTTTCTAATAAATACCCTAAAAGAACAATTTCCTCGTTCGCTATCTGAATAATTTCACTGAAATAATCTGTCAAATCATCAATTTTATTATTAAGGTTATCCTCAGACATATCAGGATCATCAATAATTTTCTGTATTGTTTCAATCGATGTCGATAACTTTCTGTCGATGGAACTTAAACTCCTCAAAGCTTTCTGCGGATTAGATAGTAATTGTCCATAAATATATGTCGTATATTCTGTTGCTGTTGCTTGAATATCCTCATAGTTTTTGCTAATACTATCATATAAATCAGGCTCATGGTTAAAATCTGCCTTTTCCGGTTTATAAAGATCTCTCAAGCTTATCATATAAGCATTCATTAAAGCTACCGCATTAGCATACTGCGTGGAATCATCTTTCAATAAGGCAAATTTTCTTTCTACTCTGTTCAGAACTTCTGAAAAATCAATTACCTTTTCACTCATTTCTTAAAAACCTCCTTTTTCTAAGTCAGCGGTTTACAGGGAAAAGAAAATCTCACTGCATTTCCTTTTCCCAATAACCATATTTTTTACTCAGTGTCCTCTTTTTTCTTCTTCACTACAAAGAGAACGCATAACCCCACTACAATTACCACTACACCGATTACAATAATCCACCAAGGATTCCATGCATCGTCATTTACTTCTGCGCCGGTCTGTGTAGATTCAGCTTCTGTAGACTGACTTTCTGATTCAGGTTCGGTAACCTGCTCAGGTTTATCCATCGGCTCGGTATCAATTACAATGGCATAATCCGAAGCATGGGTAAAGACAAGCTCTGCCGTGCCGTCCGCTGCGATCTCGTCATAACAGATAAACTCCATCTCTCCGGTCTTTTCGTTATGGTAGAACAGGTTTGCATAAAGTCCGGCGTTCTTTGCATCCATGTTGATGGAAAGCACTGCCGTAAAGCCAAACTCGCCATCATAAGCAAGACTTATCTGCGTGCTGTAGCGCTCGCCTGTTACGTTATTGATGATGTCTACCGGAATGGTATTGGTGCCGGTCTTTACGGTAAAGTCGATGTCACTGACCCTGTCAGCCGTAATGCTCTGACCGTTTACGCTCCATGTGATTCCATTACCCATATCAAAGACAATGGTAACATCTTTTCCTTTGATTTCATCCAGTACATCACCCGGAACAACAGATGAACCATTCATTTCTACAACTACTGTATCGCCATCTTGTGTTTTATCCACTTCAGCCTTGATGACCTCCCAGCCTTCCTTGCCTGTCTCATCTTTGATGTACGGCTTTCCGATATCCGGTGTATTTTCTCCTCCCGGTTGATTTTCTCCCGGATTGTTTTCTCCCGGATTATTGTCTGTCGGATTATTATTATTGTTATCCTGCAATTTTGCAATCGCTCTTGTGTAGCTGTGCCCGCAACGGTCACAGGTGTAGGTCATAACACCTTCACTGCTTGTTGTCGGCTCTTTTGTTACTTTGCTTGTATAGTTATGTCCAAGGGCCGGAATTGTCTCTGTATAGCTGTCCCCGCAGGAGCAGGTATAAGTTCTGATGCCGGTATCGGTACAGGTCGGCTCTTTGGTCACAGAATCGGAATAGGAATGCTCATGTTCCTCCTCCGGAAGCTTTGGAATGCTCTCCGTGTAGCTGTGTCCGCAGCGGTCACAGGTGTAGGTTCTGACACCTTCCCTATCAGTTGTCGGTTCTGTTGTTACCTTGCTTGTATAGTTATGTCCAAGGGCAGGGGTTGCTGTTCCCGTCCTTATCTTGACACCACAATCGGTACAATAAGTATCTCCGGTGTAGCCGCCTGCGGTACAGGTTGCCGCTACTGCTCCTCTGATTTCTGTATGGACATGGTTATTTGCATCAAGCGTTCCATATTCTTTACCACATACGGTGCAGACTGCTTTTTTGGTACAGGTAGCTGTTCCACCCTGATGGTCTGCAAGAGGTATGATGCTTCCTGTTGTAAGCAGTTCGCCACAATCCTTGCAGTAAGTGTCCCCGGTATAACCGGCTTCTTTACAGGTAGCCGCCTTTGCATTTCTGACCTCTGTATGCGCATGATCACAGGCTGACCTTGTAATGGTTACGGATATTGTCTCATTCTCATAATTTCCTTTATCCGCTCCATTATAAATTGCAGTTGCGGTTACTGCTGTGCCTACGGTAAGCGCAGTATCCTTATATGCATCCTGCCATACCCAGCCGGTCGGTAAGGTCACGTCACTTGCCTTCTCACAGCTATTTGCCACGTTCATGGTCGATGAAGGCTTATTCGGTGCATTCCCCGCCTTGTTTACAATCAGGGTAATATCTGTTTCTACGGTATTATAGTTATCCACATCAGAAGGGGTAAATACTACCCAATAGTTCATGGTGTTGCTAGCAGAGACACTCGGTTTCATGCTGCTATCTCTCCATGCAAAGCTTCCGGAAACGGTTGCGGTATTTCTTATGCTGTACTGCACGGTGCCGCCGGAAAGCGTCGAAGCACCAAGGGTATCCCCATAAGTAATTGCAGCCGCTATCGGTGCTGTTTTTATATAAGGTGTTGCCTTAGTAACCGTTACTGTAATGGTTCGTGTCACTGTTTCATAGTTTGTACTGTCTGACGGTGTAAATACTGCCACATATCCGGTGTTGTTTACGATTGGAATGATACCGGATGACTGCCAGCTCCATTCACCGCCAAGAGGATTACCATCTACACCGGTAACTGTTCCGCCTGTCAGGTCACTATTCGTAAGGCCTACAGTCGGGTGATAGGTTCTTTCTGCCACGGTTGGCAGGTTAGTTACCTGTGGTGTTGCTTTGTTTACCGTAATGGCAACGGTATCTTTCACGGTTGCATAAGACGCATCATTTGGTTTAAATACCCATGTGGCAGTTGTGGTTCCGGCATCTAATACCGCAGCAGGATTTTCCCATGCAAGGGTTCCTGTTACTTCTTTCGTAGGATTTTCCTGCTCTACAAATTTGGCTGCACTTGTATTTAATGTCAATGTACTCAGCGTCTGACCATAGATCAATGTGTTGCTTCCCGTAATAGCTACCTTGGCATCTTCCTTTTCTGCTACGATATATTTATCCACAATTTGAATATTTACTTTTACAGTAATGTCTTCATAATTTGCAGACGCGGCAGTCACCGTCAGTGTTGTGCTATTACCGATGTTTCCGTTTGTGCCTACCTTATATGTCAGCATTCCATCTGTACTAACTGCTTTATCGGTTACATAAGTGGCTGTATTCTCCGCAAGAGTATATGTCGTCGCACCCCTGTCATTTGGAAGTAAGCTTGCAATATCAATGCTTGCCGCAGCGCCATTTGAGCCGACTGTAGAGACATACTTCTTATCTATATCCGGTACCGAAACAGCTGCTTTCTTTGCAATGTTAAATTCCGCTTGTTTGCTTCCTTCAAAATTACCCTGTCCCGTGACTGTCAGTGTATAGGTTCCGACAGCTGACTTTGTATTACCCGTAACGGTATAGTCACCGGCTCCAAGCGTCATGGTTCCAACGGTTACACTTGCAATGCTCTGCGTCTGCTCCTTGCCATTATAGGTAAGAGCATCCCCCAGTGTAATCACTGCATCTTTCAGATTTGCTTTCCCAATGGGTACCGTCACGCTTCCGACTTCACTGTCCTCATGGTTGGCATCGCCCTGAATCTTATAGAATACGGTATAATTTCCCGGATTCATTGCCGTAGGAATCTCAGTTGTATATGTTTCGGTCTCTGTCAAGCTGTAAACAATCGTACCGTGTGACGTGGTACCGGCTGTCACAAGTTTCTGCGCAGCACCGTTATAGGCAAGATTTGAAGCTGCGCCTACCGGAGTCGTATACGTTGCCAGTGCCTTCTTAACTTCTACCGAAATCTGCACATTAGTATTCTTTACATATTTTTCCGCTGCCTCTCCTGTCGGCGTATAGGTTGCTGTAAAGGTATTTGTGCCAACAGCTCCTACCGAAGTTTCCGGTGCATTCCATGTAAAACCATCCGGCAAAGAAACATTGCTTAATGTATCTCCATACGTTGCAGTCAGACCTATGGGCGCTTCGCATTCAGCTGCCGGCTTTGCTTCCCAGTAAGGATACAGCGTCATATTTGCCGCAGGTGAAATGCTCTCGCTCAGGTCATAAGCCTTTGTACCACCGTCGCTCGTTGCCCAGCCTTTCTGCACATAATCAATATTCTTATAAACCACACCCGGCAGGGTCACCGATTCTTCTGCTTTCACGGTCAGAGCTTCCTGACTTCCGGTACCCTTTGTACCACCATTAAACGTAATGGTGTAAGTCGGAATCGTGAAGCAAGGATAGCCATCGGTGCCGTTGTACCATTTTTTATAAGAATTGCTTGTGGACACATTGGTATTAAGCTGGTCCACCAGTGCCTTTTTACCGTCAACGGTGGTTCCGGCTTGCGCAGACATTACGCCAGCCGATAGCTTCGTCACTTTGGTATAATCATTGGCGCATCCTTCCAGCGCATATACGTTATTGACGGTAGGAGTCGCATTAGGAGCAACTTTGCCCAGTGCGTTTTGGGGCATCTCACTGCCGGTGACAACGACATAACAGTTCTTCACTGTACCTTTATAGATTCCAAGTATTCCGCTCTTAGAGCTTTTGTTGACAGCATAGTCGCCGATTCGGACATAGCAGTTTTCAATATCATTACTGCTCGTATCCGCATCTCCGCACAGACCGCCTGAATATAGTACAGTATTGCTTTTCATCAGAGAAACAGAAACATAGCAATTCCTCATCGTGCCATCGTAGAACTGTCCAACCAAGCCGCCAATTGACCATCCTCTTTTTTCTTCATAGGTTGATGTAATGCTGCCTGTAAAAGAGCAGCCATCTATCGTAATATAACGAGCCCTTTCTGCCAAAGCACCTAAAGCATAACCATTCCACGATATATCACCCTGCAAATGCAGATCCGTTACCTCACCTTTAAGATATTGACTGTTCTTATCAGTTGTCTGATTAACAAACAACGGTGTGGTCATATTGGAAATGGTATGACCATTCCCCTGAATCGTTATAGTGGTCTTACCCGTTAATGTAATACCCTTGAATTGTCCGGTTAATGCGATATCCTGCGTCAGGACAATGGTCTTTTCATTAAGCTGCTTCTTAAAACCCGCCAGTAGTACAAGATCCGCTTCGCTGCTCACCTTCAGCGTATCTCCTGTAACGATATCCTTTAGTACAAAATCCTGCGTCATGCCACTTGTATTGAAAGTAACATTCTCTGTTACTTTGGAATACAGGAGGGTCTGTGCAGACGCGGTAACCTGTGTTCCGCTCGCATACTTATTCTGGAGCATATAAATGGTATATTTTCCATTTGCATCGGTGTAGGCCAAAGTTCCGTCCTCCCCAAAGCGAACCAATGCTTTATCAACGGGGCTGCCATTACCATCCTTCACGGTACCGGTCAAGGTTGTTAAACCGAAGTCATAGGTCTGTTTCGATTCCTGATTTAGGGTAATCGTTCCCAAATTGTATGCGGTATCCGAGCCTGACGGCGTAATGGTCACCTGATAGGTACCCTGAGGCATCGCTTTATAGTACGCTCCGTTTTCACCTGTCGTGCAGCTTCCGGTAAACAAATCACTCGTAAAGGTAAGGGTCGCATTGCTCACGGTAGAGCCGCCCACACGCACGGTTCCTGCCGCGCCGGCAATGGTGCTGTCATCGGTTATCTCTACTGCGTCATCCCGAACGGTCTTATTTGTGTGTCGGAAATGTCGGTAATTGTCTCCGTCGATGATATAATAGTCTGTAACGACGTTCAGCTTCAGGTCATGATAGAAATAAACGGTATCGCCAAAGCACTCCATTTCCATAAATTCTCCGGCTGCTCCTGATTTAAGCTTGATACTGCTGTTGCTCATCCCCGTGATTCGAACTCTTCCGTTATCTCCCTTACAGTATGATGTGCGTAGCAAAATATCATCTTTTCGTTCAGCAATATCCTCCGCATCATCTACACTATTATGAAAACTACCGCCCTGGTACTGTAGTTCAATCGTTCCGTTTATCACCTCACTTTTATATCCGCCTCCGCCTCTGTAATCTGTAAACCGATAACTTCCAATTCCTACCACATCCACTCGACCACCTTTCATGACGACAGTGGCTTGGGCAGCACTGTTATTCCCTAAAAATTTTCCTGCTATCCCCCCCTTTAGATCCAATACTCCCGGTCCCGAAAAGGTCACTTTACTGCCCTGTCCGAGCATAATTGCATTTATATCAAGTGATTTATAATATCTTTTGCTCTGTATATCGTTACTCCCCCGGAAAACAAAGTCTACGCTGACACCCTCTGCAACCTCAAAAATTCCGTGTTTTCCGCTCATAAACATATTTTTGCCATCATCCTCATAGGTCAGACCGGATATGATTTTCACATTATCCAGAATGATAGTGCAGGATTTATTGATTACAAAGCGCATCGTGGTTTCATTGACGTTTTGTCCGGTAAGCGTATATTCACCGCTCTCATTCATTTGATATTCACGCGGAGTCAAATACCCCATCGGCACCTTAGATACGTCAAAGGTGCTTCCCGGCTTCAGCGTATTAATAATCGGTTCATAAGCGTATACAGCCGCCTTATCAGCCGCCTTATGTCCCTCCGGGTCGCCCAGTACCACGGTTAAGTAAAGAACATTGGTGTCGTCGGACAGGGTATAGCCATCGGGCAGCGTGGTTTCAAAGACATACCAGCCCTCATAAGCACCACTCTCCATAGGGTAGTCCTCGCAGACCCATTCCCCAAGGGTTAGTTCCTCACCATCGGCTTGAATAGCGCTTGGCAGCATCTCCACAATATTGTCAAAATAAGCGACATTTTCCGCACTGGCAAAAGGCAGTAAAACGTTTCCGCTATCCGGGTGGATAATCTCCCAGTCATCTACCCATTCCCAGTCGGTGATGAGTTTACTCTCTGCCTGCACAGTTGCTGCTTCCTTTCCACAGATCTCACAGGCGAATGTGCAGGGACTTCCTTCGGAAGCTTCCACATAACCACATTCCTCGTCATGCACATGCTCACACACATGTCCTTCAGCATACCCACACTGGTCATCATGCACATGAGCGCAGCTCTCTCCGTTTTCCCCACATTCTTCTGTATGTACATGGGTACACTCACCAGCTTCCTGATAGCCGCAGCTTTCGTCATGCACATGCTCGCACTCGTGTCCCCGGGCAGGTGCCACGTAACCGCACTCTGCTGTATGCTCTGTGTGATGTTCACACAGTCCGGTATCTGTGCTGCCATTCTCTGCCCTTGCTGTAATCGGAATCATCGTTCCAATCAGGCAGACACTCATAAGAAGGGCAAGCCACCGCTTCCCGCTTCTTTTCAGATGTCCTTTCCTGCATAATTTTTTCATTGCAATCTCCTCCATTCCTGAGGGGCTTTTCGTACAAAGCCCGACATTATGCTTTATGTTTTTTCTCAATCTCTTCACAAAAGCCTCCGGCTTCTGGCTTCTGCCACTGCTGCGGTTTTATTGTTTACGCCCAGCTTTTTGTATGTTTCCTGATTGTAGTATTTCACGCTAGACTTGGTCAATCCAAGCTGCCTTGCGATCTGTTCCACATACATGCCTTCCGCCTGCAGCCTTAAGCAGTTCCAAAAGTGCTGCCCCCTCTTTTGTGAGTATCCGCACAAAGCGGTAATCCTCTGCCTTTTCCTTCCGGCCGGTTGCCAGATATACCCGCACCTTCGTAAGATACCGGTAGCGTTCCATGACGTTAAACTCCTCATCTTCATCCGGGGCTTTTTCAAGCCACTCCATCACTTCTCCCATCCTTCCGGTGTATAAATCCATTCTTGCCTGCATGGCACCGATATTTGGCAGAAGCTTCGGAGCTTCCTTTTCTGCCTTGTTCTGAAAGCTGTCTAACATATCCCTTGCTTCATCCATGTGGTTATTTAAGATAGACAGCTTTGTGAGAATCCCTGCCGCCACAAAGACCAGTTCGGTCTTTCCTCCGGCTTCTGCCTGCATCCTTCCGTTTCCGGCAAGAAGCGCCAATTCATAGTCCTCCCCGCCTTTCTCAAAATAGCTCTCTGCAAGGGCAATGTTTACAAGCCCTTTTCCGTCTAATACATACAAATCATCGATCACGAAAATTATCCGGGCATTTTCTTTTTTTCATATACGGTCTGATGACTGTTTTTGGCAGCCCTCATTCTCTCCCATGCGGCCTGCGGACGCACATAATGATCGTCTTCCTGGCGCAAATATATCAACCTCCTTTTTGCTGATACTGGGTGAAACCCTCAATGTTAATATACATACTTTTCTATATTATACACGATAAGGTTTGAAAAAGTAAACTAGCCAAAGGGATAGACTTTTTTGATTTGAAGATGATTTTTGATATTTTTGTTAAATTTATACATTTTAGAGGCCTTATATCATTTGTTTTCAGCATATGCAATACCGTTTTTATTTCATTTCATCAAGATTAAATAAGATACAGCCGCAATGTCCCACAAAGGTTTGAAAGCAGATCACCTTAAGATTGGTATCTATCTCCGGGCTGAGGTCTTAAACACGTAATCTTTATGTACGTGCACTTCTACATATTTTTTCTTTGCGATTGCATATAATATCGTGCTTTTATCAACTTTCGTTTTCCGTTTGCCCCATGAAATGGGCATGTATTAAGGTTATACTTCTTAAAAAAATTCCATGCTCCCTGCCCACACCTTTGCTGTCTCCGACAGACTTCTCAGGTGTATCTCATAACAGCAGGCCTTCTTTTCCGCATCATAAGAACACACCACATATTCAATCACATGATTTATCAACAGTTCCAGACACTCCGAATCGCATACCTTTCTCAGTGCGATCTTGGTCGCACCCCTGTCCAGATACTGACAGGAAAGAATAAGGATATTCGTTTCTTCTTTCCATACATAGCTTTGCACTAAGCAATCATAAAGCTTATAATTTCTGTTGTCAATTAACATAGTTCCCTTCCTTTTTGTTTATCATTTCCCATGCCTATACTTACTTAGATTTTATAAATTCAAGCGATTCATTTTATTTCTCTTCTGCTCCCTACTGCTAGATAGATAGATTCTGGTGATTTCAAGACTGGAATGTCCCAGTATGTCCGCCAACTCGCCTATATTATTATAGGTATCTATATAGGTCAATGCAAACAAATGTCTGAAGGAATGAGGGTGTGCCTTTTCTAGTGGTACTCCTGTCATATCAGCTATCTTTTGCATCATTCGATAGACACCGTTTCTTGTTATAGGCTTCCCGTTTCTACCAGTGAAGATACAGCCTTTCTTTATATTTTGCTCTTTGCAATACTCCTTCAATTCCTTTACTAATTTATCAGGAATATAGATGTCTCTGGTCTTTCCTTTGTTCCTTATTTTATAACCTCCATCTGCCAGAGCCTGTGTTGTAACCCCTGTCAATTCACTGATTCTGCATCCTGTTAATGCTAATGTCCTCATGATTAAGTAGTGTTTTTTCCTGCCACTTTCCAATGCATAATCCAGCATTTTAGTATATTCTCTTCTCGACAATACATTTTCAAGACACTGTCTTGACTGTACAATCCCCTTGCCCTATGTATTTTAAATAAGCATTGGTAGCTATGATTTTAGAATTGATTGTTGATGGTTTGCTATATTTTTCCAACAGCTCACCTTTGTATTCCAATACAAGTGTCTTGGTTACAGTTTTGTCCCCAATGTATTGTATAAAAGCCGCTGCCTCCCTTAAATAGATTGCAGTCGTGTTGTCTGCTTTCTCTGTGACAGCCAGGTAGTTTCCATATGCTGTAATTTTATCTTCCATTTCTTCCGTCTCCTTCCGACACGGGAAATGACAATCATACCATACACCATAAATCTTACCGTATTGTTATCTGAATCATTCTCAGACCTTTCTGACTGAAGCACAAACACTATTTGCACTTATATGATATCAGGCGTACCCTGAAACCAATTCCAAAATACGCCTGACATTTTGCTATTACAATATAATCCAAATTCTACAAGAATCTCTGTCTGTAAGTACTGTCACTTAATTTTTCATGCTTTTCATTGTAAAACTGGATTAAATCATTTTCTTCTGTTGTATCCGGTGTATCTGATACATAGGCACATCCGGCTTCTTGTCTGGCTTCATTTAGCATTTCATAGAATTTTTCTTCATCTGTAAAATTAAAGAAACCATTTCCGGAACCTTCCGGATAATACTTAGTGACTATTGCCTCAACTTCGTTGTATAGTCTTGCATAATCCCTGTAGATTCTGCAATACGATTTGAATTTTCTTCCACCATTGTATTTGTCGGACGTACCTATTTGTTCAAATTTTTCTTAAAAAATGTCATCCCACCACATTTTTGTGATGAAATGACATTTTTTTGTCCTTTTATACAATTCGTCACAGATTATATTCTTACCGTAGCAGGTAATTCTTCCATATCTGTGACAGCTCATCCTGTTTTTGTGCATAGTGTATCTCGTCCAATGGGAATAACATACATCCACAGTGTCCCGGAAATGTCGGAAAACAGATAATCTTTAACTCAGCATCTATCTCCGGACTGTAAGCCATAATCTCCAGTCGTTCTCCATACAGTGTCGCCTGTTCATAGGTACACTCTGCTATGGCAATGGTGAGTTTTAGTCCAGTCTTGCCGATTGACATCATCTATCCTTACTTATTGATATAAGGTGCATAGAATGCAAGTGCTTCTGCTACACTCACTATGTCAAACACTTCTGTGCCTCCATCATTTAGTTTTGCCCAAGTTACTACACCGACAGCCTGTCTAAGCTGCCTTGTGCCTGATGTAACAGTTCCATTTCTCCACTTGTAAGAATAGATTTGAAACTATTTGAAGCTGCATATAGAGATTCACGTACTCTTTCCTGATTATAAAATATACTCTGTCATTTAAATTTCTTTACAAAACAGCTCCTCTATCTCTTTCTTTGTCAGCTTATTGATGAATACCTCTCTTGCCTCAATAACCGACTCCGAAAGCTGCTTTTTCTTTTCCTGCAGCTTATTGATTTTTTCCTCAATGGTATCCTTGGTAATCAGTTTAATTACATGGACGGTGCTGGTTTGTCCGATACGGTAAACACGGTCGGTGGCCTGGTCTTCTACCGCCGGATTCCACCATGGGTCATAGTGGATAACCGTATCGGCCCCGGTCAGGTTGATACCGGTGCCACCTGCCTTTAGGGAAATCAGAAAGACCTCCCGCTCCCCCTGGTTAAACCGAGTTACCATATCAATCCGGTCATCGGATTTGGTTGCTCCCTCCAGATAAAAATAAGAAATACCAGCAGCACTAAGCCGCTCTCCAATAATAGAAAGCATCGTAGTAAATTGGGAGAAAATCAGAACGCGATGACCATTTTCCAGAATCCCCGGCAGCTGTTCCATCAAAAGCTCCAGCTTTCCGCTGTCTCCACTATAGTCTTCTACAAATGTAGATGGATGGCAGCAGATTTGACGAAGCCTCGTCAGAGCGGACAATATCTGTATCTGGTTCTGGGAATCCAGATTTTCCCGGACATTATTCATATAGGACAGGTAGATAAGCTTCTGCTTTTCTGTCATTTCCGTAACCATACGGGTTTCTATCTTATCTGGAAGCTCCGTAAGAACATCCTTTTTCATACGCCTAAGGATAAAGGGCTTGATGCGGGTCGTCAGCCGCTCTAAGTCCTCCTTACTTTCCTCCCTGATAATTGGCTTTTCATATTTTTCTGAAAATTTATGATAGGTTAACAGGTAGCCTGGCATAATATAATCAAAAATCGACCAAAGCTCAGACAGGGAATTTTCAATCGGTGTACCGGTTAGGGCAAAGCGATGCTTCGCCAGTATCTTTTTTACACTTCGGGCACTTTGAGAAATCGAATTTTTGATAAACTGAGCTTCATCAATAAACATCGAATCAATAGAAAGCTTTTGGTAATGTTCACAGTCTCTCCGAAGCAATGGGTAAGACGTAACCAGCACATCCATATCCTCTGCCGTCTCAATTAGCTCCTTCCGCTCTTCCGGGGTTCCACTGACCACACGCACCTTCATATCCGGTGCAAAGGTATGAAATTCCTCCTCCCAGTTATAAATTAAGGAGGTCGGACATACAACAAAGTGAAGCTTTCCTGGACGGGATTTCATGTACGCAATAGACTCCAAAGTTTTTCCAAGGCCCATATCATCCGCCAGAATACCGCCCAGCCCATGATAGGCCAGCGTAGAAAGCCACTGATAGCCTGTTACCTGATAATGTCGGAGGCTTGCATTAATTCCCTCCGGTATAGGATATTCCTTTGTCTCCGGGTCTTCTACCTCCTTTAACAGAGAGCTTAGCTTTTCATCACGCTCATAAGCCACTGAAGCCATATTTTCTAACAGCTTGTCCAAATAAAAGACGGTATACTTAGGAAGCTCAAAAATATCCTCCTTCTGGCTCTTTAAGCTGATATCCAGCTCCTGGAGGGTATCTATGGCAGCTTTTGCCTCTTCGCTCGTAAGATCTAAAAAGCTTCCATCCTTCAAGCGATGATACTTCCTTTTCAGCTTCAAGGAATGAAATACCTCCCGCAGTTCATCCCTTGGCACTGCCTCATAGGAAAGGTTAAGCTCTAAAAGATCCGAGCCTTCCGAAAGCCGTACACTGCTGTTTAACCGTCCTGTTGACTGAATCGAAAGCGTTTTAAAATTATCGGAATAGTAAACTGTGCACAGTCCGGAAAGCTCGCCTACTCCTTTGGACAAGAAATCATAGATCGCTTCATCCTCCTTCAGCACATAGCTGTTTTTATAAGGCAGAAAATGAGCCTCCTCCAGCCATTCTAACAGCTTTTGCTCCTCTGCCTTCTTACGCACCAGAATAATGCCATCCGGTACTTTAGGCCTCAATGGGTTAATCTTGAAGCTTCCGTAGGAAAACTCTACGCTGGCACTGACTGCATTTTTCTGTCGGTCCAGGTAAATAGCAGCATCAAGACTTTCAACAATGTAATTTTCACGCATGGAATCTGGTATCGTAAGCTCCATCGTATCATACAGCTTCGGAAGTACAATATCTAAAAAACGTTGCTTATCCTCACCCTTAAAAATCAATGGCTCCCGGCTACCGCCAAGGCTGCTGTAAAAGGGCAGAAAATTCTTTAAAAAAGCCTTTTCCGGCAAATAGATTACGTTCTCATAAAGAAGCATGCTTCCATCATCAGCCAGAGGAATTACCGGTTTATTTTCCCGGTAATCAAAGAGAATGCCCTCCTTTTCCGTCCGTACCAGAAATCCAATCGGTGGATTTCCCCTCTGTACCGTAACGTTATCGCAGGCCTTTTCATTTAGAACCAGCTGACATGGCACCTTTCCCATCAGTTCCAGGAGCTTATAAAGCATCTTTTGGGTAAATATCATTTCAGACTTTAAAAACAGGTTATTGTAATAGCTCTTTCCCAGGGCCTCCTGAATCTCCAGGATTTCAATCAGATAATCTATAATCGGACGGGATTTCTTATCAAAGGTACTTTCTCCGTGAATAAACTTGAATTCCTTTCCAAGAACAATATTTTCCCCGGAATAATAATCACCCAGAAACTTTTTGATATTCTGGACCTTATAAAGACGCCGGCTTCCTGCCTGCAGTGAAAGAAAGGCTTTGCCTGTATTCCCTTTAAAAATCGCCGGCAACGTAATACAAGGCTTCAACTCAAAGCTTTCACCGTAAACAGGTGTAAAATCCTGTTTATTGAAATATTCTACAATTTGAAAGGCCCGTTTTCCCTCTGTGCCACAGCTTTCCTTCTCCGAACGTTCCTGATAATCTGCAATAAAAAGAAGGGCTGCAACAATATGCTTGCATACCTTATTTCTCTTAATATAATCCGGACAATTACAAGTACAGGAAAAATCCCTTTCATTTTTCACCTGGATTACCACCCGGTAGGGATTCTGTCCCATTACCGTAGCACGGTACTGCTTATTTATTTTCGACCAGGTCACATTTGATACTGCATTTGCCCTGAAATACCTGGCTCCCCGGTAATAGATGACCTCATCCCCGGTTACCTGCCTGATTCGCTCCTTTGTCACCTGTAGCACCTGTTTTCACCTGCTTTTCTTATTTTTTCATATTACGATATTATATCAAATTTCAAAGAAATTTTCAATAAAATCACATAACTTTCAAAAAAGGGTTGACAAATCTATCTAAGTCGCATAAAATGAATACCAACTTAACAAATCAAACCGTTGAAAAAGACGAGTACAATGATACACCGTATTACAGAGAGCGGCCGTTGCTGAGAGGTTGCATACAGGCATGATTGGAATGGACTTTTGAGGGCAGACTGAACCGGATTTTCCCAAGTAGGCTTTGCAGGGAACTCAACCCTTTATCAATGAGCTTATGTGATAGCATAAGAACTAAGTGGACAGCACAGGCTGTCAATTTGGGTGGTACCGCAGGATATAACTCTTGTCCCATACAGGGATAGGAGTTTTTTTTATTTCACCATCTTACCTTATTCAACGGTCCAACAAGAATGGAGGACAATTTTATGAAAAAATCAATCGCTATCTTACTCGCTACTATGTTATGTGCAGCTTCCCTTACCGGCTGTGGAAACCAGACCGCCAGCAGCACTTCTACGGCATCCCCTGCCTATACCATCGGTATCTCCCAGATTGCACCTCACGGCTCTCTGGACAACTGCCGGGAGGGCTTTATTGCCGGTCTTGCTTCTGAAGGCTTTGTAGAGGGAGAAAATCTTGTAATCGACTATAAAAACGCAGAGGGCGAACCAAGCAATGCAACGATGATTAGTGAAACCTTTGTTTCCAAAAAATACGACTTAATCGGAGCTATCGCTACTCCTACTGCTATGGCGGCCTTCAACGCTACACAGGAAAGCCAGATTCCTGTTATATTCACCGCTGTTTCTGACCCGGTTGCCGCTGAAATCGTAGCCTCCTTAGAGGAGCCTGGCACCAACTGTACCGGAACCTCCGATGCTCTTCCATTAGAGCCACAGATGAAAATGATTCGTGACTTTCTTCCAGAGGCTAAAACCATTGGTATTCTCTATACCACCAGCGAAGTAAATTCTCTTACCCATCTGGAAAAGTTTAAGGAGCTTGCTCCGAAATATGGCTTTACAATCGAAGCCATTGGTGTCAGCAACCAGAGCGAAATTCCTCTTGCTATGGATACTCTCGTTACTAAATGCGATGTTATCAACAACTTTACCGATAACAATGTAGTCAACAATCTGGAAACTGTTCTTGCAAAGGCCCAGGATGCTGGTATCCCGGTATTTGGTTCCGAGGAAGAGCAGGTAAAGAAGGGCTGTGTCGCTGCCCAGAACATCGACTACTTTGCTTTAGGTGAGAAAACTGGTAAGATGGCAGCAAGAGTGTTAAAGGGCGAAAATCCTGCTGGGATTCCGGTAGAAGTTATTTCGGACTCTCTTCCGGTAGCAAATCAGGAAGCCCTTGCTTTCTACGGAATTACCGTTCCAGAAGAATATAAAAGCAATATCAGCTATTTAGCTGCTGACGAATAAAACGAACAAGAAAAGAGGATTTTTCCCATGGAAGTATTTTTATCAATCTTTGAAGGAATTTTAGAACAGGGCCTGATTTACGGTATCATGGCCCTGGGTATTTACATCACCTACAGTATTCTGGATTTTCCGGATTTGTCGGTCGATGGCACCTTTCCTTTAGGCTCTGCTGTCACCGCTATGCTGATTGCAGCCGGAGCCAATCCATGGCTTGCCATTGCTGCCGCTTTTGTTGCCGGATGTCTGGCTGGCCTTCTGACTGGTATCTTTCATGTTGTATTCGGCATCAAGGACCTTCTGGCTGGTATCATTACCATGACCGGTCTGTATTCTGTCAATCTGATGCTGGCCGGTGGCAAGGCTATTCTTCCAATTGCCAGTAAAACTACGATTTTTACTGCAGCACCTAATACACTTTTATTGATTTTTCTCTGTGCATTGGTAATCAAGATGCTTTTGGATTTGTACTTAAAGACAAAATCCGGTCTTTTACTTCGTGCGGTTGGTGATAATGCTTCCATGGTTACCATGATGGGTAAAAACCCTGGAAAGGTAAAAATCCTTGGGCTCATGCTTTGTAATGGATTAGCCGCTACTGCCGGTTCCATTCTGTGCCAGCAGCAGAGAAGCTTTGATGTAAACTCCGGAAATGGTATGCTGGTCATGGGACTTGCTTCTGTTATTATTGGTATTTCCATTTTTGGCAAGCTTCCTTTGATAAAAGGAACTACGGTTGTATTTTTAGGCTCCATTTTATACAAGGCCTGCCTATCCATCGCCCTGAACCTGAATTTTAATCCAAATTATCTGAAATTATTAATGGCCTTTATCTTCCTTGCTGCTTTAGTAGGAAATGACATGGCAAAAAAAGGAGGAAAAAATTATGCTAAAGCTGGAAAACATTAATAAGACCTTTTATCCCGGTACTCCGGATGAAACGATACTTTTTCAGCATTTTAATCTGACTGTAAAAAAGGATGCCTTTATCTCTGTCATTGGAAGCAACGGCTCCGGTAAATCTACGATGCTGAATCTTTTGTGTGGAACCCTGATTCCTGACAGCGGACAGATTCTTTTAAATGATAAGGATATTACAAAGGTTAAGGATTTTGAACGAGCCTCCTATATCGCCAGAGTTTACCAGGACCCTTCCAGAGGCTCCTGCGGCTCCTTTTCCATTCTGGAAAATATGGCTCTTGCTGACAACAAGGGTAAGGCCTATGGCTTTGGCCATGCCATTAATAAGGATAGGCTTGACTTTTACCGCACCCAGTTAGAACAGCTCCATCTGGGACTGGAAAACCGTCTGAATGACAAGGTAAAGAATCTTTCCGGCGGCCAGCGGCAGGCTCTGGCTATTATTACTGCTACTCTCACACCCCATGACATCCTGATTCTGGATGAGCATACTGCTGCCCTGGACCCAAAGACCGCTGACAATATTATGGAGCTTACTAATGAAATTGTTGAAAAAAAGAAGCTTACCACCATTATGGTAACCCATAACCTGAAATTTGCCCTCCAATATGGCAACCGCCTTCTGATGATGCATCAGGGTGAAGCCATTATGGATAAGGATGGCGAAGAAAAGCAGAAGGTAGAATTAAATGAGGTGTTAGATAAATTTAATGAAATCAGCATTGAGCTTGGAAATTAAAGAAGAAGCCGGAGCTTTCTCCGGCTTCTCTTTTCATCATTTCAATTAATCATCATACTCTGTATCCCATTCCAGGATTTCTCCGGTATAGGCGTCAATGGTATAATCATATTCCATATTTCCCTGGTAGAATTCAACCTCATAAACCCGTCTGCCATCATCCTTATCCAGCTTTGCCTTAACAAAATCAACCTTAGAAGCAGTGAGTCCTGCATCCTTTAGAGCAATCTCTTTTGCTTTGCTCACACCGATATAGGATTTTTTACTTGTTGTCTTTTTTACCTTTTCTACATCCTTTTCCAGAATTTTTCCGGTGTAGGCATGAACCTCATACTCATATTCTGCACTGCTGGTGTAAAATTCAATATCATAATAACGGATTCCATCATCTGTTTTAAGCTTTGCCTTAGTAAAGGTTACATCAGCTGCTTTTAAAGACGCATCTGATAAAGCCTTCTTTTTTGCTGCTGAAGTACCAATAACCTTCTTCTTATTTGTTGTCTTTGATGAAGCATTTGATTCCGTTGCCATACTCTTTGCATCCACAGGAGCTGCAGATGCCTCCCCATGAAATGCTGCTGTTGAAGCAAACAGAGCCATTGCTAATAAAACACCTGTTACAACTTTCTTATTTCTATTCTTCATAAAATAGCCTCCTTTTTCTTTGTTATCTGCATTATAGCAAAGAAAGATTAGAGAAACATTAGAAGCTACTTATTTTTTCAAATGAAAAATAAATACACTGCCTTCTCCCAGCTTCGAATCTACCGTCATTTTTCCATGATGAAGAGAAGAGATTTCCTTTACAATGGAAAGCCCCAGTCCACTTCCCTGACTGCCCCGGGAAGTGTCTGCCTGATAAAACCGGTTCCATATCTGCGGAAGCTCCTCCTTGGCAATTCCAATACCGTCATCAGCCACAGATAGCTGAATTTCATCTTCCACCTGAGTCAATCGGACATAAATATGACCCTCTGGCCTTCCATATCGATAGGCATTTACAATCAGGTTGCTTAAAAGCTTTGTAAGCAGTGATATATTTCCCTGTATAGAAATACCTCGTTCAATATCACTTTCCAGACAAATATCTTTTTCACGAATCAAAGCCATATCCTGGCAAATCGTTTCTGTCAGCTGGGAAAGGTCTATGAGCTCCATTTCAACATTACCTTTATTCTGCTCTAAGCGGGTCACTGTCAAAAGCTCATTCACCATAACAGACATCTTCCGTCCCTGTCTTTCAATCAGCTCCAGAGCCTCAATATACTCCTCCTGCCTCTGCGGCTCGCCTAATGAATATTCGCACTGGGATAAAATAACGGAAATCGGAGTTCTAAGCTCATGAGAAGCATCGGAGGTGAACTTCTTTTGCTGATGGAAAACAGTTTCAATACGGTCAAACATCTCATCAAAGGTATTTGCCAGCCAGTGAAGCTCATCTGTTCCCTTTCCTATATTGATTCTTCTGCCTAAATCATCACCTTCCCGGATACTGTCCACCGTAGCCTGTATCTGATTAATCGGCCGCAGACAGTAGCCGGCAACCCAATAGCCGCTGATTACAGCTAGGCAACAGAATCCGGGAAGTAAAATCAGTGAAAGCCTGGCAAGAAAATGAATCTGTTCTGTTCCATCCGCTTCAGAAACAATTCCTCTAAGCCACAGCCCCTCCAGATTTTTCCCCTCCAGATGACGGTCATAGACATAATATTTTATCCCTTTGTCCGTTACCGTCTGAATTTTCCCATTCAAAAAAGCCAGATTTTCAGAAACCCTTGCTACCGGATTTTCTCCATACAAAAGGGTTCTATTTTCCTCATACAAAGCTGTATAAACGCCATTTACAACGTCCAGAAAATCATCATCAATTTCCAGAAAGCCTTCCCCATAATCAATATATAAATCTGTATCCTCCTCCGTAGCATCATGAGTTTCATAAAATTCAACCTCATCAACATTGTTTTCGACAATTTCAATCATCCGGTCTCGTATTCCCTTTTGTAGTACAGAACCACTGATTGTCAGCTCCGAAAAAACCGCCAAAGCTGTCACTAAAACAATAGCTGTGGAAAACCAAAGCGTTATCTTCCAGCGAATGGACCATCCTTTCATATATCCTCCTGTAGTACATAGCCTCTGCCGCGGACAGTGTGAATCAGCTTCTTTTCCTGTCCTTCATCTATCTTTTTCCTGAGATAGCTGATATATACATCCACAACATTGGTACCGCCTTCATAATCAAAATTCCAGATATGGTTTTCAATTTTTTCCCGGGATAATATCACCCCTGCATTATGCATCATATACTCCAGCAGGGCATATTCCTTTGCTGAAAGAACAATTTCCTTTCCACCCCGGGTAACCTTTTGTGTATTGCAGTCCAGCACCAAATCAGCAACTATAAGCTCATTTTTTACAGCACCACGTTGGGTTCGCAGTAAAACCCGGAGCCTGGCCCGAAGCTCCTCCAGAGAAAATGGTTTCACCAGATAATCATTAGCCCCGCTATCCAAGCCAAGGACACGATCCTCAATAGCATCCTTTGCCGTCAGAAAGATAACCGGCGTGTCCTTCCCGGCACTTCTTATGCGTTTCAATACCTCCAGACCATCAACCTTAGGCATCATAATGTCCAAGATTACCGCATCATATTCTGCCACATTCAAAAATTCCAGGGCTTCCTCTCCATTAAAACAACTGTCTACGGAGTAGCCATCATTCGTCAGCCTTTTTGTTAAAATATGGTTTAAATCCCTCTCATCCTCTGCTAATAAAAGCCTCATACCAGATTTTCCCTCCATTATCGAAGCTCCATCCGAAGCCTTCCTTTTCCACCACTGCACCATACTGTACCATAGGTTCCATTGATAATTGTAAACTGTGGTGCCTTATGTCCAATATCTGCCTGAAAAATAATCGGCTTGTTTAAGTCACCCAGCACAGACAAAACGGCTTCCTCATAGGTCGTACCGGTATAAGTATGGAACATACAGGGCCGTCCAAAAACAAAGCCATTAACACGGGAGAACCATCCAGCCTCCCGAAGGTGCCACAGGGCTCTTACCATCGCCTCACTTCCTAAATCGAAGCTTTCCAGATACCATAAAACGCCATCTTTGGCATACCGTTCATTAAAGCCGGCAACATCCTCATAGCTTGTCCCTACCAGGTCTAAAAGTACATCAAGGCATCCACCCAGAAGCCGTCCCTTTATCGTAATCTCACTGGCTGTACCCGCAAGCTTCCATTCTACCGGCTTATCCTCCTGATACCCCTCCAGACCGGTTACCTTATCATAAAAGCCATCCTCATAGAAATCAAAGCTTTCCTGTTCCACGAGGTTCCCCTGCAGGATCTCAAAGTTATTAATAACAGCCTCATGCCATTCACCCATGCCAAAATCATTAAAGTTATTGCCATAGATGGTTGCAATATCACATTTCGTCGTAATTGGAAATACAAGGCCGGTATTATCAGAAAAGCCTTGATACCACTTCAGATTCCGGCTGATTTTTTCGTAATCCAGGAAAGGAAGCATTTCACATAGGAAATCGCCGCCCTTAGCAGAAATCACTGCCTTTATCTCCGGGTTTTCTACAAGAGACATAAGCTCCTCGGCCCTTGTCTTCCCATCGGCACTTCTACCCCTTTCACTTTTTCTGACAGAAGCCGTCTCTATGACTGGAAACCCCAGCCGATCCAGCTTGTCCTTTCCGTTATCCAGACGGATAAAATCAGTTTCCTTTTTATTACCATCGGAGGGTGCTGTCACTCCAATTTTGTCGCCCTTTTTTAAAAATTCAGGATATCTCATACACGTTCTCCTATATAGTAAAATCCTTTACATTCCTTAAGTCTTACCTTAATAAGCTTACCTAAAAGCTCCTGGCTGCCTGGAAAATGTACCAGCATATTATTACTTAAGCGTCCTGTCATATAGCCTGCAAGCTGGCTGTTTTCTTCCTCTACCAGAACATAATCCTCTTTTCCCTCTGCCTTTTTTGCCTCTTCGGCACCGATTGTCTGTACCTCGGTAAGCAGACGATTAAACCGTTCCTTTACCACATCCTCCGGCACCTGCTCCTCCATTTTAGCTGCCGGTGTACCGGTTCGTTTGGAATAAATAAAGGTAAATGCCGTACTGTAGCGTATCTTTCTCACTACATCCATGGTTTCTTCAAAATCCTTTTCTGTCTCCCCTGGAAAGCCTACAATAATGTCTGTTGTCAAGGCAATATCCGGAACTGCTGCTTTTATCTTCTCCGCCAGCTTTAAATAATGCTCCTTGTCATACTTCCGGTTCATAATCTTTAAAATCCGGCTGCTTCCTGACTGTACCGGAAGGTGAAGATGGGTACAGATTTTTTTAGAATTTTTCATAACTTCAATCAGCTCATCGGACAAATCCTTTGGATGGGAGGTCATGAAACGGATTCTTTCGATACCTTCTATCTTTTCTACCTCTTTCAGAAGCTCGGCAAAGCTCATTGGCTCTGAAAGAGTCTTTCCATAGGAGTTTACATTCTGTCCCAGCAGCATAATCTCAACAACGCCATCCTTTGCCAGGCCTTCTATTTCCCGGATAATATCCCTTGGATTCCGGCTTCTCTCCCGGCCTCTGACATAAGGTACGATACAGTAGCTGCAGAAATTATTGCAGCCAAACATAATATTAACACCTGCTTTAAAGGGATACTTTCTCTCACTTGGCAAATCCTCAACAATCGTATCTGTTCCCTTCCAGATATCAATAATCATACCCTTGCTTTCCAGACGGTTTGATAAAAGCTCAGCAAATTTAAAAATATTATGGGTTCCAAAAATCAAATCTACAAACCGGTAGCTATGCTTCAGCTTTTCAACGACTGCTTCCTCCTGCATCATGCAGCCGCAAAGGCCAATCAGCATATGTGGATTTTTCTCCTTCTGCTTCTTTAAATAGCCCAGATGTCCATATACCTTCTGGTTTGCATTCTCCCTAACGGTACAGGTATTGTAAATAACAAAATCGGCAGTTTCCTCCTCAGTCATCTGATAGCCAATCATTTCTAATATGGCGGTCAGCTTTTCAGAGTCCCTGGCATTCATCTGGCAGCCAAAGGTTGAGACATGGGAACTTGGTTTACGACCAAGCTTTTGCTCCAACTCTTTAACCAGCTTCCTGGCTTTTGCCATAAAATAATATTGGCGCTGTGGTTCTTCTATTGGCGGCTGCTTTGTTAAATCAATTTCATCTATATTTATTTCAAACATTTTTTATCTCCTTTTATTTAGCTTCGGTAGCCTTGATTCAACAAGACCTGAAGCAATTTTTCTTTTATTGTCTTCGAAATTATAATAATTACGTAGATACTCCCCTTGGTCAATCACTAACACTTCACTTTCATTTACATTTTGAAGACTACATTCCCCAGGATGAATAATATACTTTCCTCCGATTTCTCCCTCGGGAAAGATCTCATTAATGATATGTTCAGCTATACCATTTGCAATCGTCCACTTTTTTCCCTTTTCTGTATTTAAATTAATTACAGCAGCATGTTTACATTCAAATAAATATGAAATCTGATGTCCGGAACCTTCTGACTGTGTAATAACAAAATCTAGTTCATAGTTCCTTCCGTCTTGATTATTTTCCAAAAAATAAATTTTGTCGTCTGCTAGTTTATGATGATACATATCGACCATGCATGTTGACTCATACACAAATCCAAGCAAATCGTTTCCCAGAACTTTTTCATCGTAAATACTACATAATAACTGCCATGTTAATGAAGGATTAACAATATATGTCCTCTCATCTTTACTTAGTCCAAAACTTGCCGCTTTTTCTTTTCTGGGAACTAAATTAGGAATTTTAACGATAACACCCGCCTGCTCTAAAATATTACTTACCTGTGCAACATCGAATGGAGCTAACGTATCTTCTATTTCAATTCCTAATCTTGTAAGATTATCTAAAGACTTAATTGAATTATCCCTAACTGGAATTTTTGTATCCATTATATCTTTTATAGATTTATAAAAAATTGAATATACAATATTACTTATTTTAGCCATATCAAATCCAGGCATTATTTCTACAATATACGCCTTTAGATTGTCAATAATAGCATTCTGAATATACGAAGCCATTGTAGAAAAATTTGAAGTTGCATATTCTTCAAATACACCACCTTGCTTAAGATATAAATCGCAAGTTTCTAACGACATAGGCATGTCGTTAAGTCTGCAATATTCATTGAATGATAAGAATGTTGTATGAATCGTTATTGCTCTATGAATAAGAGGTCCTGACTTTAATGCTTCAAGGCTCAAAGATTCCGTTCCTGTAATAATTACTCTTTTTCCATGATTTACTAAATTATCCAGCAACTCATCTAGTTCATATTCTCTGCGATTCTTAATCCAGGTATATTCATCAAGCATAATGACTTTTTCTGGACGGGACAAAATAAATTCCTTATATCCTTTTGCATCTACATCATTTGATTTTTCTGCACATACGTACACACCATCTACATCTTTAAGTACCTGAATAATACCAGTTGTTTTTCCGGTACCACGTAACCCACTTACAATCAACACCTTTCTAACACTACTTTGTACGTAATCCTTAACATCACTTACAAAATCTCTTTGCTTCCAACTTTCATTAAAGGTATCTCTATCTGACTGTATATACTCATTATAATTATCTTTATCAACTATTCTCATAATGAAGCACTTCCTTTCAAGTTATGAAGTTTTCTGGTTTCACCACCCACCATACATACCATTATAACAAAAATCTCTATTTTTGCTTTTTCATTATACCTATGGATAGCTTATTCCGTCAATGATTAATTCTAATAAAAGGAGTAAGCCAGATTTCTCTTAAAACCTCCTCCTGAAGCTCTGCTCTCAGAGGAAAAGCTTCTTCTTCCCATACAGTTTCTATGGTAAATGCCGGGCAGTTACCATATTCCGAGGCATAGTGAACCGTATTTCCCCCTCTGTCTCCGGATTCAATTTCCAATCCCGGCTCCTTGAGACGATAACCTGTGAAATGAGAAAGCTCCTCCGCCAAAAGCCTCTGCCGCTCGTTATACGCCGCTTCCTTTGCCTGCCGGTAATAGTAAATACTTCTTTCCCTGGAATGATAGTCCAGATATAATTCTGGTCTGTATTTTTGAAAAACCTGCATCAATGCTTTTGTTTCCCGTTCACTGGCCGGTATATCACCGATACTTTCCTGTATCCAGCTTTTACACGGAAAATTCCGGTTAATGTCTACTGCCCTGCCATTATACTTCCATTCCGATGCCGGAATTTTCATAGCAACGGCTTTTTCCTTACACTTAAGACGGAGCCGACTATTTTTTATTGCAGCAAAGCCCTTGAGGGCAATTTCATAGCCATCCGGATTTACCAGTGGAACAATAAGAAGGGAATGCTCCTGAAACCAGCTTTCAAAGCAAATGTTCCTGGCAGACAAATGGTTTCTGGTAAGGCAGGCATAGCGGTCTGCCATTCGGACAAGAACAGCCGGATTAATAGATTCTCTTCCATGGACACCACCGCTTAACAAGACAATCTTCCTGCCAGAGCCTAAAATAAGCATGGGAATCTCTCTATTGTCCCAGGATTTTCCTATGCTTACCTTTTTTATAAAGCCCTTATATTGCTTTGACAGCTCCTCACAATTCTTTTTCAGCTGTTCATAGCTATATAGATTTCGTTCCATACAGACCTCTTTCAAAGTCTCTTTCTCGCAGTATACGCAAAAAGAAGGTATGGAGTGCTTATCTTATAAATCCATTTTCCGTCAGGATAGTATCGGCCATTGCATCTCTTGCCTCTATCTGCCAGGAAGCCTCTTTTAAAAGCTGACATTCAAAGCAAAGCCCCAGCCGGAAAAAACAGTGCCTTGAGAAACGTGCCAGATAGGCATCATAATAACCTCCACCGTAGCCAAGACGGTTTCCACTCATATCAAAAGCCAGTCCCGGAAGAAGCATCAGCTCTTTATTTGCAAGCTCCGGAGAAGCCAGTGCGTCTATTTGCTCTTCCGGTTCTAAAATTCCACGAAACCCAGATCCCAGCTCTTCCAAGGAATGTATTTCAAAAAACTCCATTCGGCGTTCCTTATATACCTTTGGCACAAAAACACGCTTTTGGGCTGCCAGTGCTTCTTTGATAATCCCTTTTGTCTCGACCTCTGTACCATAGGAAACATAGGTATACAATGCTTCTGCCTCTAAAAACATTTCAGATGCAAAAAGCCCCTGCTTTATAGCTAAACTCTTTTGTTTACGTTCCTTTTCTGTAAGTCCATCCCGATACTGTCTGTACTTCCTGCGAACTTCTTTTTTCTCCATTTTCTACTATTCTCTTTTCTTATCCGGGTCTTTGTCACTTAAATCCGTAATCGTTCCATCCGGATTTAACAAAGAAATATTATTTAACTGGCTTTTTAAATTCTGACGAACTGCCTTAATATACTCACTTCGTAAATCTGCCTGTTCTATCTTCTCCTCTGAAGTAAGCCCTGTATTCTTTGATTTGTGATATAATTCATTGATTCTCTTAATCATAGCCTCATCCATTAGTTGTGACCCTCCTGAATATAATCTAATAGTCTGAAATCCTGATTCTTACATGCCTTAAAAAGCGTACCTACCTCTTCACCCTCCATAATACGGCTGATATTCATAATATCATTACCATTGGAAATCACCATATCTGCACCGGAATCCGTTGCAATCCGTGCTGCGGATATCTTTGTCGCCATACCCCCGGTTCCAAGGCTTCCATTGGTATCCTTTCCCATCTGAATCAGCTTATCGTCAATCTGCTCTACAACCTTTACAAATTCTGCCTCTGGATTCTTCCTTGGATCATCGGTATACAGGCCATCAATATCCGACATGAGAATCAAAAGATCAGCCCCAATCAAGGCCGCTACGATTGCTGACAGTGTATCATTATCACCAAACTCAATTTCATCGGTAGATACCGTATCATTTTCGTTGACAATCGGTATCACTCCCATATGTAGCAGTTCCCGGAAGGTGTTTTGTGCATTGATCCGGTTTCTGTCATTTATCATAGTATATTTTGTCATTAAAATCTGTGCGGTAATCTGATTATATTCAATAAACAGCTTCTGATATACCATCATAAGCCTTGCCTGTCCAATGGCTGCACAAGCCTGACGCACTGAAAGCTCCTTTGGTCGCTCCTTAAGACCAATAGCCTTTCTTCCTACACCAATCGCTCCGGAGGATACGACAACAATCTCTTTTCCCTGATTGTTAAGATCTGTCAAAATCCGCACCAGCTTCTCCATTTTGATTAAATCCAGCTCACCGGTAGCCTCATGGGTCAAGGTCGAGGTTCCTAGCTTTACTACAATTCGTTTTTTTTCATTTAAACTTCTCATCTTTATCCTCATTTCTGTATTTTCCTGCAATTGCTTCAAAAACCTTCAGTCCATCCATAGCTGCTGACATGATACCGCCAGCATAACCAGCACCTTCTCCACAAGGGTAAATGCCATTTATCTCAGACTGAAGTCCCTCCTTACGGAGAATCCGTACCGGAGATGAGGTTCTGGTTTCCACGCCTGAGACAACAGCCTCTCCGTCTCCAAAGCCCTGTATCCTTTTATCAAAGGCATGTACACCCTCTATAATCGTTTCTGCCACATAATCCGGCAGACATTCCCTGACATTAGAAAGCTCATAGTCTCCCTTTAAATCTGGTATCACCCTGCCAAGAGTAACGGAAGGTACATTATTTTCAAAATCCCGGAAGGTCTGCACCGGCACCTTTCCTTTTCCAGCTAAAAAGGCCTGTCTTTCCCATTTTCTCTGAAATTCTACTCCGGCAAGAGGACCTTCGCCGCCATAGTCCTCTGGTGTCACAGTTACAATCATCGCTGAGTTTGCATTCCGTTCGCTCCTGTCATGATTGCTCATACCATTTACCACCAGATGCTCCGGCTCTGAAGAGGCATTTACAACAAAGCCGCCAGGACACATGCAAAAGGAATAGACGCCCCTGCCATTAGCTGCCTGATGAGTCAGCTTGTAATCTGCCGCCGGGAGTCGTCGATAAGCCTCACCATACTGGGCCTTGCTAATAAGCTCCTGCTCATGCTCGATTCGCACTCCAATCGCAAAGGATTTTGCCTCCATCGGAAGCTGCCTTTTTAAAAGCATGGAAAAGGTATCTCTAGCACTGTGACCAATAGCCAGCACCAGCACCTGACAGTCAAGCCATACCTCATGATTAAGCTCAATAGCTCCAAGACTTCCTTCTTCTACCCGGATATCAGTAAGCTGGGTGGAGAAGCGTATCTCTCCGCCTAGGCGAAGGATTTCTTCACGGATTCCTTTTACTACCTGCCTCAATCGGTCTGTACCGATGTGTGGCTTGTTCATATAGCAGATTTCCTGAGGTGCACCGAATTCAGCAAGGATCCTAAGTACATGCTGTCCTCTTCCAAACTTATCCTTTACCATTGTATTAAGCTTGCCATCAGAAAAGGTTCCTGCACCACCTTCACCAAACTGGACATTACAGTTTGCATCCAGCTCTCCGGTCTGCCAGAAATGTTCTACCTTCTCCACTCGCTTTTCTATACACTCGCCCCGTTCTATTACAATGGGTCGATAGCCTGCTCTGGAAAGCTCCAGGGCACAAAGCATCCCAGCTGGCCCAAAGCCGGCTACTACTGGTCTGTGTAAAAGCGTTTCTTCACCAAAGGTAAAGGCCACAGGCTCCTTTTTCACTGCCGGTTCCATGCCCTTTAATCGTTTATTTTTTAAAACTTTTCCCTCATTTGCTACCAAAGCCTCTACTACATAGCTATAATGGATATCCTCTTTTTTCCGGGCATCCAGGGAACGTTTTATAATATAACAGTCCAATAGCTCTTCTGATGCCAGCTTAAGCTGCTTTCGCACTGCATTTCTGACAACGACCTGCTCCCTTACAAAATCACTGGTATCTATCTTATCTATGCTTATCCTAAGCTGTGATATGCGTATCATTTATTTTCCTCCTAAGCCTTTCCTATCTGTCTATGCTTTTCCCTGCCCAAAGGCCTGCCAGATACCCGGTAGACCAGGCCCACTGCAGATTGTAGCCACCACAGATACCATCTACATCCAAAAGCTCTCCGGTAAGATAGACACCCGATGCCCTTTTAGACTCCATCGTAGCTTCACTGACCTCTGTAAGAGAAACACCGCCTGCTGTTACCTGGGCCTGCTCAAAACCACGGCTCCCATGAATTGGTACATAAAGAACCTTTCCACCATAGATGCCCTTATCTGCCAGTACCTGTGCCAGCTTTCTATCAAAAATTCCTGCATACAGCTCTTTTTTTTCAAGACCTGGGTTCCTTTTTCCTAATTCTTCGATATATTCTAAAAATTCTTCCTCTGTAAGCTCAGGAAGGAAATCTGCCAGAAGCTCCGTTCTCTTCCCTTGCTCTAGAGCCTCACAGGCAGTACGGCACAGCTGAAATACCGGGATACCAGATAGCCCGTAGGATGTCAGCTGAACCTCACCTGTCTCTTTTTTCACAGCTTCGCCCTCTATCAAGAGAATAAGCTCTGCCTGAGCTCTTACCCCCGAGATTTTAGGGAAAAACAGCTCCTTTGATAAAAGCCCCGTAAGTCCCGGATACAATTTAGTGACACTATGTCCGAGCTCCCTGGCCAGTCTGTATCCACTTCCATCACTTCCCAGAATGGACGAAGCCCTGCCTCCTGCCGCTAGGATAACCCGTTTTCCTTCATAGGCATATGTAGCTGTTTTAACACAAAACCCACTCTCTATGGAGCCAGAAATAGCTTTTACCTGCTCGCCACATTTTACTTTTACTTTAAGCCGTGAAAGCTCCTGCAAAAAAAGCCGTACTACAGACTCAGCCTGTCCGGAATGGGGATAATAGTACCCATTTTTCACTGTCGGGAATATCCCCAGCTCCCGGAAAAAATTCACGGTTTTTTCTTTATCAAACTGTTTTAAAATGCTGGCAGCCGTTTCTTTGTCCTGGCTATAGTAGCAATCCATACTCTGATATTCATTTGTAAAATTACATTTTCCATTGCCGGTTGCCAAAAGCTTTCGTCCTGGTTTTTCTTCTTTTTCCAGTACGGTTACCTGGCAGCCCTGTCTTGCCGCCCAGATAGCTGCCATCATACCGGAAGCACCACCGCCGACTACGATTACATCCCTCGTGGCTGCCATGAAAACTCCTCCTTAGCTCGAATAGTTCTCCAGAATTCCATAAAGCTCCTCCTGATTTTTAACGTAAATACCATAATTCAGCTTTCTAAGCTCTATTTCCGGAAGATTCGTTACAGAAATCCCAGTATATTCATATACTGTCTTTTTATCACTATAATACACTACAACCTCATTGTCAAAGACTGCAATATAATACTCATAGCCGACCTGTCCGCTGTCATAGGTTTTCCGAAGCACTATCCTGTCTGCTGAAAAGGACAAAAGCTCATAGGATAAAAGTCCCTTCTGAAACTCCTCTAACGGTAGCTCTTCCATATATGCCGAAAGATACTCTATCAGCTCTTCCCTGTTTTTTCCAAGAATATCCTCTCTATCAAAGAGCTTTCCCTTCACCTGCTGACCAGTTCCCTTGTCATAGATTTCCAGAACACATTCCGTATCCGGCCAGACAATATCCTGCTTTCTAGTGTCGGCCTCCTTTATTTGCTCAGCCTCTATAATATTTGTATTCTCCCTGGCATGCTTTGCTGCCTTTTGATAGCTATAGTAATAAGCACCTGTCAGTACTCCTACAGCAAGAAAAAAACTAAAAACATAGAATACTATCCGTTTCATGCTATAACCTCATTTCTGTAAGCTGGATAGTCTCTATTATTTCCAGTTTTTTCTTATCTATTCCTATTCACTAATACTTAAATTTTCCATCCGATAGGTAGGATACAGGGCCACATAGGTTTTACCCGGATTGATGCTTAACAGCCTTCCATCGGTATCCAGATACCTCATTGCCTTACCGGACTCATTCTTTTCCCAGGTAATCTCCTGTACCTTGCCATTCGTAATATAATAACCCTTTCCGGTGGCATTTTCAAAATTAATTGTCTGATAACCATTGGAATCAATATTTTTTTCTTCTACCAGCTGGACAATAATATTTTTAAAGGCAAGCGGTTCACCCGTATTAGCATCTATATGTTCCTTACCAAACTGCCCTCTATAGTATAAGCCTTCTTCCTTATTATAGTCAAAAAATGGATTCGCAGAGCTGGAAAAACCAAGCTTTATATGATTAGCATTTTCTCCTTCTAGCTGTGTATCCTTCTCATAAAAATTAAAATGCTTACACAAATCCTCTCTATATTCCGTACGGTAATCCTTTTTCTTCGTTCCCTCAAAAATTCCCTTTGCACTTGCAAAGGCATTGTGAGGAGCCTTAATACTCTTGTCCCTGTAAAACACTGTTGTCCCAATAGCTTCCAGACCGCTTAAATTATTTACCTTCAGTTCGGAAATTTTACTCAAAGCATATTTTGTCTGTCCATAATGAACGAAAATCGCATCATATTCCTCAGCTACGCTGACAAAATAATGTCTGGCACTGCGGACAGATCCAATCCGCTCCGAGGAAGGCTTTTCAATAATTCCCATCAGACGGGTAATACCGCCCTCTGCCAAAGCTTCATAAAGGATAGACGCTTCAGAGGTGCCACTCTGCGGGCTTGCATATTCAATATTATTGAACATAACTGCATAGGGACGTAAGGAAGCCTCCTCTTTAGGAATCCACAATCCGGTCAGAAGGCTCTGAGCCTCTCCCTCATGGTTTTCCTCCGGCTTCGGTGTCTCTGCAGGAAGCTCTTCCTGCCCTGTCGCTACCGGTGCTACCTCCGCTGTCGTATTGCTTTCTTCCTTTTTCTGACAGCCGGTCAATGCCGCTACTAAAAGGATAGTTCCCAAAAATCTCACACTAAATTTTTTCATACATCCTTCTCCTTGTTCTACATTTTTAATCACGAGTGATTCTCAGCTTATCTAAAATCAGCCGTTGTTTTTCCTCCATGATTAGCCGTTCCTCCTCCTCCATATGGTCGTAGCCACATAGATGAAGAACACTGTGGACTGTCAGAAATGCCATCTCTCTTTCCAGAGAATGTCCATATTCTACCGCCTGTTCCAAAGCCCGCTCCACTGAAATTATGATATCCCCCAGCAAAAGCTCTCCGCTCTCCGGATGAAAGCAGTCATCACGTTCCTCTAAAAAATCAAAGTTGCCTGGAACCTCATACTCAAGCATCGGAAAGGATAACACATCAGTTGGCTGGTCAATATTCCGGAATTCCTTATTAACTCTGTGAATCTCCTCGTTATCTGTCAGAACCACATTAACCTCAGCCTCATAAGGACAGCCCTCTTCATCCAGACTCGCCTCAATAACTCTGCAAAGCAGTTCCTCATAATCAAACTCCGGTGTTTCCTTACATTCACATTCAATTTGTATTGTCATGCTTTTGCTCCCTTACTATACTCATTTTGAAAAAATTCCTTGAGCTTTTTATAATTGCGGATATCCATGCCAGACTCATCCAAGGTGCCCTTTTTAAACCGAATATCAAAAATCTGTTCAATTATCTTCGCTGCAGATACCTGCACATTTTTCCCTTTTTGTTCCTTTTCCATATACTCAATGGTAGAAACAATACTGTCTGTAATCATAACCACTGCGGCTTCTACACTCTGTGGCTTTTCATATTTGGAATTGTGCTGGCGGATAATATCAATTACCGGCTGAGGAAGGTCAAACTCTACTCCTAGCTTTACCCCCTCTTCAATATAGTCTCTTCCAGCAATTCTTCCAATCTCATGATAAAGGCCGCCAGCCTGTACCACCTTATCACGGCAGCCAATGCAAAGGGCTGCCTCCTGTGCCAAGCTGCTGATATGTAAGGAATGGGCATATAAGCTCTCGGAATACTCCAAAAGCCTCTTACGAAGCGGAAAACTCTCAGAAAGTATCTCTAAAATTCTCTCCTCCTGTGAAGTCTCTTCTGCCAGTACTGTCTCTGCCTTCTCCACCCTTTCTCCCAGCTGTACCGGTTCTTCCTTCACACCATGATGCAGTAAATAAGCAGCAGCTACTACAACCAAAGTAGAAAACAGTGAATATATTGCACTTTTACTGGTCGACTGCTTCCATGCCAGATTATTCATAATAAAAATTAAAGTCAGATTCGACGAAAGTGCTATAATCAGGACATAGAAAAAACTTATCAGAGTTGTCATATATCTTGTCAGTACACAAAGAATCGTTCCAATGATTCCATAAAATATTAAATTTTCAATGCTGTAGCCATACAGCCCGCACAAAAGAAGCGTCAAAATGCCCTGCATTGCAAGTCCAAAATATAAATGAATATACAATGCCGCAACTACCGGTCCGGCAATCCACCAGTTAAAAAGATAGGCTTCCGGCAAAAGACTGATTAGTAATACAGAAAACAGATAACAGATACACCCGAGAAGCATCTGGTTTCTGTTCCAAATATCTGAAAGCTTATCATTTCGCAAAAAGCTGGTAAATACAAAAAGCAAAGCCATCGTCATACCATACGGCTTAATAAGCTCTGTCCATACCGTATCCTTCGTCAAAGCAAAGCCAGCCATTCCCAAAAGGGTTGCTAAAATCAGAAAAATGCTGAATAGTTCTTTTTTAAGCCTCATCTCTCTGTCCTCTTATATTTCCTTTTATTTTCAACGGCTCTTCTCTCTTTTTTCTTAAGCTCCTTAGACTCGTAAGCATCATAGGCCTTGACGATTTTCTGTACCAGAGGATGCCGCACCACATCCTGGCTGGTCAGATATGCAAAGCCAATATCCTCTATTTTATTTAAAACCTTAATTGCCTCTTCAAGACCGGAGCCTGTATTCCCTGGTAAATCCTTCTGGGTCAGGTCACCAGTGATGATAACCTTGGAGCCAAAGCCAATACGGGTCAAAAACATCTTCATCTGGGCTGGTGTGGTATTCTGTGCCTCATCCAGAATAATAAAGGCATTGTCTAGAGTACGTCCTCGCATATAAGCCAATGGAGCCACCTCGATTAGCCCCTTTTCTGCATTTTTGGCATAACTATCCGGTCCCATAATCTGATACAGGGCATCATATAAGGGCCGCAAATAAGGGTCTACCTTACTTTGCAAGTCTCCCGGCAGAAAGCCCAGCTTTTCTCCTGCTTCAATGGCTGGACGAGTCAGAATAATCCGGCTGACCTCGTCATTCTTAAAGGCCTTAATGCCCATAGCCATAGCCAGATAAGTCTTTCCGGTACCAGCTGGTCCGATTCCAAATACAATCATCTTTTCCCGGATTAAATCAACATATTTTTTCTGTCCCAGAGTCTTTGGCTTGATTGGCTTGCCCTGAATCGTATGGCAGATTAAATCCTCATCTATTGAAAGAAGGGAATTTTCCTTGTCCTCAAAACACAGAGAGAGTGCATAGCTTACATTCTGCTCCTGTATCTGGGTTCCCCGTTTAGAAAGCTCTAAAAGTGTCTCAAATACGCTTTTTGCCTTAGCAACACGAATACCGTCCCCTAGAACCTTAAGCTGTCCATCCCTTGAAACAAGAGTTACATTTAAAGTCCTTTCTATCAGCTTTAAATAAGCATCAATGTCACCAAACACATTTCTTTCATGCTCTGCTGGTATATCAATTATTGTTTCTACTATACTCATCGGTTTCTATATTCCTCCACTCATTGTCTGTAATTTTCCGATAGGTCTGTACCGGCTCTGATACATATAAGGAGCCAGCAGCAATACATTTATCCGCCGTCACTGTAAGCTTTACCTGGTTATCTAAAACCTTTATTTTTTTCTCTTCAAGCTCTTTAAGATAAACAGTAAACCAGTCCTTTGCCATCTGCGTAATCTCTTTTTCAGAATAGACGGCATCTTTTTTTCTATACTCCCGATACTCCGTTGTCACAAGCTCTACCGGCGAATACAAAATGCTCCTTTTACCTATTATATCATACTGTGTCCAATTTTCCAAAGATTTTAATGGATTATCGAAAGAAATTTCATAGCCCAGGCACCGGATAGTATATTTTTTCTTTATTTTTCCCGTATATTCCTTCCTTTTATACTTCAAAGGATATTCCTGATGATAAGAAATCCAGGTGTTTAAATAAATATCACCGTCTGCCTCTACCGCTTCCTTTCGCAAAAGAAGCTCATTGTCTCCCACAATGTCAACGACACCATTAATAAGAATATCTCCTGCTTCTACCTTATCTCCCTTTCGTACGGTCAAGGTTCCCTTTCTGACAATAACAGAGGCTATCTCCCCTGATGCTGGAGCAATCAGATGAGCTGGAGCTCCTTCTTTCTTTTTTTCCTTCGCAAGATTTGTCTCCCGGATTCGTATCAGCATTTTGCTTCCCCGGATTTCTGCTGAAACCCAGCCGATATCCTTATATTCCTTTCGCAAGGATTCTTCAATTCCAGTACAGTCAAGCAAAGCCTTTCTTGTCCCTGGATATACCTCCAGAGATTTTAGATACTTTTTAAGCTCTACGCTGGTATGGCTGTACTGACCCGATATCTCCACTGACCAGATAAACTGGGAATATCCATAAATCAGTGCTGCAAACAAAAGAGCTCCCGCCCAGAGTCCCACTCTCGGCCGAAGCCTTTTTAGTACAAAGGGAAGCCCTCTTTTTTTTAAAATCCAGGGTCTTGTCTTCGTTTTTCTTACAATCGGCCGAAGCTTTTTATAGTCTTTAACCGACATAGACAGAATATATCCCTTCTCTGTCCTGCCCACATTCCAAAGTTTTATTTTTCTGGCATTGCACAGATTTAAAAAGCGTTCTGGAAAGTATCCGTAAATAATAACACATACATATCCAAGACACCAGGTTACAAATCGCTTTAACACCCTGTCACCTCTTATTTCATGGTTTCGGATTTCCGTAGCTTATCTGATAGACCGTCCCTGTAATTTTCATAATATCTTCTGTATAATAATTAATATTCAAGGCCTTCCCTTCAATATGTATTCTTCCTGTTTTTGTCTGTATCCGTATCGTATCTCCAGTATATTCGATAATATTTTTATAGTTCTCCAGAAAAAGCTCTCTGTGTCCAACAACAGTCAGAATCGGTGCTCCTGCTAGAATATCTCCTGGTAATGGTATCATATCGGAAATCTTTTCCATAAAGCCTCCCAAAACAGGATACTCTTAATATTATATGCTGTCGTAAAAAAATGTGTACTGTGTCAAACATTCCATTTCCTGCCGGATTCTCAAAATTGAGAACTCCTTCCAGAATGCATTCGATTTTATAAGCTTATGAGCTAACTATAGCAGCCTTTCTTTCCAGATACAATAACGTGGTTTTTTAGGGGTTTCAACTGGCGGTTGAATTAGAAAAATTCACTTCTGACTTCACCAAATCTCTTAACCGGCTCCTGCCCTTCCTTATGCTCCCCGATGTGCTTCTCCATCCAGACCATATTATACCAGCGGTTGAATTTATAACCGCATTGATGGAATTCCCCCACCATACGGTATCCAAGTTTTTCATGGAATTTCACACTGTCCTTTGTCAGATATTCATCCTCTGTATCCGGGTAAGCAATGCAGGCTTCCAGATTTAAGATATTCTGCTTTTTTAAAATCTTTTCCAGTTCCTCATAAAGCCCTTTTCCGATTCCCATGGCTTTTTTATCTTTATGTACATAAATAGAGGTCTCCACTGCCCAGTCATATGCGGCTCTCGCCTTAAAAGGACTTACATAGGCATAACCCACGATTTTTCCTTCTGACGCCGCCACAAGATACGGATATTTTTCCAGGACATGGCAGATTCTTCCTGCAAATTCCTCTACAGAAGGGACTTCGTATTCAAAGGTAATGGCCGTGCTGGTGACATAATAGGAATACATTTCTAAGAGTTCTCTGGCATCTTCTTCTGTTGCAACTCTTATTTCAAAATCATTGTTTTTCATAACCTTCATCCCCCATATTTATCTTTGTTTTTCTCTTGTTAGCACGCTTTTCTCACTTTTTTATTAAATTCATATTAATGCGTTCTTCCTAATTCTATCTCTATCTTTATTATCCGTAAATCATATTATCAAAATTATATTGTCCATACTTCTGTTCGTCAAGAAGGCAAAACATCCTCCCCTTTTGCATCATACACAAAAAGGGAGGATTTCCTTTCATCATCCTATTCCGGTATTCTCTAATCTTTAATGCTTTCCAACCATATTCTTCCTCTTATAAAAGCAGAATTTTTAGCGATGCTCTGCCAGCTCATCCACCGGCATCCGCATTTTTCCATGGCGGTCGCTGTCCACCGGCTCTTCATCGGCATATCCAACTGCCAGAATATTAACCGGTTCCAGATGCTCCGGCAATCCAAATTCCTCCTTCACAGCCTCCGGCTTAAAGTAACAGATCCAGCAAGTTCCCAAGCCTAATTCCGTCGCTTCCAGCATCATATGATCTGTTAAAATCGCGGCATCAATATCGGTGGTCTTTTTGCCATCGAAAGGCCTGGTCCATGCCTTACTGTGGTCGGCACATACAATAACCGCCAAAGGAGCTTCATAAATATTAGCTGCTTTCCCTACCTTAGAGAGCCCTTCCTCGCTCTGCACCACAAGGAGCTTCACCGGCTGCCTGTTGGCTGCCGTAGGCGCCACATGGGCTGCCTCTAAAATCTGTTCCACCTTTTCCTTTTCCACTGGCTTATCCATATACTTGCGAACTGAATATCTCTGTTTTGCTGTCTCTAAAAATGACATAGAAATCCTCCATTCCAAAGCTTCCAAAGCTTTTAAAATAAAATATAAGCAACTCTTTTGCATACTGTTGAACTTTAGGTTAACCTCAGCTATAATTATAAAGAAATCTCTTCAAAAGGCAAGAATGCACTTTTTAGGTAGTGTCTGCTGATTAAGCTAAAACACTTAATTTTACTGACTTTTACCTCGTTTTCTG
>NZ_LNAM01000148.1 GCF_001461035.1 Acetivibrio ethanolgignens | reverse complement strand
AAAAAGAATAAGTCTGTAAGCTAATTATCCTTGCTTACAAACTTATTATACGAGGAGAAAAAAGATGGATAAAAAGGAGGAGATTAATCGGCTGCTGTCTCTGCGGCTCAGGCGGCTTTTAGGAGAGACAAAAATAGACTATGAGAAACTGCAGGAGATACGGCTTAGAATTGGCTGGCCTGTGATGTTAATTTATAACAACCGGGAGCAGAGTCTTGGACAGGAAGGCGGCTTTGTAACAAAAAATGAATTGCGGGAAACTATGGAATATATTTGCAACTATTCGATGTATGCCTTTGAAGAGGAACTGAAACAAGGATTTTTAACGATTCAGGGCGGACATCGGGTGGGGGTAGGTGGCAAGGTCATTGTAGAAAAGGAGAAGGTTAAAAATATAAAATATATTTCCTGTTTGAATATCCGATTGGCTCATGAAGTTAGGGATTGTGCGAGAGGTGTTATGCCGGAGCTTTGGTGCAATGAGGAAAAAAGATGGTATTCTACTCTTGTTGTTTCGCCTCCCAGGTGTGGAAAAACTACATTGCTGCGAGATATGATACGGGCAGCCTCCGAAGGAAATATAATTAAAGCTGGTGGCCAGAATATCCCGGGAGTCAACGTAGGTGTTGTAGATGAACGTTCGGAGCTGGGAGCCTGCTATCTTGGAGTACCGCAGAATAATTTGGGAAGAAGGACAGATATTCTGGACTGCTGTCCTAAGGCCGAGGGAATTATGATGTTGATTCGTTCGATGTCGCCAACGATAGTGGCAGTTGATGAAATTGGTGGACAGAGAGATAAAGAGGCACTGGAGCAGGCGGTAAACTGTGGCTGTACTATTTTTGCTACTGCCCATGGAGCCTGCATGGAGGATATTAAAAGAAGGGGACTGGAGTGCTTTTTTGAACGCATTCTTATCCTGGAAGTGGCAGGAGAACCGGGAAGAGTACAAGGAATTTATAACCGAAAAGGGGAGAGGGTATGTTAAAGCTTTTGGGTGGAATTTTAGTGCTTTTATCCTGTGGGGCGGCTGGAATCTGTATGGCAGAGGAGAAAAAACAACAGCTTCAGAGCCTTAAGGAAATACGGCAGTTTTTTATGCTTTTATCCGGTGAAATCCGGTATGGAGGAACCACGTTAAGTGAAGCAATCAAAGCAGCTGCTGGAAAGCAAAAGAGGAACAAAAACAGTCTTAAGGAGGCATTTGCTGAGATTGCAGTTAAAATGGAGGGAAGAGCGGCTGGCAGTTTTTTTGAAATATGGCAGGAAGAGCTCCTGGATAAAGCAAAGAAAGCATCGCTGTCGGGAAGAAATTTAGAACAATTGCTTCGTATGGGAGAGACCCTGGGAGGACTGGACAGGGAAACACAGCTTAACAGTCTTAACTGCTATCTGGAGGAGATAGAAAGGGAAATTATAGCAGAGGAAAAAAGGATTGGAGAAAAGGTTCGTTTGTATCGCTGGCTGGGGGCATTGGCAGGTGCTTTTGTCTGGATTTTACTGCTTTAAGATAAAAAACGGACTTAAGAAATGAGGAAGGGCATGAATATAAGTTTAATTTTTAAAATAGCGGCGGTAGGAATTCTGGTTTCAGTACTAGGACAGGTATTAAAGCATGCAGGGCGGGAGGAACAGGCCTTTTTGACCAGTCTTGCCGGACTGATTTTAGTACTTTTGTGGATTATTCCTTACATAGCAGAGCTGTTTGATACGATAAAAGGATTGTTTGCATTATGATTAAGGTGGCATTATTAGGAATTGCAGCGGTATTTCTGGCACTACCTTTTCGGAGTAGCAAACCAGAATTTGGGACAGGTATTAGTCTGGCTGCCTGTGTACTGATACTTCTTTTGGGGGTAAATAAGCTGGAGAATATTGTGGCGGGAATTGGAAAGATACAGAGCTATCTTGCATTTAGCGAAAGCTATATACAGCTGCTTTTAAAGATAGTAGGAATTACTTATGTAGCAGAGCTGGCTTCCGAGCTTTGCAGGGATGCTGGATATGGAACCGTGGCAAATCAGGTAGAGATGACAGGAAAGCTTACGATACTCACCATGAGCATGCCAGTGCTTTTAACACTTTTAGAAACGATTCATGAATTTCTGGCATAGGTGGAGTTTAGATATGGGAAAATGGAAAATTTTATGGCTTGTGGGATTTTTATGTCTGGGAGGTCTTATAAATCCTCTAAAAGCAACAGCCCAGGAAAATCCGGCAGGAATAGAAGGTCTGGAAGCATGGGATTTAGATTATGGAGAGGCAGAAAGGGTTCTGAAAGAAGAGCTTGAGCTTAATAGCTTTGATCTAGGGAGCTATATTCAGAAAATTTTTTCCGGGGAGGAGAGCTTTTCCCTGGATAGCATCTGGGGATATCTGAAGGAGGGGCTGGTGAAAGAGTTTGAGAAAGATAGAAATCAGCTTCTGCGAGTTGTGGTAATTGCTGTTGCAGCGGCAGTGTTTACCAATTTTTCAAACGTATTTAAAAGTAATCAGGTAGCTGATACCGGGTTTTATGTGGCATATCTTCTGATGTTTTCTGTGCTGGCAGCCTCCTTTTTTGAGATATCCAAAACAGCCTCTTTGGTTCTTGAGAGTCTGGCTGATTTTATGAAGGCTTTAGCACCAGCTTTTTTTACCACAGTTACGATGGCTTCCGGGGCAGGTACCTCCCTCCTGTTCTATCAGATAGCTCTGGTAGTAATCTGGCTGGTAGAAATGGTACTTTTAAAGCTGATATTGCCGCTGATTCATATTTATTTTGTGCTTCATCTTTTAAATCATTTGATGGAAAAGGATGTATTGTCTAAGACAACACAGATCCTTGAAGAGGGGGTTAACTGGAGCCTTAAGGCTATGCTGGGACTGGTGGCCGGATATAATTTTATTCAGGGAATTATGCTGCCAGCGGCAGATGAATTAAAAAGAAGTGGTCTAATGCGGGCGGCAACAGCGATTCCCGGAGTGGGAAATGCGATTGGCTCTGTTGCGGAAACGGTACTGGGAGCAGGGGTTTTAGTAAAAAATGCAGTAGGTCTTGGTGGAATTATGGCACTTCTTCTTTTGATGTCGGGCCCTGTGGGAAAGCTTTTCTGTTATATGCTTTTTTATAGGCTGGGAGCTGCTTTAGTGCAACCAGTTTCTGATAAAAGGATTCTGGAATGTATGTCAGGGGCTTCGGTAGCGGCAAAGCTTCTGCTGCTTACAGTATGCACGGGAGGAGCCTTATTTTTACTTACAATTGCGATTGTTATGTCGGCGACAAATCTGAGGCTTTAAAAGAAGGGAGAAGCTATGAAAATCATAAAGGAGGCAGTACAGAATCTGGTAATTTATATGTTTTTAGTTACCATCATTTTAAATCTGGTAAAAGCTTCCAGTTTTAAAAAGTATATCGAGCTTTTTACGGGTCTTATATTGATATTAATTTTATTTACTCCTGTAGTAAGGCTGATTGCCGGAGAAAATGTATTAGAGGAGTCTTTGAAGACAAAGCAGTTTCTTTTTGAAAGCAGGGATTCGGCAGAGTTTATTTATGAAGCAGAAGCAGACACGAAAAAGGAGCTTTTGCGGCTGTATTCAGAGAAGATGAAAGAACAGATTCAGCTTTTGGGAAAGGAAAAGGAGATGGAGATAGAACGTGTCAAAATAGAGCTTAGTGAAGAAGAGGAAGGTTTTGGGAGCATAGAAAGGATAGAGGTGTGGCTTAAGGAAAAAAAGGGACAGGAGAAATTAAAACAGCTTTTAATGGGAGTTTTTGAACTTGAAGAAGCAGCTGTGTCGGTAAAGTGAGGAGGAATAGAAATGGAAAAATTAGGAAAAGACAAGCTAATTATTCTTTTTTTATGCGGTGTATTTCTTCTGGTGCTTTCCTGGCCCACAGGTTCTTCGAAAAGGGAAAAGAGCAATTCGGGAACGGAGGAGAGAAAAGTGGCGGAAACAGTGCCTCAGGAGGAATATGTGCAAAAGCTAGAAAAAAAGCTGGAGAATATGTTGTCAAAGCTGGAGGGGGTAAAGCGGGTAAAGGTCATGATTACACTGAAAAATTCGGGAGAAAAGGTGACACTCAAGGATTCGCCTTATTCACAGGAAACCGATACCCAGAAGGAGGATGGACGGGCAACAGAAAGTACCCGGTTCAGTACAGAGGAGACAACAGTACTTGTAGAAACGGAAGAAGGGACGGAGCCTTATGTGATAAAAGAAAAGGAGCCACAGGCAGAGGGTGTACTCATATTAGTGGAAGGAATGGAACGGGCAGAGCTGAAAAGCGAAATTTCGGAAGCAGTAGAGGCATTATTTGGAGTGCCTCCGCATAAAATTAAAGTAATGAAAATGGATGCAGAATAAAGGAGGAGCAAGGTGAAAAATATATTTCGGAAAAATCAGGTGATTATTACCGCATTGGCGATTATGATTGCTGTTGCAGGCTACCTGAATTTTGCAGAGGAAAAGGGAGCTACAACGGAAACGGCTACATATGGTGAACTAGGAAATGTGGAGGATACCAGCCAGATAGACCTGGGCTTGACAGAAAGTGATCCGGATTATGAGATTTCGGATGCAACACTGGCAGAGGCCGAGAACGAAACAGAGGTTGGAGATGCTGTTTTAGTAGGTAATACTATTGGAAGTGACTTTTTTTCCTCTGCACGTCTGAACCGGGAGCAAACCAGGGCAAAGAACAAGGAAATGCTGATGGAAATTGTGAATAATGCAAATGTTTCCGAGGCCCAGAAGCAGGAAGCAGTGGATACTGTTGTTAAGCTTACGAATATTGCAGAAAAGGAAACAGCAACAGAAAATCTTCTGGTGGCCAAAGGCTTTTCTGATGTTGTAGTAAGCATTGTAGATGACAGCGTGGATGTTATCGTAAATGCAAATGATCTGACAGAGCAGCAGATTGCCCAGATTGAGGATATTGTAAAGAGAAAAACAGAAATTAGTGCAGAAAACATTGTAATATCTCCCGTTGGGGTAAAAAATTAATTGCAAAAGTCTTGAATTTTGATATAATGGTTATAGACTTGTGATATACTATAAGTATGATGAATTTTGACAGAGAACATAGGAGGTTATGCTTGTGAGTAAGGAAGTTGAATTTAAGAGTTCTTATAAAGTGTTAGAAAATGGACAGATTGGTGAGGTAAGAATTGCCGACGAGGTTGTAGCGATTATTGCAGGACTGGCAGCGACAGAGGTAGAAGGTGTAGCTTCTATGGCGGGTAATGTCACCAATGAGCTGGTAAGCCGCCTTGGTATGAAGAATCTCTCAAAGGGAGTTAAGGTTGAGGTGACAAGCGAGGCAGTCAGTGTTGACCTGGCACTTAATATGGAATATGGTTACAGCATCCCTAAGACCTCTGAGCAGGTTCAGGACAGAGTAAAACAGGCCATTGAGAACATGACCGGACTTTCGGTAGATGAGGTCAATATAAGAATTGCTGGTGTAAGACCGGAAAGACAGAAATAGAGAGAAGAGAAGACTTTTCTTTTCAGAGTTTGTGGCTACTTTGCGGTCACAAACTCTTTGTTGTAAAAGTAGGAGGAAAAATTTTTTATGAGCAGAAGAGAACTGAGAGAGCATTTGTTTTTAATGCTGTTTCGCAGGGATTTCTATGAAACGGAAGAACTGAAAGAACAAATGGAGCTTTATCTAGAGCAGCTTGAGAAGCCTTCGGAAAAGGATTTAGTTTATCTGGAGAAAAAGTTCCAGACTGTGCTTGAGTATATGCAAGAATTGGATGAGAAGCTTTCCTTCGTTGCTACGGGCTGGAAGCTTAACCGTATGGGTAAGGTGGAATTGACGATTTTGCGTCTTGCCGTATATGAGATGGAATATGATGAGGATGTGCCGGTAAAGGTTGCTATTAATGAGGCAGTAGAGCTGGCAAAGAAGTATGGCGAGGATAACTCGGCCGGCTTTGTCAATGGTGTACTTGCCAAGGTTGCAAAAGATGAATAGCGAGCAGGTATATTCCGTATCGCAGATTAATCTGTATATTAAGAACATGTTTGCAAGAGAAAGCGTATTGAACCAGATTTATATCAAGGGTGAGGTTTCAAATTGCAAATATCATACCTCTGGTCATATTTATTTTACATTGAAGGATTCTAAGGGGCAGCTCGCCTGCGTTATGTTTGCAGGGCAGAGAAGCGGCCTCTCTTTTCGCATGTGTGAAGGTCAGAGTGTAGTTGTTTTGGGAAGTATCAGTGTCTATGAAAGAGATGGAAAATATCAAATGTATGCCAGAGAAATCCACCTGGATGGAACTGGGGCACTGTATGAAAAATATGAACAGTTAAAAAAGGAACTGGAGCAGAAGGGGTATTTTGATTCAGACAGAAAAAAGCCGATTCCCTGGTATGTGAAAAGGGTTGGAATTGTAACAGCGTCTACTGGGGCAGCTGTGCAGGATATTATTAATATCAGTACCCGGCGGAACCCATATATTCAGCTGATTCTATACCCGGCAAAGGTGCAGGGAGAGGGGGCTGCACTTAGCATTTCCCGTGGAATTGCAGCTTTGGATAAGCTGGGAGTGGATGTTATTATTGCCGGACGTGGCGGTGGATCAATAGAGGATTTATGGGCCTTTAATGAAAAAATTGTAGCAGAGACAATTTACCGCTGCAATACACCGGTGATTTCTGCTGTCGGACATGAAACAGATACAACAATAGCCGATTATGTTGCTGATTTACGGGCACCGACACCTTCGGCAGCAGCAGAGCTGGCTGTATGTGATATTGCATCACTTTTGGAAAATTTAAGAGAATATAACCGAAGCCTTAATTTCAGGATGAGACAGAAAATTAACCAGGAGAGGTCAAAGCTGTCACAGTACGAGCTAAAACTTAAATATGCGGATCCGGTATATAAGGTGCGGCAGGAAAGACAGTATCTGACGGATATGGAGGAACGACTGAAGGCATTCATGAAGCAGAGGGTTATAAAAGAGAGACATCGGCTGGAGCTTTACATTGAACGACTTCGAGCACTATCTCCTCTGGAACGGCTGAAAATGGGTTATGGCTATCTGGAAAAGGAAACAGGAGAAAGTCTTTCTTCGGCAGAAGCTGTAAAAAAAGGAGACAGACTGCTGATTACAATGAAGGATGGAAAGATTACTGCGGTAGCAGAAAAGATAGAGAAAGGAAGACCTATATAATGGCAAAAACAAAGAGTCTGGAGGCTTCAATGGAGGAGCTGGAAGGTGTTTTAAAGGAGCTGGAAAGAGAAGAGATAAGTCTGGAAGATTCCTTCCGGCTGTACAATGAGGGTATGAAGCTTTTAAAAAGCTGTAATGATATGATTGATAAGGTAGAAAAGAAACTGGTTGTCTTAGAAGAAGAATAGATGGAGTAAGCTATGGATTTTCAAAAGGAATTGAAGCAGAAAATTGCAGAGACAGAAAAAGCAATCTGCCGTTATCTTCCCGAAGAAGAGGGAAAGCAGAAAATTGTAATTGAAGCGATGAACTACAGTGTTCTGGCAGGAGGGAAAAGGCTTCGGCCTCTTCTCATCAGTGAGGCCTATCGTGCCCTGGGTGGCTGCAATAAAGACGTAGCAGAACCTTTTATGGCAGCTATGGAAATGATACACACATACTCTCTGGTGCATGATGATCTCCCGGCGATGGATAATGACGAATACCGCAGAGGAAAAAAGACGACCCACGCCCAATATGGAGAGGCTATTGGTATTCTGGCCGGTGATGGCCTTTTAAATTATGCCTTTGAGACAGCAGTAAAGGCTTTTGAAAGCGAAGAAGAGCCGCAAAAAATTGCGAGGGCATTAAAGCTTTTAGCTCAGAAACCGGGGATTCATGGAATGCTGGGGGGACAGGTAGTAGATGTAGAATCCTGTGATAAGCCGGTTACAGAGGAGCTTCTTTCCTATATTCATACATTGAAAACAGGCGCCTTGATTGAAGGCTCTTTAATGATAGGAGCAGCCTTAGCTGGTGCTGATGAATTAACTTTGGAAAAAATGGAGCGGATTGGAAGGTCAGTTGGCCTTGCTTTTCAGATTCAGGATGATATATTAGATGTTACCAGTACGACAGAGATATTGGGAAAGCCTGTCAATAGTGATGAGAAAAATCATAAGACTACTTATGTTACGTTAAAGGGACTTGAAAAAGCCCGCCAGGAGGTGGCAGCGTATTCTGAGGAGGCAGTAGGTTTGCTACAGAGTATTGCTGGCGATACTGAATTTTTAGAACAGTTATTTTTATGGCTGATTCGACGAGAAAAATAAGGAAGGTGTAAACTTGCCAAATATACTGGATAAAATAGAAAAGGCGAATGATATAAAGAATATTCCGCCGGAGGAATTAGAGCAGCTGGCCTGGGAAATACGTCGGTTCCTTCTGGAGCATGTCAGTAAGACCGGTGGACATCTGGCATCGAACTTAGGTTGTGTAGAGCTTACGATAGCACTTCACCGATGTCTTACCTTTCCAGAGGACAAGCTGGTATGGGATGTAGGCCATCAGGCTTATACTCATAAGATACTGACTGGTAGAAAGGACGGCTTTGATACCCTGCGGCAGTTTGAAGGGATGAGTGGATTCCCAAAGACAAAGGAAAGTGACTGTGATGCCTTTGTAGTGGGGCACAGTTCTACTTCAATTTCTGCGGCTCTCGGTATGGCAGCTGCCCGGGATATGAAGGGTGAGAAAAACAAGGTATTTGCAGTGATTGGGGATGGTGCCATGTCCGGCGGTATGGCCTTTGAGGCCCTGAATAATGCCGCCAGGCTAAAGTCCAATCTGGTAATTGTAATCAATGACAACAATATGTCTATTACAGAAAATGTCGGCGGTATGGCAAACTATTTGTCAAATATTCGTACTGATGAGGGATACCAGCATCTGAAGGATGGCGTAGAGTCTGCCTTAAGAAGTGTGCCAAAGATTGGTGACCGTCTGGCAGACCGGATTAAGCGTTCTAAAGATTCCTTAAAACGTCTGGTAGTTCCGGGGATGCTTTTTGAGGATATGGGACTTACCTACCTGGGGCCGATTGATGGTCATAATATAGAGCAGATGGTAAGGACCTTTCATAATGCAAAGCGGATGAATGAAGCCGTGGTTGTACACGTTATTACAAAAAAGGGGAAGGGCTATGCTCATGCAGAAAAGAATCCCTCTCTTTATCATGGCGTGGATCCCTTTGAGGTGAAAAATGGTGTTGCAAAGCAGGGAAAGAAGGAGACCTATACTAAGATTTTTGGAGATATCTGTGTCCGAATGGCAAAGGATAATCCTAAGATAGCAGTAGTTTGTGCAGCGATGCCTTCCGGTACCGGCCTTATGGAGTATCGAAGAGAATTTCCACATCGGTATTTTGATGTAGGAATTGCTGAAGAACATGCAGTTACCTTTGCAGCAGGTCTGGCGGCTTCCGGTATGCGTCCGGTCGTAGCAATTTATTCTACCTTTTTACAAAGAGCCTATGACCAGATTTTGCACGATGTCTGTATCGACAAGCTTCCAGTGACTTTTGCTTTGGATAGAGGTGGTCTGGTCGGAAGTGACGGAGAGACACATCAGGGAGTTTTTGATTTGTCCTATTTATCAAATATCCCAAACCTGGTGGTTATGGCACCAAAAAATAAAGACGAGCTGGTAGATATGATGTACTTTTCTGTAGCCTATGACGGACCGACAGCAGTACGGTATCCGCGGGGGGAAGCTTACGAAGGACTTAAGGAGTTTAACCAGCGGATTGCTCTGGGGAAAAGTGAGGTCATTTATGAAGGACAGGAGATAGCTCTTCTGGCTGTTGGTTCTATGGTAGAAACAGCGGAAAAGGTCAGTGATAAGCTGCGTCTGGTTGGCGTTAATCCAACCCTTATTAATGTACGATTTGTAAAGCCGATGGATGAGGAGCTTTTACTTTCTTTAGCAGACCGTCACCGGATTTTAGTAACGATGGAGGAAAATGTTAAGAATGGCGGTTTTGGTGAGCATGTAGCCGATTTTCTTCTGGAGCAGAAGAGGACAGAAAATGAATTTATTAATGTGTCACTGCCGGATGCCTTTATAGAGCATGGAAGCGTTGAGACGTTAAAAAAGAAATTTGGATTGGATGCTGACAGTATTGTAGAAAGGATTATGAGCAGAAGATGAAGGAGCGATTAGACGTACTTTTGGTAAAAAGAGGCCTGGCTGAGTCAAGGGAAAAGGCAAAGGCTGTCATCATGGCTGGTGATGTTTTTGTAGCCGGGCAAAGAGAAGATAAGGCAGGAAGTATGTTTGATGATAAGGCAGAGATTACGGTTAAGGGAAATGCTCTTAAATATGTCAGCCGTGGCGGCTATAAGCTAGAAAAGGGGATTGAGCAGCACGGGGTTGATATTAGAGGAAAGATATGTATGGATGTAGGTTCTTCTACCGGTGGTTTTACTGACTGTATGTTGCAAAATGGTGCGACTCTTGTCTATGCGGTGGATGTAGGTACCAATCAGTTGGCCTGGAAGCTCCGTCAGGATGAGAGAGTCGTGTCCATGGAAAAGACGAATATCCGTTATCTTACCAGAGAGCAGATTGAGGATGATATTGCCTTCGCTTCAATTGATGTAGCCTTTATTTCTCTGACTAAGGTTTTGGAACCGGTAAGAGAGCTTCTGGCACCGGAGGGCGAGATTATCTGCCTTATTAAGCCACAGTTTGAGGCAGGCCGGGAAAAGGTTGGCAAGAAGGGAGTAGTCCGTGACGAAGCGGTACACAGAGAGGTCATTGATATGGTGATTTCCTATGCACGTTCTATCGGATTCACAGTATTGTGGCTGGATTATTCTCCAATTAAGGGACCGGAGGGAAATATAGAATATTTGATGGAAATTAAGAAAGGGGCGGCTGCTACGGAGTTTCCTTTGGAAGCTTCCCAGCTGATTGCAGAAACTGTAAAAAAGGCACATGGCAGCCTGGATTAGGATGAAAAAATTTTGTGTTGTAACGAATGTAGAAAAAGATAAGGGATATAAAACAGCACGGCAGCTAAAAGAACTGCTGGAGAACTTGGGTGGAGAATGCATACTGGTGCAGGACAGGTTTGTAGAGACCTGCGAGGATGAATTTATTGATTACCGAGATATTCCAAAGGATACGGACTGTATTATTATTCTGGGCGGTGATGGAACGCTGATACAGGCGGCGATTGATATGCATCAGTTTAAAATTCCGTTTTTAGGAGTGAATCTGGGAACTCTCGGATTTCTGACAGAAATTGAAGTAGAAAATCTGGAAAGAGATTTAAAAAAGCTTCTGGAAACAGAAGGAAGAATAGAAAAAAGAATGCTTTTAAAGGGGAAGATTTCTATTCAGGGAGCTTTGGAGGAAGAGCTGGCACTCAACGATTTTGTTATCAGTAAGGCCGGGCTGTGCCGTCTGATTACGTTGGATGTCTATGTAAACGATGAGTGGATTGATACCTATGTGGCAGATGGCCTGATTATATCCTCACCGACGGGCTCTACTGGCTACAATCTGTCGGCAGGAGGTCCTGTTTTGGTACCGGAGGTACCGGCAATGATTATTACACCTATCTGCCCACATTCTTTAAATAAAAGAAGCCTGGTGGTGTCATCCCAAGATAAAATTAAGGTAGTGGTAGGCCAGAGTAAGACCGCTGCAGAGGATGAGGCGGTTGTAATTCCGGATGGAAGCTGTACCGGCCGACTTGTAACAGGGGACTGGATGGAAATCTGCCCGGCAAAGGACAAGGTTCAGCTGGTTCGATTGAAGGAGATGAGTCTTTTAGGACGGTTAAGGCAGAAGCTTGGAAGAGAGCTGGAGTAACGGAAAGCTGGAGAAACAGAAAGTCTTTACAAGCAGCGAAAATAGTGGTATTATGTAAAAGATTGAGATTTGAAAAGGAGAATGATTATGTCAGGACATTCTAAGTTTGCGAACATTAAGCATAAGAAAGAAAAAAATGACGCAGCTAAGGGTAAAATTTTTACAATTATTGGACGAGAAATTGCAGTAGCAGTAAAAGAAGGCGGTGCTGACCCGGCTAATAACAGTCGTCTGCGTGATGTTATTGCCAAGGCAAAGGCAAACAATATGCCAAATGATACCATTGAAAGAGGTATCAAAAAGGCTGCTGGAGATGCCAATTCTGTAAATTACGAGAAGGTTACATACGAAGGCTATGGCCCAAGCGGTACAGCGATTATCGTAGTAGCTCTTACAGATAACAAGAACCGTACAGCATCCAATGTACGAAATGCTTTTACTAAGGGAAACGGAAGTATCGGAACACAGGGCTGTGTGTCCTATATGTTCGACGAAAAGGGCCAGATTATCATTGATAAGGAAGAGTGTGATATGGACGCAGATGACCTTATGATGATGGCACTGGATGCTGGTGCCGATGATTTTTCTGAGGAAGAGGACAGCTTTGAGATTTTAACGACTCCAGAGGCCTTCAGTGGTGTCAGAGAGGCTTTGGAGGCTGAGAAGATTCCTATGGCTCAGGCAGAGATTACTATGATTCCTCAGACCTATGTAGAGCTTTCCAGCGAGCAGGATTTAAAGAATATTAACCGTATCCTTGATTTACTGGATGCTGATGATGATGTGCAGGAAGTTTACCATAACTGGGATGAATAAAAGTATGACAGGCTGTTGCCAGGGCAGATGGATTATTTGCCAGGTGGCAGCCCCTTTTCATTCGATAGGAAAGTTCTGCTTTGTATGTATGTGACAAAATATTTTTCAAAATATTATACGAAAAAACGTTAAAAATTATGTAAAATATGCACTATAGCAATTTTTTAAAACCTGTGATATAACTAGGTCAGTATGCATTATCTGTTTAATCAAATAGAATTCTGGGAGCATATCTTAGTGTGGGAACATTTCGTTATTTTATCCAGAGGATATAGTAAAAAGAAAAGCAGAGGAGGTTATACGTTGACGAAAGCAGAAAAGAAAAAATTGCAGCAGGATGAGAATTTAAAAAGACTGAAGGCATTTCGTCTAATGGATGATGATTTTATGACGAAATGCTTTGAGGGAAATACGGAATGTACCGAACTGGTACTTCGTATTGTTTTAAATAAGCCTGATTTAAAGGTAGAAAGTGTAAAAATACAGTATTTTGTGAAAAATCTTATGAAACGTTCCGTGAAGCTGGACATATTTGCCACGGATAGTAATGGGAAAAGATATAATATTGAAATTCAAAGGGAGGACAAAGGAGCAGGAGCTAAACGTGCAAGATACAATAGTAGTATGATAGATGCCAATATTCTAATGCCAGGAGAAAGCTTTGAAGAGCTTCCGGAAACTTATGTTATTTTTATTACGGAAAATGATGTTCTAGGGAGAGGAGAAGCGGTATATCATATAGACCGGTATATTAAGGAGACAAAAGAAGTCTTTAGAGATGGAACTCATATAGTATATGTTAATGGTGCTTATAGGGGGGATACACCCTTAGGGCATTTAATGGAAGATTTCTTCTGTACAAAACCATCGAAAATGTATTATAATATATTAGCAGAGAGAACAAAGTATTTTAAAGAAAGTAAGGAGGGTGTTGCGGTTATGTGTAAAGCTATGGAGGATATGTGGGAGCAGGCTTTAAAGGAAGGCTTTGAAGAGGGACGTGTGAAAGGGGAGAAAGTAGGTCATAGGATAGGACGAAAAGAAGGACGAAAAGAAGGACGAAAAGAAGGACGAAAAGAAGGTCGAAAAGAAGGACGTGAGGAAAGCAGCCGGGAAACAGCAAGAAAATTGTTGAAAAAAGAAAAACTTACGATAGAAGAAATTGCAGAATGCTGTGGACTGACAGAAGAGGAAGTAAGGACATTGAAATAAATAGAGGGATAAATCACAAAAGAAATCCTGCTTGATGAAATTTGTAAATGTATATAAAGAAATAATATAGAAAAGAACGTTATGAAATGGAGAAATAATGGAACGATTATCTGATGCAGTTCTGCAGCATGCAGACATTATGAAAAGCTTTACACAAGAAACCTATAAAAAATCTTTTTTAGAATATAAGGATAGGTATTATCCGGTGATTGAGGAGATTTCTCTTTCATGGGAGGAAAAGGAAGAAAAAGAAAGAGCGTTTTATCTGGAGACAGTAGTGGATGAGTATCTGAATGAGATAGCGGTTGCTCTCGAAATCGTGGGAAAGAATAAGATGCTTCGTAACAATAAGATAGACGGTTACCGAATGGTACAGGCTCTTTATACGATTCCAATGATTCGTGAAACAAAGCTTCCTGCAGCAGAGAGTTTGGCAGAAATGCTTGTAGAAAAATGGAAAAAGGTGTATCCAAAGTATGCCTATAATTTGGGAGATTATGAAACTCTGAAGAGTGGCTTTGAAAAAAAGCAGTTTTGCTACATTACGACAGCAGTTTGTGAGACCCTAGGAAAACCGGATAACTGTTATGAGCTTACGATGTTCCGGCAGTTCAGGGATGGTTATCTTAGAAAGCAGCCGGATGGTGAAACATTGATTCAGGAGTATTATAAAGGAGCTCCCCAGATTATCCAGAGGATTGATAAGCTAGAGGATAGCAGAGCAACCTACCAGGGTATCTGGGAGGAGCATTTAAAGCCATGCCTTTCTCTGATTGAGCATGGAGAGGATGATGCCTGTAAGGAGCAATATGTCCAGATGGTCCGTACTTTGGAAAAACAGTTTCAGTAGGAAAAGGAAGGGATTGTTATGTGGAAGAGGCTGAAAGTGTTATTTTTGGTAGCTGTACTTTTTTTGACGGGTATCAGCTGGCCGCAGTTTGCAAAGGAACCAGCATCTGTTGAAGCAGCTGAGACATATATGATTTACTTTGACAGTCAGGGGGGCAGCCAGGTGAATCCGATTACCGGTCTGACTTACGGAAGCTATCTGTCAACTCTGCCTGTACCAACCAGAGAGGGGTATATTTTTGAAGGCTGGTATACAGACCTTAACTATACAACACAGTTTTATAGCTATACCCGTATTGATGAGAATAAGGTACTGTTTGCAAAATGGAAGGAAAAAACAATTATATCTATTTCTGCGACCTATAAGGAGACAACTGCGATAAAGGACAGCCTGCTGGATAAGAACAAGATTACAGTAAAGGCGGTCTACTCTGACGGGACTACCAAAATACTGGAAAGTAAGGATTTTGAAGTGGTTGATTTAAAGGTAGGAAATTATGGATATAATCTTTTTACTGTGCGTGCAGGAAGTGCTATGGCATATTTTTCTGTACAAGGGATTCAGGAACCACTTTACTCTGTATCCTTTTACAGCAATGGAGGAAGCTATGTAGCACCTATTAACGGTATTAGGACAGACCAGACCATATCCATGCCTGCTGAGCCGGCGAGAGAAGGATATGAGTTTAAGGGCTGGTATCTGGATAACAATATTTTTTCAAACCAGTTTACCTCTGAGTACAAGATTACAAAGAGCATCATTGTATTTGCAAAATGGGAGAAGCTGGAGGTTATTGTCGAGAAAACGGAATACGAACTAAATGCTACCAACTTAGAGCTTAAAGTAAATGAAGAGAAGAGCCTTTTTATTGAAAGCTATGATGAATTTCTGGAGGTTGAGTACTTTAGTGAGAATGATGATATTGCGACAGTCTCTTCGGAAGGTATTGTAGAAGGGAAAGCTCCGGGAATCGCCACCATTTATGTTATTACACCAGAGGGAAAGATGCTGGAGTGTACGGTAGCAGTCGAGGGCACGATGGCAAAGTCAATTAAACTGAATGCTACTTCGAAAAGGCTGAAAAAAGGAAAAACCTTTCAGATCAAAACGACTTTTTCGCCATCGAATGTTACCTCTAAGAAATTAAAGTATACTTCCACCAATAAAAAAATTGCTAAAGTCAGTTCTACAGGTAAGGTTACTGCTTTGAAAAAGGGAACCTGCACCATTAAAGTACAGACAACAGATGGAAGCGGGCTGACGAAAAATCTTAAAATTATTGTGTATTAATAAGAAGAATAAGGCGGCACCGAAAGGTGCCGTTTTTGCAACCCATTGCAAGCTTTTTATTCCTGATAGAAATGAAACTATCTCCAAAATTTTGCCATAAAGTTGCCAAATTATTGGAATATTATGAAAAAAAGCTTATAATTTTATAGTTTTTGTCCGATATATACAGATAGAGATATTTATGCCTTTGGCATACCTACAGGGAGGAATTGACATGAAGAAGAAACATTATCTGCTAGCAGGGCTTTTCGTGCTTGTGGCGATAGCCTGGTTTTTGGTGGAACAGGGAGGCACGATGCAGGCGGCAGCTACTTATATGATTCGGATTGGTTCGGAGGCAACAGCAGGAAGTGGAGAATATGTGCTGAAGAGGAAACAGATATCGGCGACTTATACAGACAGCGATAACAATACGCCTTCAGTGGCAAAGATTAGATGGTCAATTAATGATGATAAGGTTTTAAAAATTGATGGAGCGGCAGATCAGCCATCAGTCAAGTTAATTGCACAGGGGGCAGGAACTGTAGATTTAACTGCAGAGATTGAGGCAAATGGTACAATCTCTACGACAACCCGTACGATTATCGTAGGCTATGCGATAGATGAAAATCCATTAAATGGATTTACTTTGAATAAAAAAATGAGTAGTGAATCAATTATGGCTCTTTCTGTAGACCAGAGTGGTACATTAGACTTTATTTTTCCTGCAACTGCGGGCATAACTTGGAGTAGTGCAGATTCCAGAGTTGTAAGTATGAAAGCTGATGGCTTTTCAGAGGAAAATGACAATGGTTATTTTAAGGCTATTGGTACAGGTAAGACTACGATTACTGCCTTTTATAAAAATGCAGAAGGAAAGCTGGCAAGTGTTTCTGTAGACGTATATGTGGGACCAAAGCTGAGCTACAATAATGAAGAGATTAAAAACAATATTATTGTAGAAAATGGAGATATTATTCATACAGGGGCTATTCTTAGTGATACCAACAAGGTTATTAAGGATAGAATTGAATGGGTTATTAAAGACTCTGGGGACTTGCTTCTTGGGGATTCTCTGACAACTCCGGTAAATTTAGTTTCTGCGTCTCCTTATGATTCTTATCTGACGGTCAATGCCAGGGCTGGAGAGTATCATATTGATGTACATACTGTTGGCACTTATAGTAAAGGGGCCGATATTGATAAGCTTCGTAAGACCTTTACACTTAGAGTAAAGGCAGCCTGCAGGGATTATGTTAATACAAATAGTATTTATTTACAGGTAGGAGATAATTATGATATTGCACAAGTATTTAACATGACTCCAGAGGATTTTGCGGAATGTTTCGAAGTAACAACAGTCGATAATCCGGCACGTTATACTTATAATGGCAAAGGCGTTATTACGGCAGAGAAAGAAGGAAAGCAAAATATTGAGATTAAGCTTAAGGATGGGAAAGCTCCTAAGTTACAGCAGTTAATGAATGATTCCAATATAGGAGCAGGAACGGTCTATAAGCTGGAGGTTAATATTTATGAAAGCTTCCAGCTGGATCGTAGTGCAGTAGCTTTAGCAGTAGGTGGAAGCGTACAGCTAAAGCCGGTTTATGGTATTATTGGAAAGATAACCTGGAGCTCTGAAAATGAAAGCTATGTAAAGATAGATCAGAATGGCATTGTTAAGGGTATCAAGGAAACCCAAGGAAACATTAAGGTAACTGCTGCGATGCAGCTTTCAGATGGACGTACGTTAAAGGCAAGCTGTTCTGTAACGGTTCACAAAACAGCAGAAAAAATTAAGCTGAGTGAAACAGATTTACGGTTACAAAATGGACAGAGCAGTACCATTACTGCGGCCTTTGTGCCGGACAGTATTACATCTATTCCGGGATTAAAGTGGATTCTTACGGATGAGGACATTGTAGATTTGGATGTGAATTCCAATAAGAGCGTGGTAGTAACGGCAAAGAAAGCCGGAACTACAATTTTGACCGCTGTAAATGAGGATAATTTTATTTCTGCCTACTGTACAATTACCGTGTTATCTCCGATTTCCAGTCTTAGCCTCAAGGAAGGAGAAAGTCTGACAATGAAGCTAAGTCAGGAGGCGATTAAGTTCCATGCAAAATATGACAGTGATGCGACTGATATTGGACTGAAATGGAGCAGTAGCAATACAGCAGTAGCTAAAGTCGATGAAACAGGTTTTACCGAGCTGCTAAGTGCCGGAACAACAGTAATTACAGTAATGCCGGAATGGAATCCTAATAATGTCATGGCACAATGTCGTGTGACTGTAGTACAGTCTGCAACTGCATTTGCTTTGAATAAAACGGCAATTACTCTGGAGGTGGGAGCGAAGGAAACATTAACTCCTGCTGTAACTCCGGATAAGGCAACGACAACTATTACCTGGAAATCCTTAAACAGTAAGGTGGCAACGGTAGGTAGTGATGGAGTTGTTACTGCAGTAGCTGCCGGACAGGCTTATGTTGTAGCTAATACGGAAAATGGTTTTGTAGATAACTGTCTTGTAACGGTTACTCAAAAAGCCAGTGGTGTGAAGCTGAGTGATTATAACGTCACTATAAATGTGGGTGAAAGCTATACGGTAACAGCTACACCAAATCCGACGACCAGTACGGAAACCAAGTTTACCTGGACTTCTAAGGATCCAAGTATCGCCACGGTAAAGGATGGTACTGTAACAGGTGTCTCAGCTGGTTCTACGATTATTTTGGTAAAGACAAAATCTGGTGATGTAGCCTACCTGTATGTGACCGTTAAAGATAAAGCAAAAGGCATGGAGTTAAATTACTCCACCAAATCAGTAGCAAAGGGTTCGTCTTTTACACTGAAGCCAATATTTACACCAACAAATACAAGTAATAAAAATGTTACCTGGACCTCTTCGAATACAGGAGTTGCTACGGTGAGTGAAAAAGGAAAGGTAACTGGTGTTAAGGGTGGTTCTGCCATTATTACAGCTGTTTCTGAAGATGGTGGTTATGTGGCTACCTGCCTGGTAACTGTAGTGCAGCCGGTATCTTCCGTAAAATTAAATCATACCAGCTATAAGCTTGGACTTGGCAAGAGTGTTACCTTAAAGGCTACCGTAACCAGTAATACTTCATCTAATCCGAAGGTAAAATGGACCTCTTCCAATACGAAGGTTGCAACCGTTTCTTCTACTGGTAAGGTAACGGCTAAAAAGCTGGGAAGCTGTACAATTACAGCCAAGGTAACGGATGGAACAGGTAAGAAAGCAACCTGTAAGATTACGGTTGTACGCGAGGCAACCAGCATTAAGCTGAATCGCTCTTATTTAACTTTGGTGACAGGCAAGAACTACAGACTGAAGGCTACCATTAAGCCAACAAATGCGACCTACAAAACAGTAAAATGGAGCTCTTCTGATACAGCAATTGCCCGCGTTGATGACAGTGGTCTGGTAAGAGGGCTTTCGGTAGGAAGCTGCAATGTCGAAGCAGCTGCAAAAGATAATAGTAAGAAATCAGATTTTTGCTATGTAGAGGTTATAGAACCGATTCCATCAACCAGTGTTATTGTTGCAGATAAAAATATGGTTATGATTCGTGGAGAATCCCAGATGCTAAGCTACAGCATTGTGCCATCCAATTCTACTGACAGTGTTAAATTTGCTAGTGGAAATAAAAATATTGCAACCGTATCCAGTAGTGGTAAGGTCTATGCAAGAAGGGCCGGAGCTACCAGTATTACGATAACCACCAGCAGTGGAAAACAGACAGTAATACAGCTGCAGGTCATTGGATTGAATAAGACATCGCTTACGTTGGAGCAGTATGATACAGAAACTCTTTATGTGGATGGAGCAACTACTGGAGTTAGCTGGTATTCAGCAAATCCGAGCATTGCAACGGTTGTTAACGGTAAAGTAGTAGGGCGTAAAAAGGGGACGACTACTATTTACGCAAAGGTAAGCGGTATTACCCTTGGATGTAAGGTTACAGTAAAAAATATTTCATAAGGCTGAAAGACAGGAATCAGAATACGAGAGATGCTCTGTTCTGGTTCCTGTCTTTGGTATAGAGATTAAAAGAGAAGTATATGATTAAGTCTATTGGGAAAATAAAGAATTAGGACTTGCTTTTTTTGAAAAATATGATAAAATGAGAAAAAGAACATATGTACTGGGAGGGGTGGCCTTGTTAGCAAATCTGCATGTTAAGAACCTTGCTTTGATTGATGAGGCAGATGTTGATTTTTCGGAGAAACTAAATATTCTGACTGGAGAAACAGGAGCAGGTAAGTCGATTTTAATTGGATCAATTAATATTGCACTTGGAGGTAAATTTTCGCAGGACAGTATTCGGAAGGGAGCAGAGTATGCTTTAGTGGAGCTGACCTTTCACATTGAGGAGAAGAGTACACTGGAGCGGCTTAAAGCGATGGATATTCCGCTGGAGGAGGATGGGCTGGTGATTATTTCCCGCCGCTTAAAGGGAAATCGTGCCGTAAGTAAGGTAAATGGAGAGACGGTGACCAGCAGTTTTTTAAAGGAGCTAGCGGGGGTTCTGATTGATATTCACGGACAGCATGAGCATCAGTCGCTTTTGTATAAGTCCAAGCACCTGGATATTTTGGATCGTTATGGAAAGGAGCGGACGGCAGCATTAAAGCAGCAGATTAAGGTGCTTTATGAGGAGTATGTAAGGCTCTTAGGCGAGCTTAATCAGAATCTAATACCGGAGGAGGAGCGTCTTAGAGAACTTTCTTTTATGGAATACGAGAAGAAGGAGCTGGAGGAAGCACAGCTTCGTGAAGGAGAAGAGGAGGAGTTAGAGCAGGAGTTCCGCAGATTGTCTAATGGTGAGGCGATTATGGAGGGGATGGCAGCTGTTTACCGGCTGACCGGTGAAGGAACTGAATCTGCAGCAGATAGTCTTGGACGGGCTGTTCGACAGATTAATAGGCTTACTGAGCTGGAGGACGGCATTGGTGATTTTGCATCCCGGCTTACAGAGCTTGAGGAGCTTTTAAATGATTTTAATCGCGATATAGCTGCTTATATGGAGGACTTTACTTTTGACGAGGAATTGCTTCACACGACAGAAGAACGTCTGAATCTGGTCCATGGGCTGATGGCGAAGTATGGTGGTTCCTATGAGCAGGTGCAGGATTATTATAAAAAGCTTTTACATAAGCTGGAAAGGTATGCGGATTACGAAAAGTATAAAGTAGAGCTGGAGAAAAGGAAGGCAGAGACGGAAGGGCAGCTATTAAAACTATGCGGACAGCTTTCTGAATTACGAAAGGAAAATGCCGCCATATTAAAAGAGGCGATAAGGAAAGCTTTAGAGGAGCTTAACTTTTTGCAGGTGGAGTTTGATATAGAATTTCGTCGGTTGGGACAGCCTGGGGCGAACGGTTTTGATGAAGTAGAATTTATGATATCGACGAATCCGGGAGAGGATTTGAAGTCCTTGGCAAGGGTAGCCTCTGGTGGTGAATTATCCCGTATTATGTTGGCGATTAAGTCGGTTCTGGCAGATAAGGATTCGGTGGATACGCTGATATTTGATGAGATAGATACTGGTATCAGCGGCCGTACTGCTCAGAAAGTATCGGAAAAGCTGTCCGCGATTTCCAAAAGTCATCAGGTCATTTCAATTACCCATCTTCCGCAGATTGCATCTATGGCAGATGACCATTATCTGATAGAAAAGTATAGTGAGTCTGAAGTGACACAGACCCGGATTCATTGCCTTACTGAGGAAGAGTCTGTGATGGAGCTGGCTCGTATGTTGGGAGGTGCAAGGATTACTGATGCAGTAATTCATAGTGCGAAAGAGATGAAGGAACTGGCCTCCGGGTTAAAATGAGTAACGATTATTTTTAAGAAAATAAGACATACTAAGACAGTGATAATTGACAGCAATTACCGCTGTCTTTTTTATTCGATAGGAAAGTGCGTCCTATCGAATAAAAAAAGCTCCGCTAAGGATCGCACTGCGGCGGCGTGGCAGATGTCGCTTTCGCGACCCGCTGTAGGCGGAGAAGTTTGCAAAGCAAACTCTTTTTTATTCAATAGGAAATAATCGCAGGAGGTTTGGCAATGAAATGTATTACCCGGTATCGTAGAGCCTTGATTGCAGCTTTAATACTTAATTTAGCTGCAATCGCATTTTTATATTTTAAACAGATTGATAATCAGATTCCCAATCAACTGTTAGTTTTTGAAAATGGTGAGATAGAGCTAAATTATAACCTACCAGTATCTGGAGAGTGGGAGGAAGAAGATGTAAAGGTTTTTAATAACCAAAAAAGCTTCAATTTTCGTGAACCTGTTTATATGCAGCTTAAAAACCAGGGAAGCTATAAAATTAATTTAAAGCTATTCGGACTCATCCACTGGAAAAACATGGAAATCAGAGTAATTGGAAAGGAACAGGTAATTCCGGGAGGTATACCGGTAGGAATTTATGTAAAAACAGATGGTCTTTTGGTTTTAGGAACAGGAAGAATAACAGGAACAGATGGGCTTAACTATGAACCAGCTTTAAATATTGTAAAAACAGGAGATTATATTGAAACAATAAATAATATGCCAGTAGAGAACACCAGAGATTTTCAGGAATTAATTGAGAATTCGGAAGGAAAAGAAGTTCTTTTAGGAATCCGCAGAAATGGAGAAAAAACAGAGGTCAAGCTTGCACCGGTAAAAGGAAATACAGGAGAATATAAGCTTGGAATCTGGGTACGTCAGGATACTCAGGGAATAGGGACTCTGACTTATTATACAAAGGAAGGGAAGTTTGGAGCTTTGGGACATGGGATAACAGATTCAGATACCGGAGAGCTGGTTGAAATTGAAGAGGGAGGAATATATCAAGCTAGTATTGTAAATATTGTGAAAGGAAAACAGGGGCAGCCGGGAGAATTGGTGGGATATATTAATCGAAGTACATCGGCTATACTGGGAGAATTAAAGAAAAATACAGCCTGTGGAATCTTTGGAACACAGCTGGAGATGGAGGATAGGGTGGAATATAATGAACCAATGGAGATTGCTCTGAAGCAGGAAGTAAAGCCTGGAAAGGCTAGCATTTTGTGCCAGATGGACGGCGAACTTGAAGAATATGAAATTGAAATTAAGAAGCTTCGTTATAATCTGGAAAATGCTAATAAAGGCATGGTAATTGAGGTTACTGACCAGACTCTTTTAGAAAAGACAAATGGCATTGTTCAGGGGATGAGCGGTTCTCCTATCCTTCAAAATGGGCGAATTGTAGGTGCAGTAACACACGTATTGGTAAATGATCCGACTAAGGGGTACGGGATTTTTATAGAGAATATGCTGGAGGAAAATTAAGGATTTTAGAACAGATTATTAACAGGAAAAGGCTTTTTCTGTGGAATTCTCTTTCTTCTTGTCGATTTCGCGACATCAAAACTAAAAATAAGGACTTGAAATTAAAAGAAAAGAGATATATAATCGCATTATGGTAATATTTTACAAACCAGGAAAAATAGAAAAGAGGGAAAAATTATCGAATTTGTAAAATATTGCTATGCTATAGGGAAAACAGGGGAAATGCACATTCAGAACTATATAAAAGGAAAATGGGAGGACAAAGTTATGTCAAAAATTAATGTTGCCATAGCAGAGGACAATGAAAAAATGGCGAATCTGCTAAAAGAAATTCTATCGGAGGATAAGAATATTGAGGTTGTTGGGGCAGTGTCAGATGGAGTAAAAGCCGTAAATATGATTCAGGAGAAAAGACCTGATGTGGTACTGTTAGACTTGATTATGCCAAAACTGGATGGATTGGGTGTAATGGAACAGGTTAAGCATAGTGGGAATATAAGTAAGGTTCCTTCTTTTATTATTTTAACGGCTATTGGACAGGATGCGGTAACAGAAAGTGCATTTGCAGCAGGGGCTGATTATTACTTAATGAAACCATTTGATGCAGGTGTGCTGCTTTCCAGAATTAAAACCATTCAGAGAGAAAGTCCCTTGAAAGAAGAGGAGACAGCAAAGGTTACAAAAAGGATGGATAAGGAAGCCTATAAAGAAAGGAATCTGGAAGCAGATGTGACAAATATTATTCATGAAATTGGGGTTCCGGCACACATTAAGGGATATCAGTATCTTCGAGATGCTATTATGATGTCTGTGGATGACGGAGAAATGTTAAATTCAATTACCAAGCTTTTATACCCAACGATTGCTAAAAGACATAAAACTACACCGAGTCGGGTGGAAAGGGCTATACGGCATGCGATTGAGGTAGCCTGGAGTCGTGGGAAAATGGATACAATAGATGAATTGTTTGGCTATACGGTCAGCAATGGAAAAGGAAAACCGACAAATTCGGAATTTGTTGCTTTAATTGCTGACAAGATTCGTTTAGAATATAAGCTGAACTATTAAATAAAAATATAAATTTATACTTTCATAAACCTCCTGTATATTGTATAATTATAGTTAAAGAATACATACAGGAGGGCTTTTCATGAAAAAAATACTTTTTGCAGCTTCAGAAGCTGTACCATTTATGAAAACAGGAGGCCTGGCAGACGTTGCAGGAACTTTGCCGAAGTATTTTAATAAGAAGGAATATGATGTTCGTGTTATTTTACCCAAATATCTTGCAATTCCATCGGAATTTAAGGAGAAGCTAGAGTACAGGACACACTTTTATATGGAACTAGCCTGGAGAAGTCAGTATGTTGGGATTTTAGAAATGGAGTATGAAGGTGTACATTTCTATTTTATTGATAATGAATACTATTTTGCAGGATTTCGACCATATGGATCTATTCATGAGGATATTGAGAAATTTGCATTTTTCAGCAGAGCTGTGCTTTCGGCACTTCCATTACTTGATTTCCGACCGGACATTATCCATTGTCATGATTGGCAGACAGGTCTGATTCCGGTATATCTTCATGATAGCTTTAGTGCAGGCGAATTTTATCAGGGAATTAAGACAATTATGACGATTCATAACTTAAAGTTTCAGGGAATATGGAATTTAAAAAAGGTTATGGATATTACGGGCTTAAGTGCGTATTATTTTGCACCGGATAAGCTGGAGGCCTATGGCGATGCCAACTATTTAAAGGGCGGTATTGTATACGCAGATATGGTTACGACAGTAAGTGAGTCCTATGCAGAGGAAATTAAGATGCCATTTTATGGAGAAGGACTGGATGGCTTAATTCGTGCCAGAAGCAATAGTTTGGTAGGTATTGTAAATGGTCTGGATTATGATGAATATAATCCGGAGACAGATACGATGATTTATAATCAGTTTAATATAAAGAATTTCCGTAAGGAAAAAATAAAAAATAAGAGAGCTTTGCAGAAGGAACTGGGACTGGCACAGGATGATAAGAAATTTATGATAGGTATTGTATCCCGTTTGACAGACCAGAAAGGATTAGATCTGATTGATTATGTAATTGAAGAGATTTGTGCAGAGGATACCCAGTTGGTGGTTCTGGGAACTGGAGAAGATAGGTATGAGAATCTGTTCCGTCACTTTGAGTGGAAATATCCAGAACGTGTGTCTGCGAACATTTATTATTCTAACCAGATGTCTCATAAAATTTATGCGGCCTGTGATGGATTTTTAATGCCATCTCTCTTTGAACCATGTGGCTTAAGTCAGCTGATGAGCTTACGCTATGGTACTGTTCCGATTGTTAGAGAGACAGGTGGACTCCGTGATACGGTAGAGCCATATAATGAGTATGAGAGTACTGGTACTGGTTTCTCTTTTACAAATTATAATGCCCATGAGATGTTGAATACCATCCGTTATGCTAAGAGTGTGTACTTCAATAAAAAACGGGAATGGAATAAGATTATAGATCGTGGAATGGCAAAGGATTTCTCATGGAACAGCTCAGCACGCAAGTATGAGGAATTGTATGATAGAATGTAAAATTTTGGGTTTATCGCAGGAATATGTTTGCAAAAAAATGCAAAGTAGATAGTAATTAATAAGAGAGAATTCTATAAAGTTTTATGTTTGATAGCTCGCTCCTCTTCAACTAAGAGCCAAGATATTCTAACGTAATCTCAGGAGTGCCTTCGATTACGAGAATATCTAAGCTCTGGATTTTCAGACTCGCTTCCGCAATATCAAACATAAAATCTTTATAGAATTCTCTCTTTTATTTACTGCAAGCTTTACTTTCTTTATAAATACATTCCTGCAATAACCCAAAATTTCATATCATTTCAGGGAAAGTTCTAACCTGGTAAAAACACCTACTATACTTTAATTTTTACTGGACTATAGGATTGTGTACATGACTTGGAATTTTGAATTGCAGATTTGTTGAATTTCAGGAGCCAAAAAAGAGTGTTGTTATTGTAGCGAATAAGCTATACGGAGAAGGGCTGATAATTCTTAAAAATGCATAGTCTACAGAGGCAAAAAACACGGAGGTTTTTTGAGCGGACTTGAGACAGGATGTCGAATGTCCGCGTACTCGTCACTTGTAATAAGCTATATGCATTTTTCTAGAATTATCGTCCTTCGTAGTCCTAGCTTAAGAGCTACAATAGCAATACTCTTTTCGTCTCTTGAAAATCAAAACAAATCTATAAATTCAAAATTTGAATAAAAACACATCTCTCTGGACAGACTATCGTTGTAAAAAAACGAAAATGGAGGGAAGTCTTATGAGCAATATCAGTGAAATGGAATTGCAGAATCTTCGTCATCTTCTTTTAGCCAGCGAACTGGAGGAGAAAAAGTATCAAAGCTATGCAGAAAATGCAAACGACCCGCAGGTAAAGCAGTTTTTCCAGAAATCAGCACAGTCCGCAACACAGAACAAGCAGCAATTTTTGCAGTATTTAAAATAGGAGGTAGGTAAGATGATGGACGAAAAAGTTATGGTAGCAGATGCGTTAAATGGAATTAACGGATGCCTGACTCGTTATGAGGAAATGATTACCCAGACAGAGAACCAGAATTTACGACAGACCTTGCAGCAGATTCGTAACCAGGCAGAGACTTCACAGTATGAGCTTTTTACAATCGCAAAGAATAAGGCATACTATGAGCCGGCAGCAAAGGCGAAGGAAGAGGAAATTATGCATGTGAGAGCTTTGGTTAACCCAGGCTGCAGCTGCAAATAATAGGATTTATAGCAGAATAAGGGAAAAGAAAAAAGGAGGATGGTCACTGTGTGAAAAAAAGGCGGAGACTATCCTCTTTTTCTGTTATTTTGCACAATGTGTTAAAAAAAGAACAAAATCCTCTTGAAATTTGGTGATATAACGGTTAAAATATACTTGAAATTTGTTGCGGTCCAAGCTGTTTGGTTCCGGGGCAAATAATTCTAATTTTAGGAGGAATTATATCATGGCAGTAAAAGTAGCAATTAATGGTTTTGGACGTATTGGACGTCTCGCATTCAGACAGATGTTCGGAGCAGAGGGATATGAAATCGTAGCAATCAACGATTTAACAGATCCTAAGATGTTAGCACACTTATTAAAATACGATTCATCTCAGGGCAGATATGCTTTAGCTGATAAGGTAGAAGCTAAAGAAGAGTCTATCGTAGTAGATGGAAAAGAAATCAAGATTTATGCAAAGGCAAATGCAGCAGAGCTTCCTTGGAAGGAGCTTGATGTAGACGTAGTACTTGAGTGTACCGGTTTCTATACATCTAAGGCTAAAGCCCAGGCTCATATCGATGCAGGTGCTAAGAAGGTAGTTATTTCCGCTCCGGCTGGAAATGATCTTCCTACCGTTGTATTCAGCGTAAACCAGGATATTCTGACAAAGGATGACACCATTATTTCTGCAGCTAGCTGTACAACAAACTGCCTGGCTCCTATGGCAAAGGCATTAAATGATTATGCTCCAATCCAGTCCGGTATCATGAGCACCATTCATGCTTATACAGGTGACCAGATGGTACTTGACGGACCACATAGAAAAGGTGATTTCAGACGTGCAAGAGCAGCAGCAGTTAACATCGTTCCTAACTCTACCGGTGCAGCAAAGGCTATCGGCCTGGTTATTCCTGAGTTAAACGGCAAGTTAATCGGTTCTGCACAGCGTGTTCCTGTTCCAACAGGCTCCACTACTATCTTAACAGCAGTTGTTAAGGGCAAGGACATTACAAAAGAAGGAATTAATGCAGCAATGAAGGCAGCTTCTTCTGAATCCTTCGGTTACACTGAAGAGGAGTTAGTATCTTCTGATATCGTAGGTATTACATACGGTTCTTTATTTGATGCTACTCAGACTATGGTTGCACCTATCGCTGATGACTTATATGAAGTACAGGTTGTTTCCTGGTATGATAATGAGAATTCTTATACAAGCCAGATGGTAAGAACAATCAAATACTTTGCTGAATTAGCTTAATTTGCGAATTTAGACCTATTAAGGGTCCGGTTCTTTGGACCGGACCCTTTTGCTTTATTTAGACTAAAAAAGGGAAAGGGGATTACAATCCATGTTAAACAAAAAATCTGTTGATGATATCAATGTAAAAGGAAAAAGAGTATTAGTACGTTGTGATTTTAATGTACCATTGCAGGATGGAAAGATTACTGATGAGAATCGTTTGGTTGCATCCTTGCCTACCTTAAAGAAGCTGATTGCTGATGGCGGAAAGCTGATTCTCTGCTCTCATTTGGGAAAGCCTAAGGGAGAGCCAAAGCCGGAGCTGTCTTTAGCACCGGTTGCTGTACGTCTTTCTGAGCTGTTAGGACAGCCGGTTAAGTTTGCAGCTGACCCAGAGGTTGTTGGGCCAAATGCAAGAGAAACAGTAGAGGCTATGCAGGATGGTGACGTAATTCTTCTTGAGAATACCCGTTACAGAGCAGAAGAGACAAAGAACGGAGAGGCTTTCAGCAAGGACTTAGCTTCTTTATGTGATGTATTTGTAAATGATGCCTTCGGTACTGCTCATAGAGCACACTGCTCCAACGTAGGTGTTACCCAGTTCGTAGATACTGCAGTTGTTGGATATCTGATGCAGAAGGAAATCGATTTCCTTGGTAATGCAGTAAACAATCCTGAAAGACCTTTTGTTGCTATTCTTGGTGGTGCAAAGGTTTCCTCCAAGATTTCTGTTATCAACAACCTGCTTGACAAGGTTGATACCTTAATTATTGGTGGCGGTATGGCGTATACCTTTATGGCTGCTTTAGGTGAAGAGGTTGGTAAGTCCTTATTAGAGGAGGATTACAAGCAGTATGCATTGGATATGTTAAAGAAAGCAGTGGAAAAGGGTGTTAAGCTGTTAATTCCTGTTGATACTGTAATTGCAGATGACTTCTCCAATGATGCAAACCGTAAGATAGTTGGCAGAGGAGAAATTCCTGCTGAATGGGAAGGCCTGGATATCGGACCTAAGACCTGCGAGCTATTTGCAGATGCTATCAAGGATGCTAAGACCGTTGTTTGGAACGGACCTATGGGTGCTTTCGAGATGCCAAACTTTGCAGGTGGTACGATTGCAGTAGCTAAGGCAATGGCAGATATTGATGCAGTAACCATTATTGGTGGCGGTGATTCTGCAGCAGCTGTTAACCAGTTAGGCTTTGGTGACAAGATGACCCATATTTCTACTGGCGGTGGAGCTTCCTTAGAGTTCTTAGAGGGTAAGGAGCTTCCTGGTGTAGCAGCAGCAAACGACAAATAATTCAAATCAATAAAAAGTGAAGAAGGGGTTGGAGTCAGAAGACTCCTCCCCTGTTTTCGCTACCTAAAAGGGAGAAGATAATATGAGAAAGAAAATTATTGCAGGAAACTGGAAAATGAATAAGACTCCAAGTGAGACCGTAGCTTTGATTAATGAGCTTAGGCCATTAGTAGCAAATGATGAAGTAGATGTTGTATTCTGTGTGCCGGCTATTTCTATTACATCGGCAATGGAGGCTGCAAAGGGCAGCAATATCTGCATCGGTGCGGAAAATATGTATTTTGAAGAAAGTGGTGCGTATACCGGTGAAATCGCTCCAAACATGCTGACCGATGTTGGAGTTAAATATGTTATTATCGGACATTCTGAGAGAAGAGAGTATTTTGCAGAAACCGATGAGACTGTAAATAAAAAAGTATTAAAGGCTTTCGAGCATGGCATTACACCAATCATCTGCTGTGGTGAGTCCTTAACTCAGAGAGAGCAGGGAATCACGATTGACTGGATTCGTCAGCAGATTAAGATTGCGTTCTTAAACGTAACTGCAGAGCAGGCAAAGACCGCTGTCATCGCTTATGAGCCAATCTGGGCTATTGGTACAGGTAAGGTTGCTACAACAGAGCAGGCCGAAGAGGTTTGTGCAGCAATTCGTGCATGTATCGGAGAAATCTATGATGAGGCTACTGCAGAGGCAATTCGTATCCAGTATGGCGGAAGTGTATCTGCGGCATCTGCTCCTGAGCTGTTTGCACAGCCGGATATCGACGGAGGCTTAGTAGGCGGTGCTTCCTTAAAGCCAGACTTCGGAAAGATTGTAAATTACAATAAGTAAAAGAGCCGGAGGGAGTTTTTCGTGGAGCTTGTTAGTCAGATTATTTTTATCACTGAACTGATAGGTGTTATTGCCTTTGCTGTTTCAGGAGCTATGCTTGGAATTGAAAAAAAGCTGGATTTATTTGGAGTTATGGTATTTGCGGTGACAACAGCCTGTGGCGGCGGTGTTGTCCGTGACATTTTGCTGGGAGTGATTCCACCTATGATGTTTCGCAAATCCATTTATCTTATGGTGGCATTGATTTCTTCTATAGCAGCTTTTTGCCTGGCGTCTGTTATGGGAAGCTTCTGGGCAAAGCATGTAGATGCTTATAATTGCTGGATGAACTTTTTGGATGCTTTGGGCCTTGGAGTATTTGCGGCGACCAGTGTGAATACTGTGATGCAGCTGTATCCGAAGAGTGGTGTATTTATGGCGACCTTCATGGGGACAATTACAGCGGTTGGCGGTGGTGCTATTCGTGACACGATGGCAAATCAGATTCCTCTGATATTTCGCAAGCGAATTTACGCAATTGCGGCGATTATAGGAAGTGTCGTTCACTATTATATGATGAAAGCAGGAGTACCTGCTGCGGCATCCATGTTTTTTTGCATCGGAAGCATTGTAGTGATTCGTATTCTGGCTGCTTATTACCGTTGGAATCTTCCAAAGGCACCGGAGGGAGAATGGCTTCATGAAAAGGATTCAAAGGATATGCATAAATAGAAATGAGGTAAAATTATGAGTAAAAAACCTACCGTATTGATGATTCTGGATGGTTTTGGATTGAATGAAAAGCATCAGGCAAATGCTGTATATGAAGCAAAAACGCCTGTTTTAGACAAATTGATGTCAGAATATCCCTTTGTAAAGGGGAATGCAAGTGGTCTGGCCGTTGGGCTTCCGGACGGACAGATGGGAAATTCTGAGGTTGGACATTTAAATATTGGTGCAGGACGCATCGTATACCAGGAGCTGACCCGTATTTCCAAGGAAATTGAGGACGGGGATTTCTTTAAAAATGAAGCCTTACTTGCAGCAGTAGAAAACTGCAAGAAAAATAATTCCGATTTACATTTATTCGGATTGTTATCTGACGGTGGCGTACATAGCCACAATACCCATATGTATGGTGTTTTGGAGCTTGCCAGAAGGGAAGGTCTTAAAAATGTATACCTTCATGCATTTTTAGATGGTAGAGATACAGCACCTACCTCTGGTAAGGGCTTTATTGAGGAAGCACAGGCTAAGATGAAGGAGCTGGGTGTAGGCAAGATTGCTACGGTAATCGGACGTTATTATGTTATGGATAGAGATAACCGCTGGGAGCGTGTAGAAAAGGCTTATCTGGCAATGACAGAGGGTGTTGGTGAACAGGCAGAGGATGCTGCTTTAGCAGTTCAGAAGTCCTATGATGCAGATGTAACCGATGAATTTGTGCTTCCTACTGTTATTACCGAAAATGGACAGCCGGTTGCTACCGTAAAGAATAATGATTCTGTTATTTTCTTTAACTTCCGTCCAGACCGTGCGAGAGAGATTACCAGAGCTTTCTGTGCCGAGGACTTCACAGGCTTTGAGAGAAAAGAAGGTAGAATTAAAACAACCTATGTCGCTTTCACAGAGTATGATGTTACAATTCCAAATAAGCTGGTAGCCTTCCATAAGGTAGAAATTAAGAATACCTTTGGTGAGTTTTTAGCAGCTCATGGTTTAAAGCAGCTGCGTACCGCTGAGACAGAGAAATATGCTCATGTTACCTTCTTCTTTAATGGTGGTGTTGAGGCTCCAAACGAAGGAGAAGAGAGAATTCTTGTAAATTCTCCAAAGGTTGCGACTTACGATTTACAACCGGAGATGAGTGCTTATCAGGTGGCAGATAATCTGGTCAACGCAATCAAATCCGATAAATATGATGTTATCATTATTAACTTTGCTAATCCGGATATGGTAGGGCATACCGGAGTTGAGACTGCTGCAGTGAAGGCTGTTGAGGCTGTAGATGAATGTGTCGGAAAGGCATACGAGGCTTTACTTGAGGTTGATGGACAGATGTTTATCTGTGCAGACCACGGAAATGCAGAGCAGTTGATTGACTATGAGACAGGAGAACCATTTACAGCTCATACGACGAATCCTGTACCATTCATCCTTGTAAATTATGATAAAGCCTACACACTTCGCGAGGGTGGCCGCCTGGCAGATATCGTACCTACACTGATTGAAATGATGGGTATGGAAAAGCCGGCAGAGATGACAGGAGAATCCCTGCTGATAAAGAAATAACTTGCAATCTCAGATGATGTATGTTAAAATAAACTCTATGAGTGTACTCGGGAAAACGAGACCGATGCTTAGGAGGTGAAACGATGGATATTTTAAGAACAATCGTTACAATTGTATATATTATCATTTGTGTAGCATTGACCGTTATTGTTTTAATGCAGGAAGGAAAGCAGGCCGGACTTACCGGTGCGATCAGCGGTGCCGCTGATACCTACTGGGGCAAGAACAAAGGACGTTCTATGGAGGGGGCTTTAGAGAAGTCCACAAAGTTCCTGGCAGTAGCATTTATTGTGCTTTCTGTTGTTTTAAATCTGAACTGGTAAAAAAGATGAGGACAGGCTGTTGCTATACTGCGACAGCCTGTTTTACGTTACACGGAAAACGGAAAATGGCTTTGCAAATTCTTTTGAATAAATGAATTGCAGTGAGGGGAAAATACGGGTATACTATAAGTAGGGTACAAAGGAAATCATGAAATTATAAGAACATGGTATACAGTATAAGGAGATGTATGTTAGAAAAGGAAATTTTAAATCAGAAAAAGGAAATGATATTTGATTATATTGCTTCCGAGGAATATATTCCGGTGAAGTTTAAGGAAATGGCGGGAATTTTGCAGGTTCCAAAAAGGGATAAGGAGGATTTTCGCCAGGTAATAGATACTCTGGTGGCGGAAGGTCGTATCCAGATTGACAGCCGTGGGTTAATTCGCCCGGCTGCAGGCAACGTAAAGAGAGGACTTTTTTCTGGTACGGCGAAGGGCTTTGGTTTTGTTACTGTTGAAGGTGAAAAGGAGGATATTTTTATCCCGGAGGATGCTTCTAAAGGAGCAATGCACGGGGATACGGTGCAGATAGAGATTTATGCGGAAAAGACGGGAAAACGAAAGGAAGGCCGGGTGCTGACTATTTTGGAGCGTGGTACGGATATGGTAGTCGGTACCTTTCATAAAAGCAAGAATTTTGGCTTTGTTGTTCCGGATAATCAGAAGCTGGGAACAGATATTTTTATTCCAAAGGAGCATACAAAAGGGGCTGTGACCGGTCATAAGGTAGTTGCACAGCTTATTAGTTATGGAAGCAGCCAGAAGAGTCCCGAAGGAAAAATTGTTGAAATTTTGGGACATGTCAATGATCCAGGTGTAGATATTATGTCAATTATTAAGGCCTTTGGACTGCCAGAGGAATATCCGGCTGAGGTTATGAAGCAGGTGGAAAAGGTGAAAGAAGAAGTAGATTCCTTTGACATTGCCGGACGCTGTGATATTCGTGATTGGCAGATGGTGACAATCGATGGAGAGGATGCCAAGGATTTGGATGATGCGATTACCCTGACAAAGGAGGACGGAATCTATCATCTTGGTGTACACATTGCAGATGTATCTCACTATGTTCAGGAAAACACACCATTAGACAAAGAAGCATTAAAGCGTGGTACCAGTGTATACCTGGTAGATCGTGTTATTCCTATGCTTCCTCACAAGCTTTCCAACGGTATCTGTTCTTTGAATGCAGGAGTAGACCGCCTGGCTTTAAGTTGTTTTATGGATATTGATGAAAAGGGAACGGTAGTAAGCCATAGGATTGCAGAGTCTGTAGTGCGGGTGAGTCGAAGAATGTCTTATACCAGCGTAAAGAAGATTATTGAGGATAAGGATCCGGCAGAGTGTGAGGAATATAAGGAGCTGGTTCCGATGTTTCTTCTGATGGAGGAACTGGCAGATATTTTGCGGAAAAAGCGTCATCAGAGAGGCTCTATTGATTTTGATTTCCCGGAGAGTAAGATTTATCTGGATGACAAGGGGTGTCCAACGGACATCCAGCCATACGAGCGGAATAAGGCAACCAAGATTATTGAGGATTTTATGCTGATTGCTAATGAAACGGTAGCAGAGGACTATTTCTGGCAGGAACTGCCTTTTGTATATCGTACCCACGATTACCCGGATTCGGATAAGATTGAAAAGCTGGGCATTTTTATCAATAATTTTGGCTACAGCATCCGTATTTCTCAGGATGAGATTCATCCGAAGGAGCTGCAGAAGCTGATGGAAAAAATTGATGGAACGCCGGAGGAGGCTTTAATCAGCCGACTGACCCTACGCTCTATGAAGCAGGCAAAATACACGACGGATAACGACGGTCATTTTGGTCTGGCAACCAAATATTACTGTCATTTTACTTCGCCAATCCGCCGGTATCCGGACCTTCAGATTCATCGGATTATCAAGGAAAATTTGCGGCGAGGTATTACCGAAAAGCGGAGGGAGCATTATGCAAAAATTCTTCCAGAGGTAGCGACTCGCTCCAGTATGATGGAACGCCGGGCTGATGAGGCTGAGAGAGAAGTAGAGAAGCTTAAAAAAGCAGAATATATGAAACAGTTTATTGGTGAGGTTTTTGAAGGCGTCATATCTGGTCTTACGACTTGGGGCATCTATGTGGAGCTTCCGAATACTGTCGAAGGTATGATTCGTGTGACGAATCTTCCCGGCGATTATTTCTACTACGATGAAGAAAATTATGTTATGATAGGAGAGCATACAAGAAAAACCTATAAGCTGGGAGAACGGATTTTAGTAGAGGTGGATAGCGTTGACAGGATACTGAAAACCATTGATTTTATTCCGGCAGAGGAATAGTATAAGTAGATTGATTTTGCAGATTTTAGGCAGACCGCCAGAAATCTGAGGAGGATAAACACATGGGAAAAGAGACAAAACGGCTGATTGCCAACAATAAAAAGGCAAGATTTGACTATTTTATTGAGGATACCTATGAGGCAGGTATTTCCTTGCATGGTACAGAGGTAAAATCTCTGCGGATGGGAAAATGCAGTGTAAAGGAATCCTTTATCCGTATTGAAAACGGAGAGGTTTATATTTACAATATGCACATCAGTCCTTATGAAAAGGGAAATATTTTTAATAAGGATCCGCTGCGGGTAAAGAAGCTTCTGCTTCATAAGTATGAAATCAACAAGCTGGCTGGTCAGATGGCACAAAAGGGCTATACGATTGTGCCGCTGGAGATCTATTTTAAGGGAGAGCTTGTAAAGCTGTCCATTGGTCTTGCCAAAGGAAAGAAGCTGTATGATAAACGCCAGGATATTGCAAAAAAAGACCAGCGGCGTGAAGCAGAAAAGGAATTTAAGGTGAAGAATCTGTATTGACGAAGTAAGCAAGGTATGTTAAAATAATTTTGCCTAAATGGGCAGATGATAAACCAGGGGGTTGTACTGGTTTCGACGGGGATTTTGAAACCCGAGCAGCTATCCGTGGACCAGGACCACGTTAAAACTTGGAATTAAATATAAACGCTGAAGATAATTTAGCATACGCTGCCTAATGGCAGCTGTTCTATCCGGCGGACCTGCACGTCGGAATAGGGCATCGACTCTGCAGGAAACGATGTATACAAAGATTTGAGTATATAGGCGTATTATGAATCTACTGAAGCAGGCAGGCTGTCAGTTGCCGGTCCGTGGAGGGAATGTCAAATAACTGACTGTGATAGGAGATACTCAGGTGGATAGATTTTCGGACAGGGGTTCGATTCCCCTCAGCTCCATATGCTAGAAGTGTTGGAAATGCTGGATTTTCGGCACTTCTATATGAGCAAAATGTTAAAAATAGTCATTTCAGACCGTTCTAGACCATATCAGACCAAAATAATTGGGGTCAAAATTGGGGTCAAATAAAAATGATAGACAGTAATTTGAAACGAATTTAACACATTTTAAAATATAAAAAAATAGGTATCACCAGACAATTGAGAGAAGGAATGGTGATACCTATTTTAATGGAATTTGGTGAGTATAACACAAAAATCCATTACTCTAAATACAAAAAGTATTATATCACATACAGTTTTGCAGTACAACAAAAATATGTATAAATTTACCATCTTGTCCATATACTTATAATATATATAATCATAAAGTATCAGGAGGCATTATGGCAAGAGGTCAAAGAAAATCTATTGAGGATAGAATAAAAGAAAAGGAAAAATTAATTTCCTCATTGCAACAAAGAATAAAAAATGAAACAAACGAGCTAGAAGCCTTATATAAGGACAAAAATGAAAGAGACATGGAATGTATCAACCAACTTCTAAAAACGGCTCATATAACGCCAGAAGAAGCTGTAAGCATAATTAAAGTGCATATAGAAGAACAAAAGTTGGTGTCGTAAAAAATAATGGTAGAAGAGAAATAATTCTCAACTACCCTTATTTATTTTAAAACACAACATTAGTTTTAATTTGCTCCTTTCATATTGACAAATAAACATAAGTTTGATAATATAATCTTATCAAACCAAACAAATGTTCACATAACAAGATAAAAGGAGCAAATTATGATTACAAAAGATAAAATAGTATTTGATACGAAACAAACATATTTATTATATAACAGTATATCGAAAACTGGAAAAATAGATTGCGTACAGTTTATAAAAGAAAATAGTGATGCAGATAAGATTATTACAATGGAAGATATCAAACCTATGCAAGATATAATGAAAATAAATCATAAAACTGCAATGATTCCTATATATAATTTCCCTAAATGGGTATAATACATAAAGATAAAACGTAAAAAAATAGGACAGAAGAGAAACTAATCTCAACTGTCCTATAATTGTACCAATAATTATCTAACACAAGCTTATGTCTTTCCCATGAAAAAAGAAGCCCTTAGGCTTCTTTCCTGTCATAATCTCTCCTGTGATTTCTTTATGCTCCTACTTTATCATGTTCTTCCACCTCCTCTAAAGGATTTCTTAGCATTTCCGAGGCTGAAAATAACAGCCCGGCATTTTTGAAGCCTTTGATTTCCAGCTCCTGAAGCAGCTGTAGGATGTTATGGATAGTTTCTTTTTCATATCTGTATGTACTCATTTCTCGCCCTCCTATAAATCAATGAAGAAAAGATTGTCGCAAAGAAATCCAACCTTCCCATTTACCTTGTATAATCCGTTTGGCATATCTTTCCAGCTTTTTACTATACAGTAAAGACCATTTATTTTGTATGGGAGAATATAATTATTATTTACAGTGAATAATGGGCTATTCAGCATGATATAGTCATTATAGCCTTCAGAAATTGTGCATGACCTTTCGACAATACCAATATTTTCATCGTCTTCTGAGTAAATTGAATTCCTATACAAAAGACAATGTTTCTCTTTTCCTGTAATCAAATTTGTTAATTTTGAAAATCCATAAGCGTCACCCATCCATTTCCTGTAATCATAATCCCTAATAGCAAAAAGAAATGTATCATCATCATATATATAGTGAAAAGATAATGAATACGATAAACTATGTTCAAATCTTTTATAACTATAACCAGATCCTGATCCTTCTGGGTTTCTTCTAAAACTACATTCCACATCAGAATTACTCTTTCTTTTTTCAAATAATAAACAAAAAGGACTATCTCCCCTTTGCAATATACATTTACAATACCTACCGTCATCCTCTTTTTTTACAATTTTAAAACCGATATTTAGGCTCACTAGATAATCTGCTAATTGGTATATTGTTTCTCCGTACTCACCATCTTTTCGTTTAAATGTCACAACATCATATTTCATTCTTCATCCATCCTTTCAAACTGAAACAAATTGCTTTCCATCTGCCCATATTGCGGTAGCTTAAATTCCAACACATACGCACCCTGTATACAAGGATACAGCTTTGTTTTTAAAACAACACATTTTATTGGAGATATACCACCTCCGTATCCCATGTCCTCTATTTTAAATATTCCTGAATTCTTTGTTTCACCGCCTCCTGATTTAATCGGAACAGCGATACCTCCCTTTGCAGCCATACCGCACAGTAGACCATTTTGGAAAGCGATTTCCTCCTGTCTTGTCAAAAATAATCACCTCCAGGTTATCTTTATGGTATTCCCGTTTCCATCGTCCATTTTTGTAATCCTTCCAGAGCTGTCCTTGGTCAGGGCATAGGTTCCGGTTCCATCCTTCGTTTCGAAAGAAAACTCTTTATCCGATACGCTCATTGATTTTACCGGCTTTGGAATGTTTTTTGCAACCAGGTAACCTTCTCCACGCCTGCCAAGACCATCCACGATATATACCGTGCTTTCTGTGGAAAGCTCCAACCCTACCGAGTGCTCATACCTGTCCTCTGACTCGTTATATTTCCTCTTGCCATAATAAAGGATACCGCCTCCGTCACTGATTTTTTTCCCATAATCAATCTCGCCCTTTGCATTTGTGTCAAACCGGTTCCTTGTAGCAAAGGTGAACTTATCGAACATATTTTTATCCGATGGGTCATATAAGGCTTGGTTTTTATTCGGGCTTACAATCACATGATTTCCATCCGATATTAGCCCAAGTGGGCTGTTTCTTGTTTTAATTGTAATCCCTTTATAAACATTTCCCTTTTTTGACTCTCCAAATACTTTGGATTTAAAGTCAATAATTCCAGAGGCTTCATTTCCATCCTTCGTTGTGGATATGCCTTCATACGAATAATAAAGGCTTCCACTCTCATTCTCATCCCGTATTCGTATCCTTCCGTTGTCCATCGTTATAGAAGCATCATGCTCTTCCTCATCCTCATCCAGCCATGCATAACGGTATTTCCCCGAAAATACACTGTATCCGGTTTCCAGGTTAACCATGGTACCCATTCCACTCTTTTTCGGTCTATGAGAGCTGTCATAAATGAGCTTTCCTTCCGCATCTCTCAAAAAGTAATTCTGTGAAAAAAGCATAGAACCAGTAATTTCTCCCCCACTAATAGTTCCCCCGCCACTTAATCCGTTAGAATCAATAGTCCATCCTCCGATAGTTCCACTATTAGCATTTATAGTTCCTGTCAAATTCAAATTACCACTTGAATCAGTATAGAAAACACTCTTCGCAGAAGAAGTACCATATCCTTTAACAATTTCAATTAAGCCACTGTTGTTATTAGGATTAATCTTGATAGCGGTATTTTTATTCTGACTTAATGCAAGAAGTCCGTCATTATTAATACTGAAGCTGTTATTTTGGTTCATAATATATAAAGATTCAGAAATAGTCATCTTGCCAAGTAGAAGAGGAGCAGCAATACCATACATAGTAATATCATTGCCTTTTGTATCTTTCCCTATATTCAATTCACCAATAGCAACATTTACACTTTCCCAAGCACTATCTGTAAGGTATATGCCATTATTAGTTTCCCACATCTGATTTGGGCTGTAATTATTTAACTCATCCACCCATTTACGGAGTCTCATACCAGAACCGTCTGTAATAACTTCCTGATTCTTACCAGAAAACAACGCATTTTTTGAAGCATCTAAGGCACTATTCATGAACTCATTAACTGGTGTTATTTGATTCTTAGCAGCGTCCCAACCAATACCTGATAAGATTTGTGAAGTAACTGTAGTATTAATCTGCTTATGTATTTCTTCTAACTGTATTAATCCATCGTCCAGTTTTGTTTTACTGCTGAATGTAAGAGTAAAATTCTTTAAATCCTCCCAATCAATACTTATTTTAAGTAGTCTTGGCGTGATAATTTCATCTTCTTCAAACTCGACTGATACCATACAGCCTAATGATAACTGTTCTGCATATTCTTTATACTTTGGCAAAGCAAGAAAATTCTCACTGTCAATTGTCATTGTATAAGAAGGGTGAGACACCTCTGCGAGTTTTCTTTCAGCTTCTTCTAACAATGCCAATTTCATTTCAAGAATTTCAGAATCATCCATAGCACGAGTAGCAACGAATGTATCATCGGTAAATGTTGTATAATAAAAATAGGAAGATAATTCTTTATATAATTCATTGCCAAGAAATTCTTCCATGTTGAGGACATAATTATTAATTATTTCTTGCTGATGTGCAATTTCAGCTTCCTTTGCAGCATATTCACTTTTTCTTTGTGTAAGAGCATTCTGAATACCATTTGTACCATATAGGATATTATAATATTCCATACGCTTAGATTCATTCTGTCCATCTAAGTAAACAGACATTTTTTGATTGTAATAATTAAACTCTGACTGTAATTCTATAACACCATATTCAGACCAATCAGTGCTATGTTCTGTTTTGGGAACACGATTATTGATATCCTCTAATTTCAACATTAATTCTTTTAATGTAGATATGGCAGTAGTATAACCGCCTTTCCTCTTAGCACAAGCTTTGTTAAACTCTGTTATCTTTACTTTTAACTCGTCACTAAACCAAGGATAATAATAGTTAAAGTTACATATATAACTCGTACCTGTAGGGTTTACATCGGTGATTTGCAAAGGATTTCCGTCATAATCACCACCGCTTACAGTCATAACCGTATAAATATCATCTGAACTTTCTTCTATTTGAGCATCAGAATAAATATTGTGACCGTTTTGAGAAGAGCCAATAATAGGAAGTGAATTATCAATGGTAATAACTTCGTTAGATGTCACATTATTTAATAAAAAATCCCTATGCTCAATTTCTGTACTGTTGATTATAGACAAGTTTCCATACCCAATCATTGAAATTTCTATATGAGGATATATATAATCATCTTCATCTGTATTAACATGTATACTTGCAGACTTATTATTATCTGTAATTTCAAATTTCCTTGTGATAAGAGGAGAGTAACCAAATGGGGCATTAGCAGTACATTCAAATTCCATACCGACTACTCTGCCAACATATAAAACTTTTGGGTTAGATATATTGATTTGCCATTGAATATTTTCATATCCTTCTGTTTCTATGCTAAACCAACAATATTTCCCTCTTTTACATAACCATTTTTTGATTTCTCTTTCTTTGATAGTATCAAAATCGGTAAAATCCTTATTAACGATTTGCAGAGTAAACTTCATTGGTTCAGAGTAGTTTTGCTCTACGATATCAAAAGTACCAGTAGCCTTATTTGCGAATGTAGATAAATCTGTTTTTAAACCAGCAGAATAAGATGTATCTGGCTTTCTGTCAAAAAATACGGCAACTACATCATATACATCACTGGATTTTCCATCAAAAATAAATCTATCGAAAATTTTTCTCACCTCCTATAAATAAAAGAGGGCAGTAAAAAAACCACCCTCTCAAAAACATACATTATCTGTTATATCCACCTCTATAAACTGCCTTTGCAATCTTATCAGGCACTTTATTGCATTCTTCAAGTATTGTCTTATTAATTTCATCCCTAGTAATTCCACTTAAATTAACAGAAGCATCCAAGTGTTCAATAACAACAGGACTTTCTTTTGTTTGAATATTGGAGAATGATGGAATATTGGTATTGATATTCCATAACTTTGACATATCTACAGGTGTCATTTTACTCAATGCGATAAGATTATCTGTTTGGGCAGAAGTAAGAACGCTATCACCTTTTTGTAAAGGAGTTAAAATACCTTCAGACGGTCTAAGGACGATTTCAGTTCCATCTTCCTGTGTAAGTGCCAACTGATTTTCTTTTAAATCTTTTACACCTTTTCGATAATTATTAGCCTTGAATTTCTTCTTGGTATTTGTACCAACAATACCATCAGCCGTAATAACTCCACCTCTAACCTTTGTACTCTTTTGGAATGATTTAACAGCAGCCAATGTATTTGAACCAAACTTACCATCAACACCAGTAGAACCAACACTAAATCCGAGTGCCTTTAATGCCTTTTGTAAAACAGTTACGTTTTTACCACTATCACCATATTTAATAGTACCAGGCAAGGTAGATGCCTTTTCTTTGGAAACAACATCTTTGTCACCAGAAGTATCTTTCTTTTTGCCTGTTGAAGAATTCCCGCTACCGCTGACTATTGCTGTACCTGCCCCAACTACAGCACCAATTCCTATGTCTCTAATAGGAATATCAGTCTGATTTTTATTTACATGTTTAGTGCTATAATCTACATTTGGGTTAATATCCATAAATTCAGTCAAGCTCTTCGCACTTTCTAACAGATTGGTAAGAGTAGAAGTCATATCTACACCAAATTGATTACCATACCCCCTCATATAATCAATCATAGTTGTCCAACCAGATTTTACGTCAGAGAAGTATTTGTTAAGGATTTTCTCTTGAGTATCAAGATTATTTTTAACATCCTTAATCTTTTGGTCTTGCATTTTTTCAAAATCGGATAATTCCTCATCTAATGCTTCTTGCTGTTGGTCTATATCATGCTGATATTGTTCTTCAGCTAAATCTTCTTTTGCTTCTTTAAGTTCTTCCTCTAATTCTAACCGCATAGCAATATCTTTACGGTCAGTAGATTTGGATAATTCAGCAATCTTTTTCTGAAGAATAGCAATATCTTCTTCTTTGTCGGCAATTTTTGATCTATAATTATGGAGTGCAACTTCGGCTTGGAGTTCCGATTTCTTTGCGGTCGTCAAATCCTCCATGGCTTTAGTTTCTTCTTCAATAGACTGAATGTAGATGTCAATAATAGACTGTCTTGCATTTTTGATATTTAAAGCGGATTCAATTTCAAGTTTCTCAATCTCTTTCAGTCTTTTTTCGTATTTTTCTCTTTCTGCTGATGTAAGATTATTATCACTCAGCATAGTATTCAATCTATTCTTCTCAGCCTGATAGTTGACTAATTTCTGTTTTTCATTAGCCATATCAGCGAACCCAAGTGCTACGTTAGCCAATCCAGTTTTAGTGATAGAAGTACCGTCAAATAAATCACCATCGAAGAAATTCTTGATTTTACTTAACTTATCGCCAATGGTATCAAGTTTTTCAATAGCTTTGTCGAATTTCTCCCATCTTATATCAATGATATTTTCTGCTAAATCTTCGATTTCGTTATTACAATCTTCGATTTCAACTTTGACACCAACGATTTTTTCTTTCCATTCATACCAAGCATCGGAATATTTTTTAATCGTTCCATTTTTCACCAAAGCATTGAACTCATCCTCTAAGGCTTTTTGTTCTTTCTGTAAATTTGCTTTGATATGATTTTGCTTTTTGATGAGATAGTTATAATCTTTTTCAGTGAGATTATCACCTGCTTTCGCTTCACGAAGATTAGCAAGTGCTTCTTGATAAGATTTCTTTCTATCGTAATCGTCTGTGATATTGGAAAGTTTTTGACTTGCAAGTTCCTTTTCTTCCAATTTAAGTTCAGTGATAGTCTTTAGTGTATCTTGTGCAAGGTCATAATATTTCTGGTATTCCTGTATTTTGTCAGCAATTGTACCAGAATACTCACTTACATTCATTGAACCATTTTGAACTTTCTTTTTAAGAGAAGCGGATAAACCAACGGAATCAGCCTGTTTCATATAAGCTGTATATGCTTTCTTATATAAAGTAATCTGACTCTCAATGTTTTCAATAGCAAGGTCTAACTGTTTATTTTGGTTTTTAAATGTGGAATAAACCTCGGATGCTTTCTTTTTGATTACGTCTAATTGCTTGGCAAGAATGTCAAATTTACGGGAAATCCAATCAATAGGCTGTTTAGTATCCTTGGATGATGAAGATGAACCAGAGTTTTTATTTGTAGTTAATCCGCTAGTATATTTGGCAGAAATAGAGCCAAACTTTTCTTGAATTGCATTTTGATATTTAGAAGTTGTATTTGCAAGAAATTGTTCTTCTGAAATTCCTTTGCTTTTAGCATATGCAAGTTGTCTTTCTACTGTCCAATAATCACTAGCTGAATCAGTAGCAATACCAAATGCCGTAGCAAGTTTTTCTAATTCTTTAACTCTGTCTGTTACGCTTAAACCAGTGGTATTAAAAACCTTTACCTGTGTAACCAAATCAAATAGGGCAGATGCAGCAATACCTGAAGCTTCACCATGATTTATTAAATCTGAAATCTGTTTGGAAATCTCATCTGTAGTGCCTTCCATATTTAGTTTCAGCTTTAATTCTTGAGCTGCTAACTTTGCAGTGACAACCTCATCAGCATTTGCAATACCCATTTGTTCAAGCATAGCAATAGTAGAAGCCTTTGTTTCTTCTGTGAGATTATCTAATACACCTGAATTATTGATATAGGCAGTTGCAAGATTATCAAATGCTGTTTGACAAGCATTAATGTCATTTGGAGAATTAGAAACTGTTTGAATAAAGTCTTCGTAGGCATTTTTATATTCGCCGTTAACATTCTGCATATTGCCAAATGTTTCTTCAAAATCTTTATTATTTAAGATGGATGACCAGTCAAAATCTTCTTTATTTTGTACATCCGTATAGATTTTACCGAGTTGGTCAAGACCTTTGGAGAGTGCTTGGACTTGGGAAAGTTGTTCTGTATAGGAAATGTCCGTTTCATTGTTTAATGTTGAACTTTGAACTTCTTTAATCTTGCTAATAAGTTCATCCCAAGTTAGAAGAGTACCTTCTGGAATTTCCAAATTCGCAGCAATCTCTAAGTCATCAATGGTAAGAGTGCCAACTTTGTCATCAAATTCATCTTGTAACTTATCTTTGACATTATTGACCATAGTATCCGTGCTTAATCCGTTTGAAGAATTTACATTAAAAATTAACTCAACAGATTTTTTCGTGCTATTATCAAAGCCATCAATAAGAGTTTTAAACTCACTTATAGCAGACAAATATTCATCAAGTGATATTTCACCATTTTGTAATTTTGTCTTCAAATTAATAGCATTTTTAAAGGCATCAGCAACTTTTTTACCATCAACACCTTTAAATTTATTCACAATATTTTCAGTGACCCAAGATGCCATATCAGTTTCATTATCAAACTGCATATAAAACTCTGAATCAAATTGACCTATAATTTGACTAACAACATCTTGTACATTAGAATCTAAAGATTGATAATCATATGACTGCTCTAAATAAGCACTCATTATTGGTTTGATTTTTGCAGTCTCGGTATTTATATTTGAAACCAACTGTCTTTGATACGCATACAGTTTTGTCATTTGAGTTTTTATCTGATCGTATCTTTCATCAGTATTCATTATACCGCCCCAATCAATACCTGCGGTCTTGGTTGCACTATACAGTACACTATAAATATCACTGTTTCCAATATACTGATTACTATAAAAATCTTCAAAGGCTTCTTGACCTTTTTCTAAACTTTCGATTAATTCATCAATATACTTTTTCTGTTCAGAATAAGCATAAGTACCTCTCTTACCTTTTAATTTTTCTGGTAAAGATGTTTCTACAACTTTAGCTTTATATCCGTCAAATGTTTCGGCACTTTTTGTTATAACTAAATCTTGATATGCTTTCTTTTGCTCTTCATATGCTCTTGTTAATTCTTCTACATTGCCTTTATTTGCAATAATTGCATTTCCTTCATCTGTATAACCTTGAACCATTTGAGGAAACATATCTGCTATTTTGTTTACAATTTCATTATATCTTGAATATTCTTCTGTATTTAGAGATATATTTCTTCCCAAACTGTCTACGCCTTGTGCTAATTTTGCGTAATCAGATGATATATTGTCAATCGTTTGTTTGTTATTACTTAATGAATCTCTCGACTCTTCAAAAGCACTAATAGCTTCTTCTGATTTATCTATTAAATCTTGTTGATAATTTATTACCTTAGAAATTCCTTTTACCGCAAGATTAATCAATAATCCAACACCTAGCCCAATAACTGCATTTAAAGCTGTCTGAGCAATTGTTAATCCAATAGTAGAACTTTCTGCTGAATTAAGCGCTTGTTCTGCTTCTTGTAGTGTAGAATTTCCTTTTGCAATAGCAACAGCTTCTTGTTTTGCCGCCTTTGAACAATTAACCATCGTATTTTTATATGCTTCTGATGGTTTTATTCCATTTGATATGTAAGTGCTTCAAAACATAGCGTTCTTAAATCTTCTTCCTATATCTGATATACTT